>DASPXD010000204.1:0-28966 GCA_035637435.1 Gemmatimonadales bacterium
CAGATCGACTTGAACGACCTCCTCGCGGCGGCAGAGCGGGTGATTGCCCTGATTCCCGAGCCGATGCT
Source organism: Gemmatimonadales bacterium (assembly GCA_035637435.1). Lineage (GTDB taxonomy): Bacteria > Gemmatimonadota > Gemmatimonadetes > Gemmatimonadales > GWC2-71-9 > 20CM-2-65-7. Next base: position 69 of record DASPXD010000204.1, read on the forward strand.
GCACCGCGTGGTGCCGCGGCCGCTCGACGTGGAGGGCGCGACAGCGCGGATCCTGGCATTGCTGGAAAAACACAAGACGTTCGGCTGGTCTGATGCCGTTGGTCCCGAGGCTACGCTCGTGGATGTCCTCTCGACGTTTATCGCGCTGCTCGAGCTCGCGAAGCGCAGTACCCTGACGTTGTCCCAGCCCGAGCCGTTCGGCCCCATGGTGATCAAGCGTGCAGCCCCTCGCGAAGCTGCTTGAAGCGGCGCTGTTCGCCGCGTCGCGTCCCCTGACGATCGAGGAGCTCGCGTCGTTAGATCCCACGGCCGGCGAACCTGCCGTCCGTGCCGCCCTTGCTGCCCTGCGATCGGCCTTCGGCGACGAGCACGCCGTCGAGCTGGTCGAGATCGCGGAAGGCTGGCAGTTCCTGACCCGGCGGGAGTATGCGGAGACGATCGAGCGGGCGCAGTTCGCGCTGCGGCCACGCCGTCTGTCGCCCGCCGCGCTCGAAACGCTGGCCATCATCGCATATCGCCAGCCGGTCGGGCGCCTCGAAGTCGATGAGATTCGCGGCGTCGATTCCGGCGCCGTCATGGACAAGCTCGTGGAGCGCGGTCTCATCGAGGTCGTGACGCGCGGCGAAGGGCTGGGCCGCCCGTTGCTCTACGGGACCACGCCGTCGTTCATGGAGATTCTCGGTCTGAAAGATCTGGAGGACCTGCCGCGGCTCGAGGAGCTGTCGGTCGCTCTGCGGCGCCCCACTCCCACGCCCGACGACGAAGCCGAATGACGCTCATGCGCCTGCAGCGCGCCCTGGCGCGCGCGGGCGTCGCGTCGCGCCGCAAGGCGGAGGACCTGATCCGCGCCGGCCGCGTGCGTGTGGACGGCGACACCGCCACGATCGGGATGAGCGTCGATCCCGACGCTCAGAAGGTCACCGTGGACGGCCGTCCGGTCCGCGGCGCCACGCACACCACCTGGCTCGCGCTGAACAAGCCGATCGGCTTGGTCGTCAGCCGCTCCGATCCTGAGGGACGGCGCACCGTCTACGGTCTCCTCCCCAAGGTGCCCGGTCTCACGTACGTTGGACGGCTGGACGTCATGACGTCCGGGCTGCTGCTGCTGACGACTGATGGGGCCGCGGCGCACCGGCTCATGCATCCGCGCTACGAAGTGCCGCGCACCTATTGGCTGGGCGTGCACGGCGCCGACGCTGGAGCGATCAGAGCGGCGCTCGCGCAGCGCATTGTGATCGACGGCCGCGCCGTACGCGTCGTCGAGTCGCGCGTGCGGCCGCAGGGGAAGTCGGTCGAGATCGAGTTGACGCTCGCCGAAGGCCGGCAGCGCATCGTGCGGCGCGTCGCCGAGGAGCTGGGGCTCAAAGTCGAATGGCTGCACCGCGTGGCGTACGGCCCGGTGCGGTTGGGGAAGCTGCCGGAGGGCAAATGGCGCGAACTCACACGACAGGAAATCGCAGCGATCGAGCGGCTTAAGACCTGACGATGGCGATCGACACTGGGGTAGTGGACCGCGCATTGGGCGCGATCGGCACGACGTTCCGGCTGACGCGTCTCTATCCGCCGTCGCATCCAGCGGTGCTGGAGGCGATGCGGCAGATCACGGCGTCGCTGCCCGCGCTCGCCGCGCTCGGCACGGTGGAATGGAAGATCGGCGCCACCGGCTTGCTGTGGCACGGGCAGCACCTGTTGCCGCGCAACACGCAGGTCGCCGAGCTCGCGGGGCTGCTGTTTGCCCGCGGGGTGCGCGCGATTCAAATCAATCCGGGGGTGACGCCGGAACATTGGCTCGGCCTGTTCGGCGTCGCCGTCGGGAACGTCGCGCCGGACGACGCGGTGCTGGGACGCATTGGTGTCCTGCTGGGCAAACGCGCGAGCCAGCGCCTTTCCGCGTCACGCGCCATGTCAGAACCGAGTCCTGCTGCGGCGCCGCCCCGTTCAGACCCTTCACAACCTGCGGCGGCACCGCCGCCGTCTCAATCGCCACCGGTCGTTGCCGGCCCTTCGCCGGCCCCCCCGGCCCCCCCGGCCCCCCCACCCCCCCCACCCCCCCCACCCCCCTCACCCCGCGCCCCTGCGCCGCCGGTGCAGAGCGGAGTGTTCCGGGGAGGCGGGCTTCCCGCCGATGTCGAAGCGCGCCGGGCCGTCGCGGCGCTCCAGACTGCGACCACTGCTGCCGAACAGCGTGCGACCATTGAACAGTTGCGCCGCATCACGCCGGATGTCCTGGCGCTGCGCGACATTGGCGCCATCGCGGAGATCGTGTCAGGTCTCGATCGCTCGCTGCGCAAGATTCAGGATCCCGAGATCCAGGAAGCCATCGGGGACGCGGCGGGAGCGCTTGCGGACGAGGCTATCGTGGAGCGTATGGTGGCGCGCCTCGGCGAGCCGCGGGTGCCGCCGGCCGAGCGCGCGCATCTGGTGAACGCCGTGGGGGCGCTGGGTGCGGTATCGGCCGGGTCCGTCGTGGATGCCTATCTCCACGCACTCCCCGAGCTGCGAGAAGCCTATCGCGCCGCGATGCGCGCGGCCGGTGAGCGCACGGTCGAGGTGCTGCAGGCTCGGATCCAGAGCAAGGTTCCTGAGGTGGTCGCGGCGGCGGCGGAGTTTCTCGGACTGAGCGGCAGCCCGGGCGTCGCGGAGCTGCTGATTGGGTTGACGCGCCACAGCGACGAGCGCGTCCGCGAGGCGGCGCTGCTAGGCCTGGCCGAGCTGGGCGGGCGGGAGATCTCGCGGCCGGCGATGCCCGCCTTGAAGGATGAATCGGTGCTGGTGCGCACGGCCGCGGCGCGCGCGATCGCCGCCGCCGGCGACGTGGGGGCGAGCACCGTGCTGGTCCGGCGGCTGGAGCAGGAAAAAGATGAAGGGGTATTGGCTGCGTTGCTGAAGGCGATCGGCCAGCTCGGCGCCAAGGAGGCGCTGGAAGTGCTGGCGAGATTTGCGGAGCCGGGGGGCAAGCCGCGGCGCACGCCGTTCGTGCGAGCGGCGGCGATCGAAGGTCTGGCGCGATTGGATCGAATGGAGGCTAAAGCGTTGCTCGAACTCTACGCACGGGATAAAGAGCCGACGGTGAAACGGGCGGCCGAGGCGTCGCTGCGATGACGACACGCGCAGCCAGTAAGACGACCGATGCAGTGCTGACGCAGACCATCACGCGTGAGGTCGCAAAGCGGGTCGTCGGTCAGGAAGTCATGGTGGAGCGGCTGCTGATCGGCCTGCTCACCGGCGGGCACATCCTGCTCGAGGGTGTGCCGGGACTCGCCAAGACGCTCGCCGTGAAGACGGTGGCGGAGTGCCTGCGCATCAGCTTCTCGCGCATCCAGTTCACGCCCGATCTGCTGCCGGCGGACGTCATCGGTACGATGATCTTCGATCAGCGCTCGCAGGAGTTCTATCCGAAAAAAGGCCCGCTGTTCGCGAACCTGGTGCTGGCGGACGAAATCAACCGCGCGCCCGCCAAGGTGCAGTCGGCGTTGCTGGAAGCGATGCAGGAAAAGCAGGTGACGATCGGCGGGGAGACGTTTTTCCTGGGCGAGCCGTTCCTCGTGCTGGCCACGCAGAACCCGATCGAGCACGAAGGGACGTATCCGCTCCCCGAAGCGCAGCTCGATCGCTTCATGCTCAAGGTGCGCGTCGGCTATCCGTCGCGCGATGCGGAAAAAGAGATCGTCGGCCGCATGGCGTCGGGCCGGCCGATCGAAGTGCAGCGCATCGCGGAGGCGGAGGACATCCTCGCGGCGCGCAGCGCGATCGCCGAGCTGTTCATGGACCAGAAGGTCGTCGACTACATCGTCGACGCCGTGCGCGCGACCCGCGAGCCGCAGGCCGTCGGGTTGCCGGAGTTGAAGCCGCTCATCGCCTTCGGCGCGTCGCCGCGCGCCTCGATCTATCTGGCACAGGCCGCCCGCGCACATGCGTATCTGCGCGGCCGCGCGTTCGTGGTGCCGGAGGACGTCAAGGCGATGGCGTTCGACGTGCTGCGCCACCGCGTGCTGCTGACGTTCGAGGCCGAAGCCGAAGATATGAACGCCGATCAGGTGATCGCGCGCATTCTGGAGGCCGTGGGAGTGCCGTGACATACGAAGGACCAGAGCGCCGGCGGGTGAGCTCCCCGGTCCGCGTGCGCCGGCGGACCGTGACTCGCGAAGTGCTGAAGCACGTGAAAGGGATCGAGCTAAGGGCGCGTAACCTCGTCAATACCCTCTTCACCGGCGAGTACCGCTCTGTCTTCCGCGGCCAGGGGATCGAGTTCGCGGAGGTGCGTGCCTACCAGCAAGGCGACGACTTCCGGGCTATCGACTGGAACGTCTCTGCGCGGATGGGCCATCCGTTCGTCAAAACCTTCATGGAAGAGCGCGAGCTGACGCTCCTCCTCATCGTGGACCAGTCGGGATCGCTCCATTTCGGCCGGCCGTACACCAAGGCGGGTCTCGCGGTCGAGGTCGGCGCGGTGCTGGCCCTTGCCGCCGCGCGGCACAACGACCGCGTGGGGGCGCTGCTCTTCGCCGACACACCCGAGTACGTGGTGCGGCCCGCCAAGGGACGGGCCCATGCGTTGCGCGTCATCCGCGACCTTGTGGCCTTTGCCCCGCGGGGGCGGGGTACGAACCTCGCCGGCGCGCTGCGCTACGCCACGAAGCTGCTCAGGCACCGGGCCATCGTGGTCGTGCTGTCCGATTTCCGCGCCGCCGAGTGGGAAGAGCCGTTGGGGCAGCTCGCCGCGCGCCATGAAGTGGTCGCGATCACGATCGATGACCCGCGCGAATACGACCTGCCGGACGCCGGCTGGGTGGAGATGGAAGACGCCGAGACGGGGCAGCGGTTGCTGGTGGATACGAGCCATGCACCGACCCGGACCCGGATCCGCGTCGCCGCCGAGCGCATGCAGCAGGAGCGCAGCCGCAAGCTGGTTCAGGCGGGCGTGGATCGCGTGGCATTGCTCACCACGGTGCCGTACGGCGCGCCGCTGCGTCGCGCGTTCGCGGAGCGAGCGAGACGGCTGAGCCGATGATCGCGCTATTGCTGCTGCTGCAGGCAGGATGGACAGCGGCGCCGCGTCAGCCCACGGTCGGTGACACGATCCAGCTCGAGCGCTCGGTGCAGGCGCCGCCGGGTTGGCGCGTGCGGGCGGGGAAGCTCCCCTCAGGAACCATCGCCGAGCCGTTAGGCGATCCCAGCGTGGTCGCGGCGTCGTCTGGCGAGTGGGTCGTTCGCTATGCGGTCGTCGCATGGGCACCCGGTCAGCTGACGCTCGACATGCCGCCGCTGTGGCGGTTGGGCCCCGATGGCAGCGCCGACTCGCTGTCGGGAGGTACGGCGACATTCCACGTGGCCAGTGTCATTCCCGACAGCGTCCGCGCGCCGGCGCCGCAGCCGTCGCTTGGCCCGCTGCGTCTCGATCGGGGCAGTGCGGTTCCCGTGCTCGCCGCGCTGCTGCTCGCTGGTGGGGCGTTGCTGATCCTGATCGGCTGGAGACGGCGCGGTCCGCGCACAGTCACGGATGCCGCCGCGCTCGCGCTCGACGCCGAGGTACCCGACGCGCGCTGGCTCGCCGCCGGAGAGCCGAAGGCCGTGGCGGCGCGCGCGGCGCAGCGGCTGCGCCATGCGCTGGCGCACGCGATCCCCGCCGCGCATGCCGCGCTGAGTACCGCGGAATGCCTGGCAGCGGTCGAGCGGGCGCGACCCGACGCGCCGCTGCGTGAGTTGCGGGAGCTGCTTCAGGCGCTCGATCAGGTGGCGTTCGCGACGGCGCATGGCGTGGACGTCGTGCCGCTGGCCGCGCGCGCGCGCGCCCTCGCCCGTGATCTCGGGCGCAACGGAGCGAAGGGCAAGGCGCGATGACATTCGCCCGGCCCCTGCTGTTGTTGCTGCTCGCGGCGTTGCCGCTGTGGTGGTGGTGGCGGCGCCGGCGCCTGTCTCGCCTCGCCGGTGCGCCGATGAGTGACGTCCGCCCCGCGCTGGGACCCATCGAGCGGCTGTGGGTCGCCCGGCTGCCCGTGTCGCTGCGCTCGCTCTGTCTCGCCGCCTGGATCGTCGCCGCCGCGGGGCCGCGCCTGGGGTCGGCGCGCGCCGAGCTGCGCAGCGAGGGGATCTCGATCGTCCTGGCGGTCGACGTCTCGAGCAGCATGCTCGCCGAAGACTTCTCGCCGGCCAACCGGCTCGACGTGGCGCGCCGCACGGCAACCGAATTCGTGCGCGCCCGTTCTTCCGACCGCGTCGGCCTCGTTGCCTTTGCCGGGCAGGCCCTGACGCAGGTACCGATCACGACGGACTACCAGGTGCTCGAAGAGGCGATTCGCCAGCTGCGCGTCGGGATTCTGGAGGACGGCACCGCCATCGGCACCGCGATCGCGACCAGCGCGAACCGGCTGCGTCGCGCGCCGGGCAAGAGCAAGGTCGTGGTTCTGCTCACGGATGGAGAGAACAACAAGGGTACGGTCGATCCGCGCACGGCGGCACAGGCGGCCGCGACCTTCGGCATCCGGATCTATACCATCGGCGTCGGCACGCAGGGCGAAGCGCCGGTCCCGACCGGCCAGGGTCCGCTGGGCCTGCGCTACGAGACGATGCCGGTGAAGATCGACGAACAGCTGCTCGGCGAGGTCGCGCACACCACCGGCGGCCGCTACTTCCGCGCGACGGACGCGGCGTCGCTCTCCAATATCTTCGGGGAGATCAACCGGCTCGAGAAGACGCCGGTGCAACATCTGGTGTATCGGCGCTACGACGAAGCGTATCGTGTGCCGCTCGGCATCGGGTTGCTCGCATTGGCGCTCGAGCTGGTCCTGGCCGCCACATTCGCGGTGCGCGTACCGTGATCACCTTCGACGCGCCGGTCGTCTTCGCCTTGGCACCGGTCGTGGGTGCGGCGATATGGACCGCCGCCGCGTGGGCGCGGCGTTCGCGGCTCAGGCGCGCGGCGGCCTGGTCGGAGGCGACCGGGCGCATCGCCCGCGCGGCGGGACGATTCGGCGCACCGGCGCTCGGCCTGGCCGCGGGGCTCGCCGCCGTTGCGCTGTCGGGACCGCGCTGGGGAGAGGAGCGGATCGTCACCGAGACGCGGGGCCTCAATCTCGTGCTCGCCGTCGACATCTCGCGGTCCATGCTGGCCGAAGACGTCAAGCCGAGCCGGCTGGCCAGGGCGCTGCGGGAAGCGCGCCGTCTCGTGCAGGATCTCGACGGCGACCGGCTCGGCCTCTCCGCGTTCGCCGGGACGAGCTACATCCTCTCCCCGCTGTCGGTGGATGGCTCGGCGCTGACGCTGTATCTCGACGCGCTCGATCCGGACGTCGCGTCGGAGGGCGGGACGTCGCTGGTTCCGGCGCTGCAGCAGGGGATCGACTTGCTGCACGCCAGCCCGGAAATCGCCGATCGCGTCCTGGTCATGTTCACCGACGGCGAAGCGCACGACTCGCTGGAGCGGTCGGTCGACGAGGCGCGGCGGCTGGCGGGCCTCGGCATCCATTTGATTCTCGTGGCCGAGGGTGGCCGCGAGCCGGCCCGGATTCCGGTACGTGACGATCGCGGGCAGCTGGTGGTGTGGCAGCAGGATGAGACGGGGAAGCCGGTCCAGACGAGCCGGCGCGACGACGTGCTCGGCGCGATCGCCGACGCCGCGCAAGGCACGATCGTCGCCGCCGAGCTGCCCGATCAGGCCGGCGCGGTGCGCGATCTCGTGGCGTCGTACAAACGCGCCACCGCGACGGAGAGCCGCACCCAGCGGGGGCGGCCGCGCGCGTGGATTCCCCTGTTGCTCGCCGCGATCGTGTTGACGACGCAAACGCTCACGCGGCGCACCGCCGCCTTGATCGGCCTCTTGTTCTTCGTCGTTCCCGCGGCGCACGCGCAACGGCTACGCTCACCCGCCGAACGCGCGTGGGACCAGGGCGATGTCCGGTCGGCCGCGGCCGCGTACCTGGCGGAGCTGAAGACGCGCCAGGACGACGACACGGCGTGGTACAACACGGGCACCGCCGCGCTGGCCGCCGGCGATCCGGCGCTGGCGCGGGCGACGCTCGCGCGCGCGGCCGCCTCGCTCGATCCCGAGCTGCGATTTCGCGCCCTCTACAATCTCGGATTGCTCGCGCTGCTCGAGGCGAGATCGGACAGCACGAATCGTGACACGCATCTCGCCGATGCCGAGCGCGCCTATCGGGAAGCACTGCTGCTGAAGCCGCATCACATTCGCGCGAAGTGGAATCTGGAGCTCGTGAACCGCCTGCGCGGCTCCGGCGGGCAAGCGAACCAGCCCCATCCTCCTCCGCCACCCCCGCCGGGCCCTGGTGGTGGCGGCGGTGGTGGAGGCGCCGGTCAGCAACAGCAGCCGCAGGGAGAAGGAGGGAACGCGGGCGGGCTGAATGAATCACAAGCCGACCAGGTGCTGCGATCCATCGGCCAGGAAGAGCTGCGCACGCGCCGCGACCGCACCGGTCGCACGCGGCGAGCGGCGGCCGCGGGAGTGAAGGACTGGTGATCCTCCCGCTGCTGACGGCGCTGCTGGTGGTGCAGGGGGCGGAAGTCACCGCCGGCGTCGATCGCACGCACCTCCGCGTCGGTGAGGAGCTGATGTTGACCGTGCGCGCGCGCACGCGCTCGACCGACCCCGTCGAGATCATGCTGCCAACGCTCAACGGCTTCGCGATCGTGGGCTCGCGCGACATGACCGAGGTCGCGATCAGCGGCGGCGCCGGCTCGATTCGGACGACGGTGCGCGAGCTGCAGCTGCGCGCGCAGCAACCGGGGGCGCTGCTCATCGGGCCGGTGCGCGCGAAACAGGGGGCGAGCGTCGTATCCACCGATCCGATTCTCGTGACGGTGGACAGCGCGGCCGATCGCAGCACCGTGGCGTTGAGTCCGCTGGCGCGTTCGCTGCTTGAGACGGCACCGCCGCCCCTGTCGCGGCGCTCCGATCGTGTCGCCCTGACGATGCTCGTGCCGAGCGACAGCGTCTTTACCGGTCAGCAGGTCGATCTGATCGCCGCCGCCTGGATCCCGCGCGAGCTGCGCGAGCGGATGCGGCGCGCACCGTTGTTGACGCTGGTCACGCCGGAAGGCGTCTGGGCGTACCCGGCGGCGACGTCGTCCGGCGTCGCGCTGTCGCGGCAAGTGGGAGGACGGTGGCTCGACCTGTTCATCGCGCATCAGGTCGTGTTCCCGCTGGCGCCCGGCCCGCTGATCATCCCGCCGGCCTCGGTCGAGTACGCACTCCCCGTCACATTCTCGTTCTTCAGCCGCGAGGAGCGCTACACGCTGCGCAGCGACTCGATCGCGATTGTGGTGTTGGCGTTGCCGTCCCCAGCCACGACGAACGTGGTAGGCGAGCGCTTGAGCCTCGCTCTGCAGATCGATCCCGCGAGCACGCGGGTGGGGGAGCCCGTCGAGGCAGCCGTGACGGTCTCGGGCGTGGGGAACGTCGCGCTCTGGCCCGAGCCCGTGTTGCGTTGGCCGGCCGGATTCCGGGTCTATCCGGCGCAAACGGAAGTACGCATTGCACCGGACGCCGGCCGCATCGCCGGCAGCAAGACGGTCCAGTTTCTCGCCGTGCCCGACTCCTCGGGCAGCTTCGTGTTGCCGGAGGTACGCTACGCGTATTTCGACCCGACCGCGGGTCGCTACACCGCGGCAACGGCCGCGCCGCGGGCGCTGGCGGTCGCTCCCGGCGCCGAGCCCCGCGCGGCCCGGGTCCTGCCGCCGCTGTTGCCGAGCCGGGGAGAAGTCGCGGTCGATCGCCTGGCGCGGCAGGTGGGATGGGAAGGTTGGCTCGTGGTTCTCCTGGTGCCGCCCCTCCTTGCCGGACTAGCGCGGCGGCGCTGGCATCGCGAGCCGGCCGCGGCGGTGGCGGCTGTCGGACGTCCACAGCTCACGCCGCTGGGCCGGCTCGAGCGCGAATTTCTCGCGGTGCTGGCGAGTCATGTCTCCGATCCCTTCGCGCGCGACGGCGATGGACTGGCGCAGGCACTGCGCGCGGCCGGCGTGGAGAGCGCCGTCGCCGACCATGTGAAACGGCTGCGCGACCGGCTGCGAGCGGCCCGCTACGGCCCGCGCGGCCTCGGCGACGCCGCCGAGCTGGGCGCCGAGATCGAGCAGGTCCTGCGCGTGTTGGGCGCGACGTGGGACGTGCATGAAAACGCGGGCGGACGACGTCCCCGATCGACGTTTGCGTCGTTGCTGGTGATCGGGATCGGTTTGGTGGGGGCACGACATGTCGTGCCCCAGCAATCAACCGGCGTCCAAACATCCGGCGCCCAGACACCCAGCGCCGAGGCGTTGTTCGAGGCGGGGGCGTTGCGGGCGGCCGCTGATTCGTTCAACGCCCGCGCCGCGCGCGAGCCGCGCGATGCGGCCCACTGGTACAATCTTGGCGCCACGTTGTATCGCGCCGGCGCCGACGGCAAAGCGATGGCGGCATGGACGCGCGCGGCGCGCCTGGCGCCGCGTGACCTGGCGATCCGCCGCGCGCGGCGGCTGCTTCCCGCGCCGGACCCGGTGACCGAACAGTTGCTGCGGGTCGGTTGGGCCACGCCCGCCGAATGGGCGGTCATTGGCGCCACGGGGTGGGTCTTGCTCTGGCTCAGCGTGGCGGCCGGCGCCAGGCGGCGAGTCGTACTCGTGGTGTTCGGTGCCGTCGCCCTTGGTGCCGGGATTCTGGGCGCGCTCGAGTGGTGGCGCCGGGACCAACCACTCGCGGTCGTCATCGCCGATGGCGCGCCCGTGCTGGCGGCACCGTACGGCGGCGCCAGCGCCATGGCCACGATTCCCGCGGGTGGTGCGCTCTTCGTCGGCCGGAGCTATGGTCCGTGGCGGGAAGTCAATCGGAAAGACGGGATCCACGGCTGGGTGCTCGAACAGGAGATCTCGGGACTGTGAGTGTGCTCGTGCGTGCGCGCGTCCAGGTGCTCGCGGGAAATGTCGCCGACCAGATCGCCGCGGGCGAAGTGGTCGAGCGGCCCGCGTCGGTCGTCAAGGAGCTGGTCGAGAATGCCCTCGATGCCGGCGCCCATGCGGTGCGCGTGGAGCTGGAAGACGGGGGCAAGACGCTCATTCGCGTGAGCGACGACGGCTCCGGGATGGACCGCGAGGATGCGCGGCTGGCGCTGCAGCGCCATGCGACGAGCAAGATCCGCACGGCGAGCGATCTGATCGGGGTGGCCACGTTCGGATTTCGCGGCGAAGCGCTTCCCGCCATCGCGTCGGTCTCTCGTTTCGAGCTGGAGACCTGCGGCGAGGGAGAAGAAGCGACGCGGCTGCGCGTCACCGGCGGGAAGCTCGATGGGACGGAGGATGGCGCGCGCCAGCGCGGCACGACGGTCACCGTCCGCGCGCTGTTCTACAATACTCCGGCGCGCCGGAAGTTTCTTCGCGCGACCGCGACGGAAACGCGCGCCGCGGTCGAAGCGATCACGGTGCTGGCACTCACCCGTCCCGACGTCGCGTTTTCCCTCACCAGCGACGCACGGGTATTGCTCGACTGTCCCCCGGCGCCGCGACTGATCGACCGGGTGCGCGCGCTGTGGGGCGCCGAGCTCGCCGATACGCTGCTGCTGGTCTCACACCGCGCCGGACCGCTCGAGGTGACGGGGCTGGTGCAGCGGCCCGCGCAGGCCCGCCCGGCGGGGCGCAAGGGCTATGTCTTCGTCCGCGGCCGGCCGATTCGCGATCCGTTCATCCTGCGCGCCGCCGAAGCCGGCTACCGCTCGACGATCGCGCCTGGCGACCGGCCGTCGCTGCTCGTGTTTCTCGACCTGCCGGGAGACGCAGTCGACGTCAACGTGCATCCCGCGAAACTCGAGGCGCGATTTCGGGACAAGTTCTTCGTCGAAAAAGTCGTTGAGGAGGCTGTGAGGGCGGCGCTTGCTCCGTTGGATGCGGCGGCCCCTCTGGGAGCTATCGGCTATCGGGTATCGGGTATTGGGGGTGACCAGGAGGTAACGCTGCCCGGTGGCATGCCTCTCGAACTCTTCGGAGCGGATCACCCGATAGCCGATAGCCGATACCCCATAGCCCCTCTGCTCCAAGTGTTCAGCACCTACATCCTTTTCCCGACCGACAGCGGCGTCGCGATCGTGGACCAGCATTCGGCGCACGAGCGCGTGTTGTACGAAGACGTGATGCGCCAGCTCTCGGGCGACGGCGCGCCGGCACAGCGCCTGCTGCTGCCGCTCACGCTGGACTTTGCGCCCGCCGAGCTCGATGCCATCGACGCGCATCGCGAGCTGCTTGCCCGCATCGGGTTCGAGATCGAGCCATTCTCCGGTCGCAGCATCGTCGTGCACACCGCGCCGAACCCGCATCCCCGCTTCGAGGCCGCGCGCTGCCTGCAGGAGCTCGTTGCCGATCTCGCCGGCGGCCGCTTTGGCGGCTGGCAGAACCGGCTCGAGCGCTTTGCGGCGACCTACGCCTGCCGAGCTGCCATCAAGGCCGGCCAGACGCTCGACGCGGGCGAGATGCGCGAACTCATCGTGCGGCTGCTCACCGCGACGCTCCCCGCGCACGATGTGCACGGCCGGCCATCCATGGTGCAGCTGCCGAAAGAAGAGTTGGAACGACGCTTTGGCCGATCCACATCCTAAAGGATGGGCTCGGCACGGCATTGTCCTTAAGGACAGTGTTGGCCGAGCCCAGGCTTTAGCCTGGGAATGAGCGAACGACATCTGACCCCGGTGATCGTCGGTCCGACCGGGGTGGGCAAAACCGCCGTCGCCTCGAGCCTCGCCACTCTCACTCCCATCACGGTGATCTCGGCGGACGCCCGCCAACTCTATCGCGGCCTCGACATCGGCACCGCGAAGCCTGATGGCACGACGCTGCAGCGCGTGCCGCACCAGGGGCTGGATCTGATCGATCCCGGAGAGCGATACAGCGCGGGGCGATTCGCACGCGATGCCGCGGGATGGATTGCCGACACGCGGGCGAGCGGCCGTCAGCCGATTGTCGTGGGTGGGACGGGACTCTATATCCGCGCGCTGGCGGAGGGACTGTTTCGCGAGCCGCCATTCGATCCGGAGCGCCGCCAGCAGCTCCGCCGCTGGTCCGAATCGCTGGCAGGCGGCGATCTCGCGCGTTGGGCCGGCCGGCTCGACCCGCGATTCCCGGGTGGCGGCCGGCAGCGCGCCGCGCGCGCGGTCGAGGTGGCACTACTGACCGGGCACGCCCTCTCGTGGTGGCAGCGCGAAGCGCGGGACCGCGGCACGCTGCACCCCTGGTACATTCACCTCACGGTGCCGCGAGAAGTCCTGCACCGCCGGCTCGCGGCGCGCGTCGATGACATGCTGCGTGCCGGTTTCGTGCAGGAAGTGCGGCGCGTGCTCGCGTCGGGCATTGCGCCACACGCACCGGGACTCGACGGCGTGGGCTACCGGGAGGTCGTCGCGATGCTGAACGGTGAGTTGTCCGAGCGTGCGCTGCGGGACGCGATTCTCGTCTCGACACGGCGGTATGCGAAGCGGCAGGAGACGTGGTTTAGAAATCAACTGCGCCGTCAGCCATCTGCCGTCAGCCGTCAGCCGGACGTCTGGATGCTCGATGCGACCACGTCTCCAACGACACTGGCGAGCGAAATCATGGGACGTTGGACACAGATGGCTGACGGCTGATGGCAGACGGCCAATAGGATGCGCATCGGAATTACGTGTTATCCGACGTACGGCGGCTCCGGCGCCGTCGCGACCGAGCTGGGCCTCGAGCTCGCCCGCCGCGGCCACGACGTCCATTTCATCTCATACGCGAGTCCGTTTCGGCTGCGCGGCTACGCCGAGCGCGTCACGTTTCACGAGGTCACGCAGCTCGAGTATCCACTGTTCGAGCAGTCGTCCCCGTACGCGCTGGCGCTCGCCGTGAAGCAACACGAAGTCGCCAAGCGCGAGCAGCTCGATCTGATGCACGTACACTACGCGATTCCGCATGCCGCGACCGCATGGCTGGCGAAGCAGATGCTGCTGCACGAGCAATTGGACCTGAAAATCGTCACGACGCTGCACGGCACCGATATCACGCTGGTCGGCCAGGACCCGTCGTACTACACGCTCACGAAATTCTCCATCGAGCAGTCGGACAAGGTGACCGCCGTCTCCGCGTACCTGCGCGATGAGACGTATCGCGCCTTCGGCTGCGGGCAGTGTGACGTGCGCGTCATCCCCAACTTCATCTCGACCACGGACTATCATCCGCCCGCGGGCGACGCCGACCGCAAGCGGCTCGCGCCTAAAGGCCACCGCGTCCTGGTGCACGTCTCGAACTTCCGCCCCGTCAAGCGCATCGGCGATGTCGTGAAAATCTTCGCGGCTGTCCGCAAGCAGCTTCCGGCCACGCTCGTCCTCGTGGGCGACGGCCCCGAACGCGATGCCGCCGAGCACGACGTCGACGGCCTGGGCCTGCGCAAGGATGTGCGCTTCCTGGGCAAGGTCGAGAGTGTCGGCGACGTGCTGCGGGGCGCCGACCTCTTTCTGCTGCCCTCGGCCACCGAGTCGTTCGGGCTCGCCGCACTCGAGGCGATGGCGTGCGCGGTGCCGGTGGTCGCCAGCGACGCCGGAGGGATTCCCGAAGTCGTGGAGAACGGCAAGACCGGGTTTCTCGCGCCGCCGGGGGATGTCGCGACGATGGCGCAGCGCGCCCTCGAAGTGCTGGAGGATGCCGCGTTGCATGAGCGCCTCAAACGAAACGCGGCGGCGCGCGCGCTCCAGTTTTCCGCCGAGAAGGTGGTGCCGCGCTACGAGGCGCTGTATGAAGAGGTCCTCTCGTAATGGCGGTCCTGCGCCTGATTCGTGCCCCCAACCTCATCATCGCGGCTGCCGGCGTGCTCGCCGGCGGTTGGATTGCGCTGGGCCGGATCGCGTTCCCGAAAGAGCTGGTGTTTGCCGCGCTCTCCGGCATGGCGCTCGGTGCGGCCGGCAATACCTGGAACGACATCCGCGACGTCGCGGCCGACCGGGTGAACCGCCCCGGCACGCGGCCGCTCGCGGCAGGACAGGTCTCGCGTGGCTTGGCGGATTTGATTGTCTTCGACGGTGCGCTGCTCGGACTGGCATGCGCCGGTTTGGTCAGCGGGTGGCTATTCCTTGCCGCCGTTGCCGCCCTTGCCGTCATGTTCGCGTACTCGCCGCTGCTGAAGCCCGTGCCGCTCCTCGGCAACCTCGCGGTCGCGGTTGTCGCCGGATCGCCGCCGTTCTACGGTGCGCTCGCCGTCGGCGTACCCGCCGCCGGAATAGTGCCGTGGGTGCTGGCGGCGTGGCTGCATTTCGTGCGTGAGATCGTCAAGGACGTCGAGGATGAGCCGGGCGATCGCACGATCGGGCGGCGCACGCTGCCGATTGTCGTGGGCCGCCGGCCCGCTTTGGTGATCGCCGCGGGTGCCGGACTACTCTTCGTGCCCGCCAGCCTGCTGTTGCCGCGCAGCGCGGGATTCAGTGGCGCGTATTTCGTGATCGCGCTGTTCGCGCAGCTGGCCATGCTCGTCGCCGCGACCTGGCTCTTGCTCGGCAAGGTGGAGCGGGTGAGTGCCCTGCTCAAAGGCGCCATGGTGATTGGTCTGGTCGCGCTCGTCGCGGGAAAGGTCGCATGACTCTTTGGCAAGGCATCCTGCTCGGGCTGGTGCAGGGGCTCACCGAATTCCTTCCCGTGTCGAGCGACGGACATCTCGCGGTGATCGGACACGTGGCGGGCGTGCACACGCCCGGTGTGTTCGTAGAAGTCGCGCTGCATGTCGCGACGCTCGGATCGATTCTCGTGGTGTACGGCGGGCGTTTCTGGCGTCTGGCAGTCGACGTGCTGCGACGCCAGCCCGACGCGTTGCGCTACGCGGGACTCCTCATCATCGGCATGATTCCGGCGGGACTGGTCGGAATCTTCCTCGAGGACCTGATCGCTCGCGCGTTCGCTTCGCTGTGGGCGGCGGGAATCGGGTTCCTCGTCACCGGGGCGCTGCTGTGGTCCACGCGGCATCGGGGTCCTGAAGGGGCAGCGCGGCCGACGCCTCAGGGCGCCCTCATCATCGGGCTGGCGCAGGCGTTTGCTCCGCTGCCGGGCGTCTCGCGCTCCGGCACGACGATCGCCTCGGGGCTTTGGGTCGGACTCGGGGCGGTCTGCGCGGCTGATTTTAGCTTCCTGATGGCGATCCCCCTCATCGCGGGGGCGGGCCTGGTCGAAGCGCGCCATGCGTCAGCCGACATCGCGCAGATCGGCGCCGTTCCGCTGCTGGCCGGCTGCATCGTCGCGTTCCTCTCCGGCGTCTTTGCCATTCGATTCCTGGTGGCGATGCTGCGGCGCGGCCGCTTCTACGTGTTCGCGCCCTACTGTTTTGCGATCGGGCTCTTCACCCTGGCCTACGCGCTGTGGCACGGCTAGCGATCGACGACATTCCCGCGGCGGCGCTGGCGCGCCGCTGGGGCGTCCCGCAGTGCGGCGTGTTCCGCACGCTGACCTCCAGCCTCGATGCCATTCACGACCTCGGCGCGCAGGGTGCGCTGGCCGGAACGGTGGTCCTCGCCGAGGAGCAAACGGCGGGGCGGGGTCGCGACGGCCGCACGTGGCGCTCGCCGCCGGGCGGCGTCTGGCTCGGGATGTTGCTGCGGCCCCCGCCGCCGCTGGCCGCGCCGGGTGTGCTGTCGCTGCGCGCGGGGCTCGTGGTCGCAGACGTCGTCGAGGCAATTCTGGGCGTGCGTGCCACGTCGCTGTCGGGACCCCGGGCCGGATTGAAATGGCCGAATGACGTGCTCGTGGATGATCGCAAGGTCGCCGGGATTCTATGCGAGGGCCGTTGGCAGGGCGACACGCTCCAGTGGCTCGGCGTCGGGATCGGCATCAACGTCGCGAACGAAATCCCGGCCGAGGTGGCGGAGCGGGCCGTGGCGCTGCGCGAGCTCCGGCCCAGCGTCCGGCGCATCCACGTCCTGGATCTGCTCGTCCCAGCGCTGTTACGGCTCACGACGCACGGCGCGCAGCTCACGGAGTTCGAGTGTGCCGCGTTCGCGCGCCGCGACTGGCTGCGTGGCCGCCACATTCGCACGCCGCTCGCAGGCCGTGCCTCGGGGATTCGCCCCGACGGCGCGCTGCTCGTCGACACCGGTGCCGGCACCACGATGGTGCGCGACGGCCACGTCGAGTTATCTTAGCCGCCCCATGCTCCTCGCCTTCGACATCGGCAACACCGAGACGACCGTCGGACTGTTTGCGGGTGACCGGCTGGCGGCGCATTGGCGGCTGCACTCGACGCCGCAGCGCACTCCCGACGAGTGGGCGGCCGCGTTCACCGCGCACCTGACACAGGCCGGGCATTCCACGCAGGAGATTCGCGCAGCGGTCGTCGCGTCCGTTGCGCCGACGATCACGCAGAGCCTGTGCGACGGCATCGAGGCAGCGACGACGCGCCAGCCGCAGCTTGTCGATGCGCGGTCAAAACTTCCGATCGTGCTCGACGTCGACGAGCCGCTGACCGTCGGCGCCGACCGCATCGTCAACACGCTGGCGGCCGCGCAGCTCTTCAAGCAAGACACCATCGTCGTCGATTTCGGCACCGCCACGACATTCGATTGCATCACCGTCGCCGGCGGCGCGCACTTCATCGGGGGGGTGATCATGCCCGGTCTGCGCACCGCAGCGGACGAATTGGTGCGCAAGACGGCGAAGCTCCCGGCGACCGAGTTGCTCCCGCCGACGCACGCTATCGGGCGCCGCACCGAAGACTGCATTCGTGTCGGCGTGCTCTGGGGGGCGGCCGACGCGGTCGATGGGCTGGTGCGGCGCATCCGGGCGGAGTGGCCATCCCGGAACGCACCCATGGTCGTGGCGACCGGCGGGCTCGCCGGCCTGGTGGCGCCGCTGTGCCACGAAATCGAGTCGGTGCACCCCGATCTGACGCTGGTCGGCTTGCGGATCGCCGCGGCCGAGCTGGGCTTGCAGTGGTAGGCGACGCGCGCACGCGCAATGCGTGGCGGCGCTGGGGCTACCGGGTCCTCCCCGGTGAGCTCAACTCCTATCTGCTGCACATGCGCCCGGCCGAGTGGCCGATCATGGCGGGGCATACGCTGCTCGGCTACATCCTGGCCGTGGGATTGCACGGAGCACGGAGCGGGGAGCAGTTGCGCCCGGCAATTCTCGCGCTCGTTATCTGGGTTGTATTCCTCAATGGCGGCACGCTGGCCATCAATAGCGTGTTCGACAAAGACGAAGGCGACATCGGATATCTGAACGCCCCGCCGCCGCTCCCACGATACCTGCTCCACTTCAGCGTGTTCTTACTCGTGGCAGGCCAGCTGCTGGCGCTCACGCTGCCCGCCGGGTATCAGATCGCGTATGCGATCTGCTTCGTCCTTTCGATCCTGTATTCCGTCCCGCCGTTTCGTTTCAAGGCGGTCGCGGGTGTGGATTGGATCATCAACATGTGGGGCTTCGGTACCCTCACGCCCTACGCCGCCTGGGCCGCGACGGGCCGGCCGCTCGATCCGGGGCACGCGCTGGTGCTGCTCGCGTTCTGCCCGCTGTTCGCCGGGCTCTATCCGCTCACGCAGTTGTACCAGTTCGAAGAAGATCAGCGTCGCGGCGACCGGACATTGGCGCTGATTCTGGGGATGCGGCTCAGCTTGGTAGTGGCAATCGCGAGCACGCTGCTCGCATTTGCCCTGTTCGCCTGGGCCGTCACGCTGCTCGGGGTCGGGGCGAAAGCGCTCGCCCTCCTGGTGCCGCTGGCACTGTGGTTGGCCGTGCTGCTGCCGTGGTTCCTGCGCCACGTGGCATGGAGTCCCCAGCAACACCAGCAGGGTATGTATCGCGCGCTGGCCGCATGGGCGGTAACGGACCTCACGGTTCTGTTTGTGTTTGCCTCATAATGTGCGCTGTTTAGATTGTCCTTCAGGACAATGTTTGCCGAGCACACCCTTCGGGGTGTGAAATCACATACAGGAGAGACATGACTTCAACCACGGTCGATCGCTCGGAATTCCGGCATGTGCTCCTGAGTGGCACCATCGTTGGTGTGGTCACCGCGGTGCTGGTCATAGTGTACCTCGCCCTCTCCCGGCTTCTGTCCCCCGGAATCACCACGTCGCTGCTGCAAACCATCCTCGTGCTCGCCGGAGGCGTCGCTGCGGCATTCCTGCCCGGCTTCTTCGCAGCTTCGCGCACGACACAGGGGGTCGCGAGCGCGGCGGCGATCGGGTTGTGGGGTACGATCGTGTTCATGGCGATCGACATCGTTGTATTGCGGCCGATGAATCACGTGGTCGGCACCTACCCCTGGACATGGGACGCCGTCGGCGGCGGCAGCACCTGGTGGTACCTGCCGATCTGGTGGATGCTGGGCACCTTCCTCGCGTGGATGGGCGGTCTGGTGACGGCCGGCCGCGCGGCGCGGGGAGGTGACGTGGCGATCGGCGCGCTTGCGCTTCCGGTCGTCATCGGTGCCGCCGCCGTCGCGCTCGTCGTCACGCTCGCCCGCCTCCCCGTCTATTTGCCCGTTGCCGCCGGCGCGGGCTTCGCGCTCGTACTTACGGGGTTCGCGGTCGTCACGATCGCCCGCAAGGGGTAGGGGGCACCGTGCCGAGGTGGATGGCGCACTTGCTCGTCGTGGTGGGGTGGCTGCTGACGCCCGCATGGGCGTGGGCCGCCTCGCACGTCGGCCTGTGGCTCGGCGCGCTCGTCGCACTGCGGTTCGAGAATCCCTTCGTCATGTTGGCCATCGCCGGCGCGGGCGCCCTGCTGTTCGGATTTGCCGTGCTGTGGACCTGGGTACGCTTCATGCGCCATCTCCCGCACCTCATCTCCCATCACATGGCGCCCCGCGAATCCGAGGAGCACGCCGCGATTGCGGCCGCGGATTGAGCTCTTCCTTCTAGTCGCAGGAGTTTCCTACCTCCACGCCCAGGGACGGGATGTCGACCTGTTGTACGGGCGCTGGTATAACGGCAACCAATCGAGCAGCTACGAGCTGCGCACCACCACCCCGCTCGGCGGTCGGTTGGGGCAGGGGCTGGCGGCGTACGTCATCGTGCACGACAGCCTGGGCCGCAACCGAGCATTCTACGGCGCGGGGTGGGAATTGCAGGCGTGGCGACATCGCCAGACCTTCGGGCCGTATGCAATCGCGGGTGCGGCGCTCGGCCTGTCGACTGATACCGCGCGGCAACAGCTCGCCGCGCTGTGGAGCATCGGCGGCGGGATCGAGTGGCGTCCGATCTTCTGGGTGGCGATCGGCATCGAAGGCCGATACCAACTGCAGGATGTGGGGCCTCGCGGTTTCTGGCGCACGAGCCCGGAGGCCCGCGACGGCATCGGCTTAGCGGCGGGCGTCTCGCTGACGATCGGCAGGGCGGTGGATCGCCGCTGGCCGAGCCGAGGCGGAGAGGGGGGGCGCAACGCGGCGACGCCGCCCCTCCTCCTTGTGGCGCCCAGCACCATCACGGGTAATGCTGCCGACATTGTGAAGACGGCGCTCGATGCGCTCGGCAGTCCCTACCTCTGGGGCGGGACCGCAGCGAATGGCTTCGATTGCTCGGGCCTAGTGCAATGGGCCTACGCCCAGCATGGCATCCGACTGCCGCGCATGAGTCGCGATCAAGCGCACTCGGGCAGCGAGGTGACTCCCGACGTCGCTGCGTTGCAACCGGGAGACATCCTACTGTTCGCCGCTCAGCCCGGTGGCGGCGTCACTCACGTGGGCATGTATGTCGGCAACGAGACGTTCGTCCATAGCTCGAACACAGGCGTCAAGCTGTCACGTCTTCAGGAGCAGGATCCCGCGGGCGCCTGGTGGGTGTCGCGGTGGGTGGGGGCGAGAAGGGTGGTGCCATGAAGCGCTGCGTACAACGTACCGTCGTAGCGTCGCTTTTGATGTTGGTTTCGAGCTGCGGCGCCTCCCGGGTACCCGCCACCCTCCGCGGCTACGATATCGTCGTTCAAGGACAGGACTCCCAAAGCATCGAGCTCGCCCGGGCCATGCGGGAGTATGGCTTTCACGTCCGGCCGAACGTCCGCGGCGGCAGCCGGCCAACTGCGGCGCTCATCCACTTCGTCTTCAGCGAGCCCGGCCCCGACCAGCCCACCTGGCTGCACATTCGACTCGCTGATACGCGCAGCGGGCTGATCGTCGGGGTAGGGGCGGTGCAGCTCGACTCGACGACCAGGACTCCCCGCGCCCGCGCGACCGCCGTAGTACAGGCACTTTCCGCCCCTTGACTCGAGCCGTATGCACGGTGAGATTCCCCCGCGTCGTCAATTAGCACTCATCTGCAGCGAGTGCTAACGGCTAATCAATTCAAAGAGTTACGGAGGCTTCGAGCATCATGGCAACGGCAACCAAGACGAGCCAGAAGTACAAAGTCTACCCGTTGGCCGATCGCGTCGCGATCCGGCCGATGGAGGAGACGGAGACGATGAAGGGCGGGCTGTACATCCCGGATACCGCCAAAGAGAAGCCAATCCAGGGCGAAATCATCGCCGTGGGTCCGGGCCGGCGGGAGAAGGGGGAGCAGGTCCCGATGGAGTTGAAGGTTGGAGACCGCGTCATCTACGGGAAGTACAGCGGCACGCAGGTCGAGTTGGACAACGAAGAGATCATCCTGATCAAAGAATCCGACGTCATCGCGAAGCTCGCGTAAGCATTCTTCGGGAGGAAGCACAGACATGGCAGCCAAGTTTTTGGAGTTCAGCACCGAGGCCCGAGCCCGCCTGAAGCGCGGCGTGGATCAGCTGGCCGATGCGGTGAAGGTGACCCTCGGCCCCAAGGGCCGGAATGTTGTCATCGACAAGAAGTTCGGCAGCCCGACCGTCACCAAGGACGGCGTGACTGTCGCGAAGGAAGTCGAGCTCGACGATGAGATCGAGAACATGGGCGCCCAGATGGTGAAGGAAGTGGCGACCAAGACCTCCGACCTCGCGGGCGACGGCACCACCACGGCGACCGTGCTTGCGCAGGCGATCTACCGTGAGGGCCTCAAGTCCGTAACGGCCGGTGCGAACCCGATGGCGCTGAAGCGCGGCATCGAGAGCGCCGTCGAGACCGTCGTTGCCGAGCTGAAGAAGATCTCCGTGCCCACCTCGGGGCGGAAAGACATCAAGCAGGTCGCCACGATTTCCGCCAACGGCGACGCTGAAATCGGCGACAAGATCGCCGACGCGATGGATAAGGTTGGTAAGGACGGCGTGATCACGGTCGAGGAAGCCAAGAGCCTCGAGACCACGCTGGAGACGGTAGACGGGATGCAGTTCGATCGCGGCTACCTCTCGCCCTACTTCATCACCGATCCCGAGAAGATGGAGTGCACGATCGAGGATGCCTATATCCTCATCTACGACAAGAAGGTCTCGACGATGAAAGACCTCCTGCCTGTGCTCGAGAAGGTGGCACAGTCAGGCCGGCCCATGCTGATCGTCGCCGAGGACGTCGAGGGTGAGGCGCTGGCGACGCTCGTCGTCAACAAGCTCCGTGGCACGCTGAAGGTCTGCGCCGTCAAGGCGCCGGGCTTCGGTGACCGTCGCAAGGAGATGCTGCGCGACATCGCCATTCTCACCGGTGGCCAGGTGATTTCGGAGGAGCTGGGTCTCAAGCTCGAGAACACCACGCTCAACGATCTCGGCCGCGCCAAGCGCGTCATCGTGGATAAGGACAACACCACGCTCGTAGACGGCAAGGGCAAGGACGACCAGATCGAGGGCCGCAAGGCGGAGATCAAGGCCCAGATCGAGAAGTCGACCTCCGACTACGACAAGGAGAAGCTGCAGGAGCGGCTGGCGAAGCTCGCCGGCGGCGTCGCCGTGCTGAACGTGGGTGCGGCCACCGAGACCGAGATGAAGGAGAAGAAGGCCCGTGTCGAGGACGCGCTGCATGCGACCCGCGCGGCGGTCGAGGAAGGCATCGTGCCGGGCGGCGGTGTGGCGCTGCTGTGGTGTCAGAAGTCGCTGGACAAGACCAAGGGTCACGATGACGATGAGAAGACCGGCATCGAGATCGTGCGCCGGGCCCTCGAGGAGCCGATCCGCATCATCGCCCAGAACGCGGGTGCGGAAGGCGCTATCGTGGTCGGTAAGGTGAAGGAGTCGAAGGACAAGAACTTCGGCTACAACGCCCAGACCGATAAGTTCGAGGACCTGGTCGCGTCCGGCGTCATCGATCCGACCAAGGTCACCCGGACCGCTTTGCAGAATGCCGCATCCATCGCGAGCCTGCTCCTCACGACCGAGTGCGTCGTGGTGGAGAAGAAGGAGAAGGAGAAGGCGCCGCCGATGCCGGGCGGCGGCATGGGCGGAATGTACTAAAGACTAGGAGTCTAGACATTTAGACGCCTAGGAAAACCCTGGACTCCCCCTCGTGTGACGTTCCGCACGGGGGGGAGCGCTATTTTGGTCCATGACTGGCCCCCCCCCGCCGGAAAAGGCCGCGCTTTCCCGCGAACTGGCCGATTTCCTGATCGAGCTTTCCATCGCCCTGCACAAGCACGCGATGTATCCGGAGGGCCACCCCTCGCTCGCACCGGCGGCGGGCGGCGTCACGCGCCGCGCCGAGCATCTCTTCGAAGGGCGCTCCACGCTCGCGCTCGGCGTGGCCCGCCAGCAGCTCGTCATCGAGGGAGTCGCCACCGACGCAAAAAACCCGCTGCTCGCCGAGCTCGCGGGGCGATTGCACCGGCATCACCTCGGTGCCGTGACGTTCCATCGCGGTCTGCGCACGAGCGAAGTCAGTGACGTTCTGAAAACCCTCGCACTCGAGGCGGAGCGCACCGGGGCGCCCCTGGGACTGGGCATGCCGGAGCAGCTCCGTGCCTGGGAGCACATCCGCCTGCACCCCGTGACCTACGAGCGACTCGAGTTGTTGCAGGAGGACGCGGCGGCCGCTCCAGCCGACGCCGGCAAAGAACGCGGGCTCCGCGGCGCGCAGCTGTGGGTCGGCCTGGCGCGCGCCGCCCTCGTCGCGGAGGCCGTCGTGGCCGACGATGCACCGCCGCCGGCGAGTGAACCGACGATGATCGCCAAAGCGATCGACGACCATCCGCGCAGCGCTGCCTACGATCAGGTGATCGTCGGCTACCTGCTGCAGATTGCCGATGAGCTGAAGCACAGCGGCGGTGCGGAGGCGACTGCCCTGCGCCGGCGCACCTCGAAGCTCGTCGGCGCGCTGCAGCCGGGGACGCTGCGCCGGCTGATCGAAATGGGCGGCGACAACGCGCAGCGCACCAAGTTCGCCATCGATGCGACGCACGGTCTCGCGGTGGATGCCGTGCTGGACATCGTGCGGGCGATGGCGGATGCGTCGCACAAGACCGTCTCCGATCCGCTGGTGCGCATGCTCTCGAAATTGGCGCAGCACGCCGAGCAGGGAACCTTGGAGGCGCGGCCACAGGCGGATGAAGCGTTGCGCGAGCAGGTGCGCGATCTCCTGACGGGCTGGACGCTCGACGACCCCAACCCCGATGCCTACGGGCGCGCCTTGCATCGGATGGTGGCGGCCTCGACGCCGGCACAACAGCGCAGCGAAGTCGCACAGACCGCTGAGCCGCTCCGGATTCTCCAGACCGCCGTCGAAGCGGGCGTGCTCGGGTTCGCGGCGTGGCGCGCGGTGGAGCGGATGCTGGCGGAGCACAACGTCGGGCCGCTGGTGCAGCTGCTCGAGTCGTCCCCTCATGGCTCGGTGGACCCTCTGTGGGCGCGGCTCACCGCTCCCGACGTGGTCCGGCAGCTTGCCGCCAGCGAACCGCCGGACTTTCCCAGCCTCGATCACCTGTTGCCGCGGCTCCCGGTCACCGGGTTCGAACCGCTGCTCGATGTGCTGGGCGCGTCGGAGTCCCGCACCACGCGCCGCGGGCTGCTCGATCGCCTCGCGCGCGCGCCACGCGAGCTCGGCGTCCGTATCGTGGCGCGGCTCGCGGGCGAGATCCCGTGGTACGTCACGCGCAATCTGTTGCTGATCCTCGACGGCCTGCCGGTGCTCCCCGATGGCTTTTCCGCGGCCGCGTTCCTGGCGCACCCCGACGTGCGCGTGCGCCGTGAAGCGGTGAAGGTCGCGCTCAAGATTCCCGCCGAGCGGGAGCGCGCGCTCCTCGGTGGTTTGCAGGATTCCGACGCGCGCATGGGGCGACTCGCATTGACGGCAGCACTGGAGGACTGCCCACCGGCCGCGCTGCCGCTGGTGACGAAGCTCGCGCAGGACCACGCCACCGCCTCGGAGCTGCGCGTGCTGGCGATCAAGGTGCTCGGTCGCACCGGCAACTCGACGGCGCTCGCCACGCTCCTCCAGATCGTGGATGGGGGGACGAGCTGGTTAGGCCGTGCGCGACTGGCGGCGCGGTCGCTCGAAGTGCTCGCGGCATTGATGGCCCTATCAATCGGGTGGCGCAACGACAAGGACGCCGGCAAGATGCTCGCACTGGCGGCGGCGTCCGAAGATCCCGACGTCCGGAACGCCGCGATCGGAACCAGACGATGAGCGGCGATCCGGCCCGCTTCCTCAACGCGTTCGCGCAGGCGCTGGCGGCGATGGCGTTGTACCGCGACGGACATCCCGCCCGCGAGCGCGCGGTCGACCTCGCCTACCAGCATATCCAGGATCTGCAGGCCGACACGGCGCGGCCCCTGTTCACATTCCTCGGCGACGAAGTGGTGTTCGGCCAGATGCCGCTGCGCGAGCTGAAGGCCTGGGATTGGGGCACGCGGCTCGCGCAGGCGGGCATCCAGCGGCTCGAGTTCGAGACCCAAGTGGGGCGCGAGGATTTCGAAGGATTTCTCGAGGAAGTGCTGGCGCGGCTGACGTTGTCGGCCATCAGCACGGAAGCGCGGCAGATGCGCCGCAGCAGTATCCGGTTCGGCGCGGTGGGGCTGAAGGGCGAGACCGACATTGCTCCTGAGCCGCTGCCGACGGCGACGATCAGCTTCTCCCTCGGCGAAGAGGTGGACACGCTGAAATGGGTGCAGGGCGAAGTGCAGACGTCCGGCGCCGTGCCGCTGGCGGAAGCGGAAGCCGTCGTGCGCTCGCTCGCGATTGCGATGCACGGCGGCCGGCAGATCATGCTGCCGCTGTTGCAGCTCAAAGAGTTCGATCAGTACACGACGACCCACTCGATGAACGTGGCCGTCCTGTCGATGGCGCTGGCGGAATTCCTCGGCTTGTCGGCGACCGACGTGCGCACCTTCGGCATCGCGGGACTGCTGCACGACATCGGGAAGGTGAAGATCCCTCTCGACGTGCTCACGAAGCCGGGCAAGCTGACGGACGAGGAGCGGGCGCTGATGAACGAGCATCCGGTCGCCGGGGCGCGCATGCTGCTCGAGACGGAGGAGGATCTCGACCTCGCCGTCATCGTCGCCTACGAGCATCACATCATGATCAACGGCGGAGGGTATCCGACTCTGCACTACGCACGCGACTGCCACCACGCCAGCAAACTGGTGCACGTCTGCGACGTCTACGACGCGTTACGCACGCGGCGCCCGTACCGCGAAGCCTGGTCGTTCGCGAAGACGCTCGGTTACCTCGAGGAGCGCGGCGGACTCGAGTTCGACCCCGAGCTGTGTGCCGCGTTCACCCGGATGATGCGACAATGGGAGCCGCAGGTCGCCGTCGTTTCGGATGTGGGTGCGCCGGTTGCCGCAGCGCCCCTCCCGGCCGCTGCAAAACCGGAACCCGGTGGGGTATGATTGCCACGATCTAATCGGGGACGATCATGCGTTGGGTAATCGTTTGGGGTGTGATGGTTGGTGCGGTCCAGGCACCGGTGCGGCTCGCGGGCAACTGGCAGGCCCGCGCGGGCGACGAGATCCGGCACATCATGGTGCGTGGCGACAGCTCGGCGCAGTTCGGGGAAGAGGTCGCCCGCTGGCGCGTGGTCGGCGACAGCCTCTGGATCACCTTGGGCGACGGCGTGTGGCAGGTCTACGGCATGAAAATCGCCGGCGACAAACTCACGATCAGTGGCGGGGATTTGGAGAAGCCGGTCACGCTGCGCCGGGTTGGGCCGCCAACGGTCCGGCCCGATACACTCGCGATTCCCGATCCACCCGCGCCGAATCAACGCGCCTGGTAAGGGCACGCTGGTGGCGTGCCCTTACATTATTTCAGTTCAGTCACCGCAGCCAACCTCCAGCCCGCATCCTTTTTCTCAAACCGCATCGCGAACTGCCGCCGGTCTACGCGCGGCGCGCCACCGGGCGCCGGCACGTACTCGAACGTCGCGTGCACGTTTCCAGTCGCCGTGGCGCCCTGCACCTTGAAGTCTTCGACCGTGAACTTCGCGGTGATCTGATTCCACTCGCGGAAGAAGGCCTCCCACCCCCGCCGTTCCGCGTCCGTCAGGCCCGGATACAACACGCGAATGTTGGAAATCCGCTCGCTCGCCAGCGCGCGGCCGAGATCGTCGAGCAATACATCCACCGCGGCGCGCGCCTCCGGCGGCTGGGTGCTGGGCGGCGCGATACCGGCGTCGATGCCGATCTGCTCGGCGCTCTGCGCCGATACCTTGGCGAGGGTGAAGTCCTGCTGGCGCAGCAGCGATTCGGCACGCGCCAGGAACACGCCCGCATTGGCTGCGGCTCGCCCGGTGGGGATCGCCTGGACGACCGGTGTGACGCGCTCGATCATGCGCTGCGCCTCCCGGTCCATCGCCCGGGCTTCGTCGCGGGCGTATCCGAAGCGTTGCGCCGCCTCGACGTACCCCCGCAGCGCCAGCGATTGATCCCCGCGCTGCAGCGCCTGCTCCGACGCCTGAAACATCGTCTCCGCGAGAAGCAGGGCCGGCACGGTGTTTTTCTGAGCGCCGGCCGCAATCGCCCGGTCGCGGGCCGCGAGCGCGGAGTCGCGCCGCGTGCTGACGGCGATCGAGACCGGTTCGACGCCGGCTGCGGATGGTGGCGCCACGAGGCCCCCCGCCCCGGGGGGCGGTGCCGACACGGACGGATTGGTTCCCCCCCCGGCATTGCCCGGCTCGGCCGCCGGTTGTCCGGGCGCATACAGCAGGAGTACGACCACGGCGGCGAGCGCGCCCAGCACCGCGAGCCGCGCCCGCATCGACGCATGCGTGATCAACTTGAGCACGGGCCGGGGCAGCGGCGTCCAGCGCCCGAGCGGCTGCGTCGCTTCCTCGTCCGCGCCCGACAACGCCGCGCGAATCTGCTGCAGCATCGACATCATCTGCCCCGCGGACTCGTAGCGTTCGTGCGGCACCTTGTTCATCGCCTTCGCCACGACGCGCTCCAGCGCGGCCGGGATCGATGGCGCCACCGTGCGTAACGGGCGCGGCTCCGTCGTCAGCACCTGGTACAGCACGCCGTGGACCGATTCCGCCTCGAAAGGACGCTGATAGCAGAGCAGCTCGTACAGCATGCAGCCGACGGAGAACACGTCCGTCGCCGGGGTGATCGCGCCGTTGGTGATCTGCTCCGGCGCCATGTACGTCGGCGTGCCCACAATCGAACCCGATCCGGTCGACTCCGCCTTCTGCAGCCGTGCGATGCCGAAATCCATGATCTTGATGCGGCCGTCGGTCATGACGCGCACGTTGGACGGCTTCACGTCGCGGTGAATCACCCCGCGCTGGTGCGCGAAGTGCAGCCCATCGAGCACCTCGATCGTGATGTCGAGCTTGCGTTCGAGCGCGAGCGGATCGCGCAGCGCGATCATGTCGGAGAGATCGCGTCCCTCGACGAGCTCCATCGCGATGTACAGCTGGCCCTCTGCCTCGCCGAGGTCGTAGACCGTGACGATGTTGGCGTGCTGGATGGCGCCGGCGGCGCGCGCTTCGCGCAGGAACCGCTCCTGCATGTCCCTCGTCTTGCGGAAGCTCGCGCTCAACAACTTCAAGGCGACGTAGCGCCGCAGCACCGTGTCGTAGGATTTCCAGACGATGCCCATCGCGCCTTCGCCCAGGAGCTGATGCAGCTCGTACTTCCCCAGCCGGCGGTAGCGCTGTGGGGGGAAGGGCGGGGGG
>DASPXD010000205.1:0-3257 GCA_035637435.1 Gemmatimonadales bacterium
GCCTTGCCGCGGCAGATCGCGGAGACCTTCTTCACGAACTCGACCAGGCTGCGGTCGCGCGCCAGCATGAACGTGTTGATCAGGATGCCGCTGCGGCGGCATAGCGCGACTTCGCGATACGTCGCTTGGAGGATGTGCGGATCGAGGCCCATCGAATTCACGTAGATCCGCCCGTCCGGCTGCGTCAGCGCGGACGGCTTGCCGTCGGTGATCATGATGATCTGGCGCATATCCTTGCGCTGTCCCATCAGAATGCGGCGCGCGAGCTTCAACCCCTCGGTCGTGTTCGTGTGATACGGTCCCACCTGCGCGTGCGCGAGCTGCCCGATCGGAATCTCTTCGGCCGTGTCGTGGAACAGCACAACGCGCAGCGTGTCGCCCGGGAACTGCGTGCGGATAAGGTGTGTCAGCGCCAACGCGACCTTCTTCGCGGGGGTGAAGCGATCCTCACCGTACAGAATCATCGAGTGCGAGCAGTCGAGCATCAGCACCGTCGCCGATGACGAGCGGTACTCGGCCTGGTGCACCATCAGGTCGTCGTACTCGAGATTGATCGGCACGCCGAGGCCTTCGCGCTTCAGCGCGTGCGACAGTGTCGCATTGACGTCGAGGTTGAGCGTGTCGCCGTACTCGTACCGCTTGCTCGCGGCTTCGGCCTCGACGCCCGTCGCCAGGTGCTCCGTGTCGTGCGCGCCGAAGCTCGATTTCCCGATGCTGCCCAGCAGGTGCTTGAGTGTGCGATAGCCGAGAAAATCGATGCCTTTGTCGGTGAGATTGAACTGCACCTGCTGCGCCGCCTCTTTGGCCATCCCGCCCGGGCCGAGGACCGGCTGCTGTGCGCCCGGCATCTTCGGCGCTTGCTGGAGATTTAGATATCCCTCCTCGATGAGCTTCTGGACGATCTGATCGAGTACATCGGCGAGCTGTTTTTGCAGCTCGGCGTCTTTCTGCGCATCGCCGGTCGATTCGCCGCGCAGCGCGCCGAGCATCTCGGGGGTGAGCTGGCCCGAGTCCATCAGCGCCTGGAGAATCGCCTGGCGCAGGGCGTCGAGTGAGCGATCGGGATCCTCTTCGCCGAATTCGCCCCAGAACGGATGCGAGTAGGGGCCGCCGGCGAACCCCGATTGTAGCAGGAAATCGGCGAGCTGATCGAGCAGCGCCTGGAGGTTGAGCGTCTCGAGCAGGCCGGGGACATAGCGGCTATACGTCGTGGATCGCATCGACCTCTAATCTAGCCTCATCCGATTGTAACGACGAACGCGTCCTGGTTGGCACGCACGCGGGCGGTGGTGAAATCAGGGATTACCGCTGCGGCGCCGCTGAAATCCGCATCGGGGTGTGTGGTGCTCAGGGCGATCACGCGAGCGCCCGCGGCGCGGCCCGCCGCGATGCCGAGCGGTGCGTCCTCGAATACGACGCACGCCGCGGCATCCTGACCGAGACGCTTCGCTCCCAGCTGATATCCGTCCGGTGCCGGCTTTCCGTATGACACGTCATCGCTGGTCACGAGAATCTCGGGTACCGGTAGTCCGACAGAGGTCAGCCGCAGCCTGGCAAGGGCCGGCCCGCAAGATGTGACGACGGCCCAGCTGCCGGCCGGAAGGGTCGCCAGGAACTGGCGGACGCCCGGCACCTCACGGAGGCCTTCCACGTCCGCAAGCTCCGCGGCGTCCAGCCACGCCACCTCCCGGGCGATGTCGAGATGTGGGGCCACGGCTGTCACCGTGTCGCGTGTGCGGCGCCCGTGGGCGATCCGCAGCACCTTTTCCGGGTCGAGTTGGTGGCGCAGGGCCCACCGGCGGCAGGTGCGCTCCACGACCTCGCGAGAATCGACGAGCACGCCGTCCAGGTCGAACAGAAACGCCGAGCAATGGAGTTGCACAGTTCCTTAATTTTGGAGCCATGACCGAAGCCGCGCGACGGTACGGATTGGGGGCCTTCGCCCACCGCAACTTCCGCCTCTTCTTCATCGGTCAGGGGATCTCCCTCGTCGGCACCTGGATGCAGAACGTGGGCGAGGGGTGGCTGATTCTCACCCTCACCAACTCTCCCTTCTACGTCGGACTGACGGCGGCGCTCAGCTCGATCGGCGTCCTGCTCTTCAGCCTCTACGCGGGCGTCGTCGCGGACCGCGTGGACAAGCGCCGCGTCATCGTCTTCATGCAGCTGGCGTTCATGCTCGAGGCGTTCACGGTCTCGATTCTCGTCTGGACACACGTCGTGGCGGTATGGCAAGTGTTGCTGCTCGCCACGCTGCTCGGCATCGCCAGCGCGTTCGACATCCCGATGCGCCAGTCGTTCATCGTCGAGATGGTCGGCAAGGACGACCTGATGAACGCGATCGCGCTGAACTCGTCGCTGTTCAACGGGGCGCGCGTCATCGGCCCGGCCATTGCCGGATTCCTCATCGGCGCCATCGGCATCGCGTGGTGCTATTTCCTGAACGGCTTGAGCTACATCGCCGTCATCGCCGGCCTGCTGCTGATGCGGCTGCCCCCCAATCCCCGGCCCGAGAAGACAACCTCGACGTGGACCGGATTCCGTGAGGTGCTCAGCTACCTCAAGACCGAACGGCGCACGCGCGTATTGATGATCCTGACCGCGATCCTGAGCGTGTTTGGCTTTCCCTACATCGCGATGATGCCCGTGTTCGCGCGCGACGTGCTGCACCGTGGCGCCGAGGGCTACGGCGCGTTGACGGCGTCGATCGGGATCGGCGCGGTGATCGGCGCGCTGGGGATCGCGCTCGCGTCGGGACGGCTGCGCGCGCGGGGACGGCTCATGCTGGTCGGCGGCACCGCGTTCGGCGTGCTGCTGATGCTGTTCTCCGCCTCGCGCTCACTCGCGCTCGCGATGGTGCTGCTGGCCCTCGCCGGCTGCGCCATGATCGTCAACAACTCGATCTCGAACACGCTGCTGCAGACGACCGCCCCCGATCACCTGCGGGGCCGCATCATGGGGTTCTACTCGTTTGTGTTCGTCGGGATGGCGCCGTTCGGCGCGTTCATGTTTGGACTCGTCGCGGAGCACATTGGGGTACCTACGACGCTGGCGATCGGTGGGGCGATTGTGGCGATCGCGGTCACGATCGCCGGGTGGACGGTGCCGTCCATCCGCGACGCTTGATCTCTGCAACAATCAGGTCTGCCGAGCCTTCGAACCCCAGCCGTTCAGCATTGAGCACCAAATCGTACTGCGTCAGGTCCTGGCGGTCGCGGCGGTAGTGCGTCTTGACGTACTCGTCGCGGTGCTGATCG
>DASPXD010000206.1:0-3999 GCA_035637435.1 Gemmatimonadales bacterium
TGCCGTTCACGCCGCGGTGGCCGACCTGCGGCCGGCGCGTGTCGCGTGGGGAAGTCGCGCCGTCTGGGGTCAGACGCGCATTCGCAGTCTTCCCGCCATGCTGCGCAACATTCCCATGCCCACCGCACTCGACGCGCCCGCGGGCCTTGCGCCGGAGTACCAGCTGGTGGATCCCGAGCTCGCGATGCTGCGGGTCGATCAGCGCGACTCCGCGAGCGGCGCGTTCCGGCCCAGCGGCGCCTTCAGCATTTTCGCCATGCATGGCACGGGCAACGCACCATCGAACGACTTGCTCGACCCGGACATTCAGGGACTCGTCGAGCGGCGGTTGGAGCGTCACATCGACCGCGACTTGAATCGCGTGCGCGACAGCGGCTTCGTCCCGAGCGCCGTGTACCTGTTCGCGAACGGGGCCGAAGGCGACGTGTCGCCGGCGTGGCCGCCCCAGAGCCGCTGCAACACTCCTACGCTCGCGCCGCTGCCCGCGCTCGACGGCCCGTTCACGCGCACCCTGTGGGAGTGGCGCGCTCCCACCGCCACGCACCTCGCCTCGTGCCGGCACGCGGCGCGAGAGGCGATCACCGTAATCGGGAAGAATGTGGGGGACGGCGCCGTGGCGTTATTCGATTCGCTCGGCGCGGCGTTGACCGACCGGTTGGAGCTGGGGCGCGCATTTGCGACGCTGTCACTGCGCGATAGCGCACGCGCGCTCGGCATCTGCGCCGAGCCGGCGCTCGGCCTCAGCACATTGGTGGGCGCGGACGACGCGCACACGCGGATTCAGGGGTGGCTGCTGTTCGGCTTGTTCGATGTCGGCCTCAAGCAGGGCTCGCCCAATCCGGACGTACCGGGATGCCAGGCGCACAAGCGCCAACTGTTTGACGCAGCGTTCGGCGGCCTGCCGAACCACTTGTTCATCAGCGGCAACCTGCCCTCGTACGCACAAGTCACGGTGCTGCGCCTGGGGAATCGCGTGATCGGCGCGGTGCCGGGAGAGGTGACGACGACGGCGGGACGGCGGATGCGCGAGCAGATGTTGGCGAGCGCACGGAAGGCAGGGCTGCCGGTCAGTGAGGCGCTCATACTCGGTCACGCCAACGGCTATCTCGAGTACGTCACGACGGCCGAGGAATACACGGCGCAGTACTACGAAGGGGGATCGACGATCTACGGCCCGGGCGAGGCGGCGATGTTCGGCCGCGCGCTTGCCAGACTCGCGGCGTCGGTATCCGCCGGAGACAGTCTGCCCGCGACCGCAGCGCCACCGCTCGATCTCGTCGTCGGTCATCAGCGCCGCGTCCTCCCACACAAGTCATCCAGCCGAGTGCCAGCGCCGCGGATCGAGCGGGTGTCGTGCACGGGGGACACGCTGTATGCATGGCTGCAGCTCGGCGGAGCGGCTGACTGGCCCGTGACGACCGGTGCCGTCGCCGCCGGGCCGCGCGTCGAGGTCGTCGTCGACGAAACGACCCGCACGGTGGTGAGCTGGGACGACGATCCGGCGCTGGAGCTGCGGCTCAGGTCGCGGCGCGGCGGGCTGGGGTGGTGGGAGCTACGATGGTCGGGAGTGAGCGGACGGGCGTATCGCGTCCGGATTCCGGGAGGGGCCGAGAGTGATCCGGTGAGGTGTTCGACGCCGTAGTCTGATAGGGATACATTGAAATCGTCTCCCTCATCGGATTCACCAATGCGCGCACCATCCCTGTTGGTGCCCTGCGCTGTCTCACTCACCGCGACGCTGCTCGTCGCGCAGTCCACAGCGCAATCCGGTCCTGTCGATCCCCGTCTCCTTTCCGCACTCGTTTGGCGCAACGTCGGCCCATTCCGCGCGGGACGGGTCTCCGCAGTGTCGGGCGCCATCGGGCAGCCTGGCGTGTTCTATATCGGCACGCCGGCGGGCGGCGTCTGGAAAACGACCAGCGCCGGGGAAACCTGGTACCCCATTTTCGATTCCATTAAGGCCGTTGCGTCCATAGGCGCCATCGAGGTGGCACCGTCGGACCCCAACGTGATTTACGTCGGCACAGGCGACGTAAAGTCCTTCTTCGACGGGTTGGGCGACGGAATGTATAAATCCTCCGATGCCGGACGCACCTGGCGTCACATCGGCCTCGAGGGCACGGAGCAGATCCCGGCCATCCTCGTGGACCCGCACGATCCGAACATCGTCCTGGTCGCCGCACTGGGGCAATTCCGGGCGCTGAGCGACGCGCGCGGCGTCTTTCGCTCCACCGACGGCGGAGCCATCTGGACCAGGACACTGTACGTGGACGACCAAACTGGCGTCGCGACGATCGCGCGTGCGGCAGATGCGCCCGAAGTCATCTTCGCCGCTGCCATGTTCCACTACGTCGCGCCAGGAGCCAGCTTGCCCGTACCGGACACGGCGCGCATGCGCACGCCTCTCTACAAATCGTCGGACGGCGGCCTCACGTGGCAGGAGATCCGCGGTGGCGGGCTCCCACCTCTCGCCGGTCGCACGTCCATCGCGGTCGCGATCGGCACCAACGCCCAGCGCGTCTATCTCATCGGCAACTTCGGACTGTATCGCTCCGACGATGGCGGCACATCGTGGCGCCATATGGCCGCAGACGATAAACGCATCGCCAACGCTCAGGGCGGCTATAACTGCGGCGTGTACGTCGACTCGAGGAATCCCGACGTCGTCTACACGTTCCATCAGACGGCCTACAAGTCCACCGACGGAGGCAACAGCTTCACCGGATTCAAGGGGGGCCCGCCCAGCGGTGACGATCCCCAGGTGATGTGGATCGACCCCACCAACGGCAAGCGCATGCTCATGGGCTACGACCAGGGGGCGATCGTCTCGTTCGATGGCGGCGACACCTGGAGCTCGTGGTATAACCAGTCGACGGAGCAGGTCTACCACATCGCCGCCGACAATTCCTTCCCCTATTGGATCTACGCGACCCAGCAGGACGCCGGAGCGATCGCCACGCGGAGTCGAGGCAACCTGGGCGCGATCACGCCCTTGGACTGGAAGCCGGTGCCCGGTTGGGAGTGGGGCACGATCCTTCCCGACCCGCAGAATCCCAACGTCGTCTTCTCGAGCGGAATCGGCATCTCGAAGATCACCTATCCCGCCGAAGAGTGGATCCATGTGGGGCCGGACCAGGATCCGTCGCTCAAGCTGCGCAGCTCGCTCGACGCGCCCATCGTCTTTACGACGTGGAACGGCAGGCGCGAGCTGCTCGCCGGCTATCAATATCTCATGGCGACCGCCGACGGCGGCGCGACCTGGTCGAAGCTGAGTCCCGATCTCACCGTCCCGCATCCAGGACCACCCGTCCTCACCGGATCACGTACCGCCGCGCGCGATACGACCGCACCCTCGTTCATCGCCATCGAGTCGATTGCGGCGTCGACCGTGACGCCCGGCGTCATCTGGATCGCGACCATCAACGGCATCATCCAGGTCTCGCGCAACCACGGGAAGTCGTGGAGCGACGTGACAATCCCGGGCATCGAAATCGGTAGACGCCCGATCTTCCCGTCGGTCGAGGCGTCCCCGTTCGACGCGGGCACCGCGTACGCCGCGCTGGACGCGCACTATCGCGGCGACGACGCCCCGTCCATCTACCGCACGCGTGACTATGGGAAGACGTGGACGAAGATCGTCGCGGGACTGCCGGCGACGTTGCCCGGCGGCGCGTCCGCGCGTGTCGTTCGAGCGGATCCCAAGCGGCGCGGTCTGCTGTTCGCCGGCACGGAGAGCGCGGTGTACGTCTCGTTCGATGAAGGCGACCACTGGCAATCGCTGATGCTCAATCTGCCCACCACTTTGTACAACGACATCGCCGTCCATAACAACGATTTGATCGTCGGGACGTATGGCCGCGGCATCTGGGTGCTCGACGACTTTGCGGTGCTGCGGCAGCTCAGCGCGGCCGTGGCGGCCGAGCGGGGGGGGGCCCATCTCTTCAAGCCAAGCGACGCGGTGCGTGTACGACGGAACGTGATGTACAACACGCCGTTCCC
>DASPXD010000207.1:0-4811 GCA_035637435.1 Gemmatimonadales bacterium
CGACGGCGCCAACTCGGTGACGGGCGCCGGCGCCCGCACCACGGCGGCAGGCATTGGAAGCAGCCAGGACGCGCTCGTGAACCGGCTCGCCGACCTGAACATGCAGGAGATCGCGTCGGTCGAAGTGCTCAAGTCCGCCGCGGCGACCGCGATGTACGGCTCGCGCGCGACGAACGGTGTGGTCGTGATCAGGACGAAGCGCGGCGCCGGCACGGGCGGCGCGCCGCAGTTCAATCTGTCGAGCCGCGTGGGCCGCAGCGTGGCGTATCGGCTGCTGGGAACGCGCCAATTCACGAGTAACCGGCAGGTCTGGTCGCTGCCCTACGGGAACGGCAACTCGTCCCAGGATACCGCGATCATGAAGGCGCTGTATCCAAGTGGGACGATCCCCTTCACGCACGACTATCAGTCCGAGCTCTACAACAGCGGCAAGCCGTCCTATGAATTCACGGGAAGCTTCAACGGTGGCTCGGCGGCGACGCAGTACTTCGTGAACATGACCGGCAAGAACGAGGAGGGCACGGCGCTCAACACCGGCGCGCGGTTGTACGCCCTCCGTACCAACATCGATCAGTCCCTAGTCGATGGAAAGATCAAGGTCAACGTCGGACTCAACGTCACCCGCAACAGCAACAACCGCGGGCTGTCGAACAACGACAACACCTGCACGTCGCCGATCTATTGCTTTGCCTACACCCCCGGCGTCATCAATCTCGATTCGATCGACGCGACGGGAACATTCGTGCGGAACCCGTTCAACGGCGGCGCCAACACGGTCTCGAACCCGTTCGAGACGTTCCGCTTCCTGCGTCTCAATGAGCTGACCTTCCGTCAGATCGGCAACATCAGCACGACCTGGTCGGCGTTGAACAAGGAACAGCACCAGGTGTCGCTGACGGCGACGGGCGGCTTCGACCGCGCGCAGATCTCCGGCGACCTGTTCTCCCCCTCGTTCCTCCAGTATGAGAACCCCGTGGCGAGCGACGGCTACTCCGGACGCGCGGTGCGGACCGAAGGCAACGTCTTCAACTACAACATCGTGTTGAACGGCACGTGGAATTACCAACCCACGACCGACATCGGCCTCACCACGACAGCCGGCTTCGACTACGAGACGCAGGCCGTTCGCGTCACGCGGACGCGCGCTCGCGGCCTGTTGCCGGGGGTCGAGACTACCAATAGCGGTACGGTTCTGGACGAGTCGGACGTCATCAACAAGTTCCGGGACGATGCGTTCTTCGCTGATGAGCAGTTTGTGGCGCTCAATCAACGGCTGACGATCCTGGGCGGAATCCGTGCCGATCGGTCTTCGGCGAATGGTGACCGCAACAAGCGCAACGTCTTCCCGCACATTTCGGGCTCGTACCGGTTCACCAACCTCGGCGACAAGCTCAACGAGGTTAAGATCCGCGGCGGCCTTGGCCGCACCGGGAACCGGCCACGCTATGGCGACCGTGACGTCGTGCTCAACGCCGGCAACACACTGGGCGGCACACCGACCCTGGTCCAGGCCGGCGTCCGCGGTAATGTCGGCATCAAGCCAGAGACCTCGAACGAGTGGGAGGCCGGAAGCGATGTGCAGTTCCTGAACCGGCGCCTGCAGTTTGAGGGGACGTGGTACAACAAACGGATCACGGACCTGTTGCTGCAGCCGGCCACGATTCCGTCCGGCGGCCTGGCGAACCTCATCATCAACGGCGGCGAGCTGCACACGCAGGGCCTCGAGGCCTCGCTGAACGCGGCCGCGATGCAGCGTCGCGACATGGACCTGAGCTTCCGGGCCACCTTCTCGAAGAACAAGCAGACGATTGAGAATCTTCCCGCGACGGTGCCGCGCTTCCCGGCTCCGGGATCGTTCGGCGCCGCGTTCGGTCGGAACTTCATCAGCCCGGGTGGGCACACGACGTGGATCTGGGGCAACGTGCCACTGGATGCCGCCGGCAAGATTCTCCCGATCGGCCAGTGGGCGGTCGATTCGTCGATCATCGCGGCGACGAGGGATACCATCGCGGGTGATGCCAATCCCGACTTCATGATGGCGTTCTCGGGGTCGTTCCGCTGGAAACGCCTGACGCTGTCGGCAAACGTCGACTGGCGGCAGGGCGGCCAAGTCGCCGATATGACCCGCACGCTCTGGGACGAGGGCGGCACGTCGCGGGATTATGACGACCCGATCACCCGGAAGAACTTCGGGGACGGCTGGGACATCAGCAACGTCCCGGCGACCTACAAGACACCGGCAGGGGACGTGCTTCCCCAGACCG
This sequence comes from Gemmatimonadales bacterium, assembly GCA_035637435.1. GTDB lineage: Bacteria > Gemmatimonadota > Gemmatimonadetes > Gemmatimonadales > GWC2-71-9 > 20CM-2-65-7. The sequence goes on from DASPXD010000207.1 coordinate 2,265, forward strand.
CCGGCGCATTCCGATACAACACCTGGCACGGCGGCAGTGACGTCCGCGCGTATATCGAAAGCGCGACCAACGTCACGCTGCGTGACGTGGCGATCAGCTACGAAGCCCCCGATAGGTGGCTGCAGTATTTCCACGCGCGTTCGCTGCGGATTGCGCTCCAGGCGCGCAACCTGCTCAAGTTGACGAACTACTGGAGCTTCGATCCGGAGTTCAACAACTTCGGCGCGACGAACCTGAACCGGTTCATCGATCTGGCGCCGTTCCCGTCGAACCGCCAGTTCTTCTTATCCGTGGACGTGGGGTGGTAACCATGCGACCCGACACTAACGGATCTCAACCCACTGTCCTCGAGAGGACCACTATGCGACGCATTTTTGCGAGCCTCGCGACGGTGGCCGCCGTCGCGCTGGCTGGCTGCAACCTGGATCTGACCAATCCGAACAACCCGACGCTCGGCGGGGCGCTGTCCAACCCCCGCGCGGCGACGAGCCGCATGATCGTCGGGGTGTTGTCCACGTACCGCGTCAATCGGACCGATCAGATCCGTGCCTTCGGCAGTTTCGGCCGCGAGACGTACTACATGTTCATCACCGACGGCCGCTTCATCACGGGCCCGTTGCGTGACTGGCGGCAGAACAACTCATTCGACGCCGGTACGCAGTGGGCCGGGCGCTACGGGAATTACCGCAACGCCTATGCGGCGATCGGGATCATTAATGCCACGACGGCCCTCACCGACGCCGAGAAACATGGGGCGTTGGGTGTGTTGAAGACGTTCATCGCCCTCGACGTGTTGCACGTCATCGAGGCCCGTGGTGTGATCGGAGCCGTGGTCGACATGACTGACGACGTGAATGCCGTGAATGCAGTCGTCAGTCAAGACTCCGTCTATTCGTGGATCTCGGCCAAGCTCGATGAGGCCAAGACCGACCTGGATGCCGCCGGGTCGACGTTCTACTTCCCGATCTACAGCGGATTCGGTGTGAACGTGACGGGGGCGAGCACGCCGGCGGGCTTCGGCCAGTTCAACCGCGCCATCAAGGCTCGCGTGGAGGTCAAGCGCGGCTCGAATGGCTGCGCGACGTGCTATGCCACGGCGTTGACCGCGCTCGGCGCCACGTGGGTTCCGGCCACCGCTAGCTTCAGCACGGCGAATCGTGACGACGGCATTTATACGATCTACTCGACCGCCGCGGGCGACGCGCCGAACACCGTCGCGTTCACCGGGTCCGTGGGCAGTGATGAGTACGTGCACCCGCTGATCGACTCGATTGCAGGCGTCGCAACGGACGATCGCTATCGCCGCAAGATATCCGGCTGCCCGCCGTCGACTCCGCGGCCGGAAGTGGGTGTGAGTTCCTCGCATCGGCCCTGCACGTATGCCTCGACCATCACGTCGATTCCGATTATCCGCAACGAGGAGCTCGTGTTGCTCCGGGCGGAGGCGGAGTGGTTCACGGCGAATACGGCAGGCGCCATTGCCGATTTGGCCGCGGTGCGGGCGCAATCCGGCGCCAGCAACGGAGGCACGTCGGCCGTCGCATTTGCCGCTCCCGCGAACAATGCGGACTTCGTGACCGAGCTGTTGCTCCAGCGCACGCTGTCGCTCTATCAGGAGGGCCAGCGCTGGCCGGATTATCGCCGCTTTAACCGGCTTGCGGCCCTGGGCACGTTGCCACAGGACGTGACGGCGGGCTTCACCGTCGCCGTCGCCAGCGTCCTGCCCAACCAGGAGTGCGACGCGCGGGCGCGGGTTGGCAATCCGGGTGGTGTTCCGTTGAGCTGTCCGGGGAATGCAATTCCGTAGGACGAGCGGACGCCTGACGGCCGAACGGTGAAAAAGAGCGGCGCCCGGGAGCGATCCCGGGCGCTGTTTCTTTTGCCTCCATTGTGAGGTCATTCTCGCGTGCAACGACTCCTGAGCGAAGCCGTTGCCCGGATCGGGCGGGCGCGCCGCGTACCCTGGGTGGATCTCCTGCTCGTCCTCGGGCTGACGGGCCTGGCGTTCGCATTCTTCGACCTGGGACGCGAATGGACCGGCGTCCACCGCCCCAGCATCGCGATCGACCTCTCGCCGTCCGCACTCCCTCGCTACACCATGTTCTCGCTGTTTCGCGGCCTACTGGCGTACGTCGTTTCCCTCGGCTTCACCCTGGTGTACGGCTACTGGGCCGCCAAGGATCGCGTCGCCGGACGCGTCTTGATCCCGCTCCTCGACATCCTGCAGAGCATTCCCGTGCTGGGCTTCATGCCCGGCCTGATCCTCGCCCTCGTTGCGCTGTTCCCCAACAGCAATATCGGGCTCGAGCTCGCCGCCGTGATCATGATTTTCACCGGGCAGGCGTGGAACATGACGTTCAGCTTCGTCCATTCGCTGCGCTCGGTCCCGGCCGACCTGCGCGAGGCCGCCACCGTCTATCGCTTCTCGTGGTGGCAGCGATTGGGGAAGGTCGAGCTGCCGTTCGCGACCCTGGGACTCGTGTGGAACAGCATGTTGAGCATGGCGGGCGGTTGGTTCTTTCTGATGATCAACGAGTCGTTCCAGTT
>DASPXD010000208.1:0-4947 GCA_035637435.1 Gemmatimonadales bacterium
CCGAAGCTTTCTTTGAAATTTCGCATTCCGCATTTCACATTCCGCATTAGGTTCACGACGTGCCCATCCAAGCCATCTCATGGTCACCCAGCGGCGCCGTTCGCATCATTGACCAACGCGCTTTGCCGGAAGCCGAAATCATGCGGGATCTCGAGAGCGCCGAGTCCGTGGCGGAGGCTATCCGACAATTGCAGGTGCGCGGTGCGCCGTTGATCGGCATCGCCGCAGCGATGGGCTTGGTTACCGGCCTGCGTGAGCAGCGCGCGGCTTCCCGTGACGCATTTCTCATGCGTCTCAAGGAGTTGGCGGGGATGCTCGGTACGGCGCGACCTACTGCAGTGAATCTGCGCTGGGCACTGGATCGGATGGTGCGCGTGGCCGAGGACACTGGCGGCGGGGGAGCCGACTTGTGGGAGCGACTGCGTGTCGAGGCGACGACGATCTGGGAAGAGGATCGGGCGATGTGTCGCAAGATCGGTGAGTACGGACTGACGATTCTCCCTGACGGCGCGAACGTGCTCACGCACTGCAATACCGGCGCGCTGGCGACCGGCGGCATCGGGACGGCGCTCGCGCCGGTCTATCTCGCGCACGAGCAGGGCAGTAAAGTCCATGTCTACGTGGACGAGACCCGGCCGCTGCTGCAGGGTTCACGTCTCACCGTCTGGGAGCTGATGCACGCCGGAATCGCGTGCACGCTGATTACCGACGGCGCGGCGGGCACGCTCATGCGGCAGGCCAAGGTCGATGTCGTGCTCGTGGGAGCCGACCGGATCTGCGCCAATGGCGATTTTGCGAACAAGATCGGCACGTATGGGTTGGCGGTGCTGGCGCGCCATCACGGTGTTCCGTTTTACTGCGCTGCGCCCTGGTCGACTGTGGACGCAACGTTGGCCGACGGTGATCTCATTCCGATCGAGCAACGCGCCGCGAGCGAAGTAACGGTGATGGCGGGCCGCGCCATCGCGCCGGACGGAGCGGCCGCGTTGAATCCGGCGTTCGACGTCACGCCGGCGCGCTATGTGACCGGGTTCATTACCGATCGCGGCGTCGTGCAGCCGCCGTTCGGGTCGTGAAGCGGCCCTCTACGGCAGTGTCGCTCACTCTCGGGCCCGGACCGGAGCGCTGCCGGCGGGACGCGCGAACCACCGATACAGGATCGATTCGGCTGGCTTGTTGCGCCACGACTGCGAGATGTTCGGAAAGCTCTGGGCTGGAAGCATGACGTCTACATACCAGGAGGCCACGGCGGTCACTCCGGCAGTCGTGAATTGCGTCTGGGTGGACACCGCTTCCAGCATCGCTTCGTAGGCAATCGCCTGTACCGAAAAGTCCGTGCGCACCGCGTTCTGGGCGCAGTTCGAGACACAGAACCCATCCTCGACCCATCCATTGAGCAAATAGTCGCGATGCGACTGCGCGAAGAGCCGCCAGACGACCGGGCGTTTGGCCGCACCGAGCGCGTTGCCGAGGCCGGTGATCAGGTCGAGGTACTTCTGCTTGAGCTGCGGCACGGTGATGTTCGCGTTGTCAGCTGCGCTGAATTGAATACCGAAGATGTCGCCGATGAACCAGTCGATGTTGTTCATGAGGTCAACGTCGTTCGATATCCACGGCGCCGTCGCGCCATACAGGATCTTCCCGGAGTAGACCCCGCGCACCTGCTTCGCTGCCTCGGTCATCTTCGCGATGAAGAGGTCCCGAAACGGCGTCCAGTCGAAGAAGTAGACACCCCAGTCGAGTTGCAAAGCCTGGATGCCATCGCTTTGGGCGACCGCAGCGCGGTTGACGATGAAGCGAGTGTACGCGTCGAGGTATGCGCTGGCCCACGAGCTGGTCGGCGGCGTGGGGAGGAGCACGTGATTCACATCTTCCCCAGCGATCAGCATGTACTCGTGCACCTCGAGTCCGGCGGCCTTCGCCTGCGCGACGATCCAAGCGAGCTCCGCATCGGAGATCTCGATGCGACGCGTGAGATCGAAGTCCAGCACCGCGGCATTCACGTCGACCAGATAGGCACCCTGGTAGATGTCGACATGATCGACGCCGAGTTTCTGGAGCCGTTGCAGCGTGTTGGCGAACGCCACGTGCATGTCACCCGAACAACCGGCGTTCGTGGACGGATTTGTAAGACCGTAGTGCCAGTAGTCCTTGACGCCCGCGCCTCGGCTCACGGCAGCCGGGAGCGGACCGCCCTGAATGGCCGGCAACGGGAACGCACCGAGGTACGACGCGGGATACGCGACAACGGCAGTGCTGATGGCGCAGTACGGGTCCGGCACCGTATAGCTGAACGACGGGATGCGCTGATAGAACTCCGGGTACGGAATCTTCGTGAAGTCTGAGGGGACGGTCATCATCCCGTCGAACCGGGTACCGCTCGATGGATTGCCGAAAGCCCACAGCAGGTGGACGGCGTTCATGGAAATCGAGCCGCTCTCGGGCACGACCGCGCCGTCGAGCACGGCCATCGCCGATGCATAGCCGGCCGATGGGGCGTAGCAGTACGGTACGACCACACCAGGAGCGTACGGGACGGCGGAGGTGAGCGGATGTCCTCGTGCGCCATCGCCGAGTATCGTGGTCAACACAAGCCCCTGCGCCGCGCTCGGGGGAGAATCGCCCGACCCGCAGCTCAGCGTCGGCGCGACGTTCGTGGGAGCAGCCCCCGAATCGCAACTCAGGATCGCAGCAACCGACGCGGCGATGAGCGAGGCAGCCACAAAACGCCTTGTCGCGATTACGGGGGCGAGCGGGATGAGGCGGCGACCGATCATTTGTTGCCACTTCGTGCGAAGAACACGCTCGTAACGTTTTCTCCGTCCGGCTGAATAAGGGTGGCCACGAAATCATTCCCAGCGGTGGCCAGCTCAAAGTAATCCCCGAGAAAGAACCTGCCCCCTACCATAGGGACGACAGCCTCCAGATTGAACGAGTTGGTCGTGAGGCGAACCTCGCTGGTCCAACAGGCTGGATTAGTAGCCGGGGCGGTAGGCGAAGGATGACACCGCACCAACCAACGATCGGTCGGCAGGCCGGGGTTCGGACTGTTGAACCGGAAGTCGTAGTACGAGACCCCGATGGTCCCGTTCGCGGCAACGGCGATCGAAGGCTTAAATGTCTGCCGGCTGGCCGCCGAAATATTCACCGGCGTCTGGTTTACCCGAATCGGCGCTGACCAAGAGAAGCCCCCGTCGGCGGACATCGAGAAGGCAATGTCGTTGTACTGGAAGTTCGAGAAGCGCCCGTCCTCCCAGACCGCATACAGGTTACCATTTTGCAAGTCTACAGTGGACGCTTGATCGGTGTTATCCCACACGAGTTGCCCCGTCTTGGGGTCGACGACGAGCGTAGTCCCGTCGGGATTGTATAGCGGCGTCATGGTGACGGCGTTGACCGGAGTAGACCAACTCTGGCCGTGGTCGTTCGAGCGCAGGAGTTGCAGGCTGGTCTGCGTGATGGGCCCGTTGGGTTGCTGCACGTAGAATTGGTACAGGTCTACGAGCGTGCCGTTGGGGAGCACGAGGATTTGGCTGAACTGGACGAAGCTGTGCTGGGCGGGTTGGACGATGGCCCGCGCCGGTTCCCAAGTTGATCCCCCGTTGGTCGTACGTGAAAACACGGCCGAAACGCTGTGTGGCGAGCTGTGTCCATCCCAGATGGCATACACGAATGCCGCGTTCGTCGGGTCTGCGGTCAGCGAGGCATGCTCGGGAGGTGAATCCGCACTGTCTGATCCCGGCACCACGGACGTCGTCCAGTGCAAGCCGCCGTCCGTGGACTTCATGACTTCCTGTACCGAGGAGGAAGGAGTGTTCCCTGCGGTAGCGGTCCCATAAAGAACGCCGTTGGGTGCGAACGAGAGCCATTGATCGCCCGTGCCGAGGAATGGCCCGCCGGAGCAGACGGTCAGCGGGAGTGGAACCCGTTGCCAGGTTTGACCTCCGTCGAATGACGCCGCAGCGATGACGTCCTGGAAAGGCCCCTGCAGCCAAGCGGCGACGATGTTGTTTGGATTGACCGGATTCACCACGATGGAAGGCTCGTCCGTTTCGTCAGTGGGCCAGGTGCCGAAGGCATTGAATCCAGTGTTGCACGTGCCGACGGCATTGGGGCGTGACAGCTCAACAAGCGAGCCGCCATTCTGCGCTGCCACGGCAGCGTCGGCGCCGGGCACGCGAGGCGCCGTGGGGGTGTTGCGGTCGCTGCAGCCTCCGGCGAGCGTGGCCGCGAGGACGACGCTCAGGAGTGTCCGAATCGTTTTCACCGTTCCTCCCATGCTGACAGTCCACGACGTCAGGAAGTCGTGACCGTAGCCGTCAGTTTCGTTGAATCACAGATGAAATCAGAGTTCGGATCCACGACGAAGTTGATCCGATCGCCCGCCCGCACCCGGACGCCGGAGAGGCTGTGCGCGCCGGAGCTGGCGCCACGCGGGATGGTACCGGAGGCCAACGTCGCGCTGTCGTCATTCCGCTCCACGAACCACGCGATCCCGTTTCCGCATGTGGCATGCAGACTGGTGAAGCTGAAATTGATGGTCGCCCTCGCCTCGGAGGGAGCCGTCCACGTGAGGATTACCAATTGCCCGGAACCGGGGTGGGCCAGCATCGTCCCGGCCGGCCAAGTCAGGCCGGTCCCGATGATCGTCACGTCAGCACCCGTTCGATTCACGCCGATCGCCGGGAGGTAACTCTGAACGCGCCAGGCGTCGGGATCTGTTGGCGTCCACGTTTCAATGACGTCTTGGCCGTAGGCTGGGAGGAGCGCGTAGTGGCCGCCACGGGTCAGATCATTCTGATAACGGTACGACCAAACGCTGGAGTCGGCGTTCGTGGCGCTCGAAAAGTCGGCGACGGCATCGAACACCTTGAGGGATCCGCCCGGGCCAGTGGATGAACCGCCGCACGACAACGACATGACCGCTCCGGCGACGGTGACGATGAT
>DASPXD010000209.1:0-8234 GCA_035637435.1 Gemmatimonadales bacterium
CAGGCGTCGTCCGAGGAAATCGGTGAGCTGCGGCAGGCGCTGGATGAGATGCAGACCCGCGTAGGAGAGCTGGAGGAGCGCGTCGATTTCGCCGAACGGCGCCTGAGCTCGTCGTCCCGATAGCGAGGGAGAGATAATGCAAGGAGCTGGTGGCACGCCCGGCGGTGTGGGAGCCTTCGCCGTGGGCCTGGGCATGGTCGTGGTCGGCGCCTATCTGCTGCTCACCCGCGTCACCGTCGGCAGCGGCGGCTGGCTGCTCTGGGGCTACAGCGCGTTCGGCATGTCGTTACTGCCGCTGCTCATCGGCATCGGCTGGCTGTTTTTCGACGGCCGCAGCATCGGAGGCTGGGTCCTCACGGGGGCCGGCGCGCTCATCATCTTTGCCGGCATCATTGCGAACATGCACATCTACTTTGCGGCGACGTCGCTGTTCGACACGCTCGTCATGCTTGCGCTCCTGGCCGGCGGGATCGGGGTGATCGCGCGGTCGCTGAAAGCGGTCTCGGCGTTCCCGCAGCAGGAACGATGAGGGCACGAACCGCACTGCTTGGTGCCGTCTTTCTATCGATTTCCGGCTGTAACCGATCGCATCAGACCGAAGGTGAAAGGCTCGCGCGGAAGGATTGCGCGGTGTGTCACGCCTTCCCCGAGCCACAGCTCCTGAGCAAGGCGACCTGGAAGAGCGGCGTCCTCCCCCAGATGGCGCCGCGGCTGGGCGTCACTACGAAGTCGCTCTACGACGCCACGTCCCGCAATCCGTACATGAGAGTCCTGACCAGGGGCGTGTCCGCAGCAGACTGGGAAAAGATCGTCGCCTATTATCTCGGGCAGGCGCCCGACACACTGCCGCCACAGTCGCTACCCGCTGAGCCGCAGCTCGACCCGCCATTCTTCAAGATCGGCCCCTTCGCTCCCCAGCTGCGTAGCAGTGGGATCATCACGTTGCTCAAGACCGATACGGCGCACCAGCGGATATTCGTGGGCGAGGCCGGCACGAACCTGCTGCGCACCTTCGACTTCAATCGCCGGCTCATCGCGACGCAAACGCTGGGCAGCCCGCCGACGGACGTCATCGTGGATTCTGGACGGGTTCTCCTGCTGGAATCGGGCATCCTCGACCCCAACGATGAGCCCAAAGGCAGCCTCATCGAGTCGAATGGCCGAATCCTGATCGACTCCCTGTTCCGGCCGGTGTTTGTCCGCGAGCTCGGCCCGAACGAGTTTCTCATCTGCGAATTCGGCGACAACCGCGGCCGGCTGGCGTTGTATCGTCTCACCGGTTCCAGGTACACGCGGCAAGTGCTGGATGACACGCCCGGCGCCATCCGCTTCGAGATCGCGGACCTCACCGGTGATGGGCAGCCCGACATCGTGGCGCTGTTCGCGCAGGGCGATGAGCGCATCGTGCTGTTCGCCAATGATGGCCACGGCAATTACACGACGCCGCCCCGCGTGCTCGCTCGGTTTCCCCCGGTGTATGGGTCGATGTACTTCGCGCTGCACGATTTCAACGGTGACGGGCACCCCGACATCGTCTACGTCAACGGCGACAACTTCGACTACTCGCGTGTGCTCAAGCCCTACCACGGGGTCCGAATCCTGGAGAACGACGGCCACAACAATTTTGTCGAGCGCTACTTCTTCCCGATTTATGGAGCAGCGCGGGCGGAGGTGGCGGATTTTGACGGTGACGGCGATCTCGATATTCTGGCGACCAGCAATTTTGCCGACGCGCGGCATCTCGAGCGAAGCATCGTGTACCTGGAGAATACGGGCCGATACGTCTTCAAACCCTATGCCTTCCGCGTCGCGTCAGAGAATCAGTGGAACCTGATCGCCAGCGCCGACCTGAATCACGACGGCTTGCCCGACGCCATCGTCGGCGCGATGCACCTGGAGAACATCGCCAGAGCGCAGCGCTTCAGCGGCCAGGGGCCGGAAGTCGGCCAGGATCCGCTGCTGCTACTTGAGCGCTCACGGCGCGCCCTGCCACACCGGTAGCTCGACGTACGAGGCGCGCGCCGCCGAGCGGTAGATCCGATGCGTGGCCGCCCGGAAGTCGCTCGCCTTTGCCGTGAAAATATTCGCCACGAAGGTCTGCGGGTTGCGGTCGATGATCGGGAACCACGTGCTCTGCACCTGCACCATGATGCGGTGGCCCTTCAGGAAGCGGTAATCCTGGCTGTGGAGATCCACGACATACTCGAGCACGCGGTTCGGCGGAATCGGCTGCGGCCGGTCGAACCCGGAGTGAAACCGCCCCCGCAGCACGTCGTTGGCGACCATCAGCTGGTAACCGCCGGTCATGTTGGGGCTGGAATAGTCTTCGGGAAAGACGTCGATCAGCTTCACGATCCAGTCGGCATCACTGCCCGTCGTGCTGGCGAACAGGTGCGCCGCGATGTCGCCGCGGATGACCACGTCGAGCTCGAGCGGTGCGGTCTCCCAGCTCAGCACGTCGGGGCGATGATCCACGAAGCGCTGGTCCTGCAGCAGCCAGGTGTACCAGCCGCTCCCCTTTGGGTAGTAGGTGGGCTCGATCGGCCGCCGGCGATACGGCACGGGGTTCGCAGGATCGGAGACGTAGCTGTCGTATGACAACGCGCTCGCCGTTGGAGCATCCCAGCTCAGCTCGCGGTTCTGATGCACGTACAGCTTCTTGCGCGTCACCTGCGCGCGGGCGGGCCAGGCATCGTTGCGCACCCACGTGTTCGCCCCCGCTTCAAAGGTGAGCGCCTCCGGCAGGTTCAGCGTGCCCTTGTCCTTGAGGTAGTACGCGAAGAACGGCGCCTGCACGCTGTCCCGGAAGTACTCTGCGGTGTTGCTGCCGAAGTCCACGTTGCCGAGACGGCGTCCGGGGCCGCCGGCCCAACCGCCGTGGTTCCACGGCCCCACCACCAGGAAGTTGATGCCCGCCGAGTCGTGCTGCTCCATCGACTCGTAGATGCGGATCGGGCCGACGAAATCTTCCTGGTCCCACCAGCCGGCGACGTTGAGCGTCGGCACCGTGGTCCTGGTGAGATACGTCGTCGCGGCCTGGTCGCTCCAGAACGCGTCGTGATTCGGGTGTGCGATAAAGTTGTTCCAGCTTGGGAGCTTGCCGTGCAGGTAGCGATCGTTGGCGTTGCTCAGCGGGCCGAGCTCGAGGTACCAGTCGTAGGTGTCGTAGCGGCCGAAGTCGAAGTTGCTGTTGGTATCGGACGCCTCGGTGAGGACTGAGTACTCGAAGCCGTAGCTGAAGCGGAAGGCGCCCTGGTGATGAAAGTCGTCGTTCAGGAACATGTCGTCGGGCGAGGCCTGGGGCGACGCGGCGCGCAGCGCGGGATGCGGATCGATCAGCGCCTCGGCGGTGGTCCAGCCGTCGTACGAAATGCCCAGCATTCCCACCCGCCCGTTGTTGTTGGGAATGTTGTGGATCATCCAGTCGATCGTGTCGTATGCGTCGGTGCTCTCGTCGGGCCCCCCGCCCTTGGTGGTGCGGTGATCCGGCTTCCGCTGCATCACGAACGTCCCCTCGGATCCGAACCGCCCGCGGATGTCCTGGAACGCGAAGATGTAGCCCTCGCGCACGAGCGCCTGGTAATAGAAGCGGAAGTTGTTGGCCGCGCCTTCGATGCCGTACGGCGTGCGGCCGAAGATGATCGGCAGCGGGCCGGTGGCGTTGCGCGGCACGTACCAGGAGGTGTGGAGCTTGACGCCGTCGCGCATCGGCACCATCGCTTCATGCCGCTCGAAGCTGCTGGTGTCCTGGGCGGCGAGGGCGACGGCGAGTAAGGGGGCGAGTATCATGGTGCCGAACATGGCGGCGGCCGGCTGGGGGCGCAATCGCGTAGATTCGAGGCATGCAGCGACTTCCTGAGTTGCGACCGACGCCGGTCAGAGGCCGTCATCCCCTGGTTTACGTTTCCACCTTTCTGTTATTCCTTTCGCTCGTCATTTTTTTTGCCAGGCTGGCGGAGTTCTGGGCTATCGTCACGGCTGGCCTCGCAATTGTCATGGCAGTCTTGGCGTTCGTCATTGCCTTGAAAGGCCGTCCATCAACCTGAACGGAGAGCATGAGCCATGGTCCACGTGAGCTACCTGCCTGTCCTCGTCGCGGCCGTCGTCGTGTTCGTGCTCGGCTGGCTGTGGTACAGTCCCTTGCTGTTCTACAAGCCGTGGATGCGGCTGCGGGGCCTGGACCCCGTCGCGGCGATGACGGGCGCGAAGATGCCTGGGGGGAAGCTGGTGGTCGAGTTGGCGCGGTGCATCATCCTCGCCTACGTGATCGCGCGCTTCGTGGCGCTGCTCGGCATCAGCAGCTGGATGGGCGCCGTTCACTTCGGCTTCATGGTGTGGATCGGCTTTCCCGTAATCATTCTGACGGGATCGATTCTCTGGGAAAACACGCCGTGGAAGGTGGCGGCGATCCATGCGGGCGACTGGCTCGTGAAGATGCTGGTGATATCGATCATCGTCACACTGTGGCACTAGAGGACAACGGCCCGCGACGCGCCCCCCGTCGCCGCGTCGCGGGTCTCGCCACTCGCACCACCAACGCGGACGAGGCACAACCGTCCCAGGCGCGGATTCCCGAGCTTTGGGGGCGGTTCATGAGTCAGCATTGGGCCGACCGTCTAGAGCAGGGCGGCGCTGTCGGCCCGCTCCTCGCGGTCTACTCGGCGTACGAAAGCGATGTGTCGGGCAGCTACCAGATCCTGATTGGTCGGGAGCTCGCTGGATCTTCCCCGGTTGCCCCTCCATTGCAAATTGTCGACGTGCCTCAAGGTCAGTATGTCGTGTTCGGTTGTCCAGGTCCGCTGCCAGACGCTGTGATCGAGGGGTGGCGTCGTGTTTGGACATTCTTCGAGCATCCGGATGCGCCGCGGCGTGCGTACACGGCAGATTTCGAAGCGTATTCCGAACCCGAGCGGACCGAGATTTGGGTAGGGGTGCGCGAACAGTGATGGCCATGCAGTTCTGGACACGGCGACCCGAAGAGGTCTAATCTCTCTCATGCGCAACCGACTCCTCCCCCTACTGTCTGCACTCTTGCTGGTCCTCTCGGCGAGGGCCGTCACCGCCCAAACATCCCTCCAGCTCCGCTGGGAGCTCGTGCGGGACAGTATCACAAACGACGGGGGTGCGTCTCGAGCCGTGTTCACGCTCACCAACCGCGGCGCGAAACCGCTGCCGCCGAGCGGCTGGGCGATCTACTATAACGCGCTCCACTCGGCGCAGCCGGGCAGCATGGGGGGAGGGTTCACGAGCGAGGACCTGACGGGCGACCTGCATCGCCTGATGCCTGCCGCAGGGTTCGCCGGACTCGCGCCCGGAGCCAGCGTCCGGATCGAGTATCTCACGGACGTGCTCCTCAATCGCAGCTTCGCTCCGCAGGGTCCGTACGTTGTTTTCGACGCCGCGAAGGACGTCGGCGTCCCCATCAGCGATTACGTCGCTGCCCCCTTCGAGCGCCGCGTGGCGACGCCCGAGAACCAGTTCGTGCTCGACTCCGTGATTCGCGCCATCCCCGCGAGCGAGCTGCCGCCGGTCTTTCCGACGCCGGTGGAAGTGACGCGCGGAACGGGGTCGCTGCGCCTTACGGCGATGCCGCCGGTCGAAGCGCCCGCGACGCTGAACAACGAAGCGGCGTTCGCCGCGGAGTACCTGCGCCCCTACTTCGGTACCAGGAAGGGAAGTGGCCCGCCGCTGCGACTCGAGGTGGGCCCAGTCGCTGGTCAAACGTCGGCCGAGGCGTACTCGCTGGTTGTGGATCCGACCCAGGGCCTACGAATCGTGGGTGTCTCGCCCGCCGGTGTCTTCTACGGTCTCCAGTCGCTGCGCAGTCTGCTGCCCGCGCCCACGCCACGCGCAGGCCTGGTCCTGCCGGCGATCCAGGTGGTGGACGCTCCCCGCTTCGGCTACCGCGGGTTCATGCTCGACGTCGCCCGCAACTTTCACCAGAAGCCCCTAGTGCTGCGCACGCTCGATCTGCTCGCGCGCTACAAGGTCAACGTCTTTCACATCCACCTGACCGACGATGAAGGCTGGCGGGTCGAGATCCAGGGTCTCCCCGAGCTGACCGCGGTGGGCGCGCGCCGCGGCCACCCGCCCGATTCGGACCGGCATCTTCAGCCCGCGTTCGGCTCGGGTCCTCTGGTGGATCGGCCGTGGGGCAGCGGATTCTTTTCCCATGCTGACTACGTCGAGATTGTGCGGTACGCCGCGGCGCGGCACATCGAGATCATTCCTGAAATCGAAATGCCCGGCCACGCGCGCGCCGCGGTCAAGGCCATGGCCGGGCGTCCAGACTACGCGCTGACGGATCCCGCAGACACGTCGAAGTACACCTCGGTCCAAGGCTACCCCGACAACGTGATCAATCCAGCGCTCGAATCGACGTATCGGTTCATCGAGCGCGTCGTGAGCGATCTTGCCGCGATGCACCGCGAAGCCGGTGCGCCGCTGCGTCACATCCACATGGGTGGAGACGAGGTGCCGGCCGGTGTCTGGGTCGGGTCGCCGGCCATCCAGGCCTACATGCAGGCGCACGGCATCACGAGCGTCGAGGATCTCTGGTTCGCCTTCTACGGCCGGGTCGAGCAGATCCTGAAGGCCCAGGGCCTCCTGCCCTCGGGCTGGGAGGAAATCGCGGTCCGCAAAACCGTGCGCGAAAGTCGGCCGACAAACATCTCCAATCCCGATTTTGCCGCGCGCGGCTGGCGCGCTTACGTCTGGAACAACGTCCCCGGCTGGGGCGCCGAGGACCTTGCCTACCGCCTCGCGAATGGCGGCTACGATGTCGTGCTGAGTCCCGTGACCAATTTCTACTTCGATCTCGCGTGGAATCAGAGCCCGGACGAGATCGGGCTGGACTGGGGTGGCTACGTCGACCTGCGCAAGCCGTTCGACTTCATTCCGTTCGACTACTACCGCAACACCCGCCTCGACCGCCGAGGCAATCCTTTGGACCCCGCCGTGTTCGCCGGCAAGGACCGGCTCACCGACTACGGCCGCGCGCACATCGTGGGGATTCAAGCCGATTTGTGGTCGGAGACGCTGGGCGGCGAGGGACGCGTCGAGTACATGCTGGTGCCGAGATTGTTCGCCCTCGCCGAGCGGGCGTGGGCGGCCGATCCCGACTGGGCAAAGGAGCGCGATCCCGGAAAGTCCGACTCCCTTTACCGCGAGGCCTGGTCCCGCTTCGTGAACGTTGTCGGCCAGCGTGAGCTGCCGCGCCTCGATCGCGAAGTCCCAGGGCTCAACTATCGAATCCCGACCCCCGGTCTGAAGGCTCAGGGCGGGGTGGTTTACACCAGCGTGGAGTTACCCGGCTTCACCCTGCGCTACACGACCGACGGCAGTGAGCCCACTGTGCGCAGCGCTGTAGTCCGCGGTCCGATCCCGTTGCGTGGGACGGTCCGCGTCGCCGCGTTTAGCACCACGGGGCGAAAAGGTCGTACGGCGACTTCCCCGTGAACAGCAAGAAAATCGCGCGCGACGTCCTGTTGCGACGATTCGGGCTCGAGCGATCCTATCGACCTCCGGCGCTGTTGCGGCATCCGGAGTGGAACTACCAACCGCTCCTCAAACTCGTCGTCGGGCACCACCTCCGCCTCCGTCCCGATTTCAATTTCCTGCAAGTGGGCGCGTTTGACGGCCTGACCGAAGATCCCATTCGACCATTGGTCGAAGCATTCGGGATTCGCGGGATTGTCGTCGAGCCACAGCGCGAGCTGCTCGAGACGCTCAAGACGAATTATGCAGCGTATCCGCAGGTCGTCGCCGTCAACGCGGCCATCGCCGATGCGGACGGCGCGCGCGATTTCTACGTCACGACGCGCGGCCCGAGTCGCAAAGCGTCGTTCTTCCGCGCGCACCTGCTCAAGCACGGGGTGCCCGAGGCAGAGATCGAAGTCCGACGCATCCCGAGCGTCACGATTGCGAGCGTGTTGGCCAGGCACGGCATGGACCGCTGCGACTTCATTCAAATTGACGCCGAAGGGTACGACTACCAGATCGTGCGGACGATCGACTTCCAAGTCACACAGCCGCTCATCGTGAGCTTCGAGCACGCGCACATGAGTAATCGCGAGTGTAACGAGTGCATCGAGCTGCTCGCGTCCCACGGCTTCCGGTTCATTGGGACGCGACGGGACATCATCGCGCTGCGAGAGCCCGCACGATCGCCCGCGCCGGCGCGCCTTCGTGTCCTCGCACCTTGAGCGGTAGCACGATCAGATCGTAGTCACCCG
>DASPXD010000210.1:0-5090 GCA_035637435.1 Gemmatimonadales bacterium
CCCCCCCACGCGCCCGGTTTTGCGGTTTGGCTCCTGGGTCGGCGGGGACATGGACGGCAATCCCAACGTCGGGGCCGAGACGCTGCGCGAGGGGCTCGCTCGGCAGCGCGAGCTCGTGCTGGAGAATTATCGCCGGGAGGCAACGGAGCTGGCGCGCCGGCTGTCGCAATCAGGAGCCCTGACGGGCGTGAGCGACGCCGTGCGCGAGCGCGTCGCTGGCTATAGCGCCCGGTTCCCCCAGACGCTGGCGGCGATCCCGGCGCGCTATCACGACATGCCGTACCGCGTGCTGTTTCGCCTGATCGCGGCGCGACTGCAGGCGACGCGGCGCGATACGCCGGATGGGTACCCCGCCGCCGCCGAGCTCGAGCGTGATCTGGGGGTCGTCATCGCAAGTCTACGCGCGCACCGCGGCGAGCACGCAGGACTCTTCGGCGTGCAGCGGTTGCTGCGCCGTGTCGAGACGTTCGGCTTCCATCTGGCCACGATCGACGTGCGACAACACTCGCATGTTCATCGCGCGGTGCTCGCGACGCTGCTCGGCGACCCGGCCTGGGGCGACCGCACCGCGGCCGACCGTCTCGCGCGGCTGCGCCATGTGCTCGAGCAGGGAGAAGGTCCGGCGGGATCCCCTGACGCCCAGGCGACGCGAACTCTCGATGTGTTCAAGGCGATCGCCGACTGCCGTGCCCGCTTTGGGCCCGACGCCGTGGGACCCTACATCATCAGCATGACGCAGGGAGCGGACGACGTCCTCACCGTCCTGGTGCTCGCCCGATGGGGCGGTCTCACTGCGAATGCGCATGTGCCGCTGGACGTTGCGCCGCTCTTCGAGACCGTGGCCGATCTCGCCGCCGCACCCGAGGTCATGCGTGAGCTGCTCGCCGAGCCGTACTACCGGGCGCACCTCGCCGGGCGAGGCATGCATCAGATGGTGATGATCGGGTACTCCGACAGCAACAAGGACGCGGGAATAGGCGCGTCGCGCTGGGCGCTGCATCGGGCGCAGGCGGTCCTTGTCGACGCGGTGGGCCGGTCTGGGGTCGATCTCACCTTCTTTCACGGCCGCGGCGGCACCGTCAGCCGTGGCGGCGGCAGGATCACGAGCGCCATTCTCAGCGCGCCGGCGGGCTCGGTCCGGGGACGCTTCCGGATGACGGAGCAGGGCGAGGCGATCAATGCGAAGTACGGGCTGCGCGGCATCGCCATGCGCACACTCGAGCAGACGGTGAGCGCGGTGGCGCTCGCGACCGCACTGCCCCCCTCCCGCGCGCCCGATGCGCGTGAGACCGATTGGAGCGGGATCATGGACGCCATTGCGCGCGACAGCCGGGCGACCTACCGTGCGCTCGTCTACGACGACCCGCAGTTCGTGCGGTACTTCCAGCTGGCGACGCCGATCGACGTCATCCAGCGCATGGAAATCAGCAGCCGCCCCGCCTCGCGCCCCTCCCCGAGCAGTGATCAGCACAACGAGATCGAGCAGCTGCGCGCGATTCCCTGGGTGTTCGCGTGGACGCAGAGCCGCCATCTACTGCCGGGCTGGTACGGCCTGGGCACCGCACTAGACCGTGCGACCGAGCGCTACGGCGCGGCGGCGCTGGGCGAAATGATGCGTGACTGGCCATTCCTGCGGGCGCTGGTCGACGACGTGGAGATGGTGCTGGGCACCGCGGATCTCGCCATCGCGGCGCGCTATGCGCGTCTCGCCGGGAAGCTGGGCGACCGGTACTTCCCGGTGATTCGGGCGGAGTTCGATCGCACGGTGGCGAACGTGCTCGCGCTGAAGCACGAGACGGCGCTGCTCGACTCCGACCCGGCGCTGCAGCGGTCGATTCTGTTACGCAATCCGTACGTAGATCCGATGAGCCTGCTGCAGATCGACCTGCTGGAGCGGTGGCGCGGCGAGGGGCGGCCCGACGACGAAGTGTTCCGGGCGCTCCTGGCAAGCGTGCGCGGCATTGCGCAAGGGTTGCAGAGCACCGGCTGAGGGGTTTAACGTCGAGCCATGACTCAAGCGACGACACTCGGTGAGCTGCAGCGGACGGAGTGGGCCAGTCCGGCCCGCCGCCAGCGCACCGTCAAAGATGAAATGCGCGAGAACCTCATCTGCCTGCTCGAGAACGGCTCGCCGCTGTTTCCGGGCATCGTGGGGTACGAAGAGACCGTCCTGCCGCAGCTCGTCAATGCGATCCTGTCGCGCCACAACTTCATTCTCCTCGGCCTCCGGGGCCAGGCGAAGAGCCGCATTCTGCGCCAGCTCGTCTCGCTGCTCGATGAAGAGATCCCGTTCATCGCGGGCAGCGAGGTCAACGACGATCCCTTCGAGCCGATCTCCAAGTACGGCCGCGAGCTGATCGGCGAGCGCGGCGACAAGACGCCGATCGCCTGGCTGTCGCGCGACCTGCGGTTCGTCGAAAAACTCGCAACGCCGGACGTGACGATCGCCGACATCATCGGCGACGTCGATCCGATCAAGGCGGCGCGCGGCGGGCATCTCCTGTCCGACGAGCTGACGATGCACTTCGGGCTGCTGCCGCGGGCCAATCGCGGCATCTTCGCGATCAACGAGCTGCCCGACCTCGCCGGCAAGATTCAGGTGGGCCTCTTCAACATCATGCAGGAAGGCGACGTCCAGATCAAAGGCTATCCCGTTCGACTGAACCTCGACGTGGCCTTGGTCTTCACGGCGAACCCGGAGGACTACACGGCTCGGGGGAAGATCATCACGCCGCTCAAGGACCGCATCGGC
This sequence comes from Gemmatimonadales bacterium, assembly GCA_035637435.1. Classification (GTDB taxonomy): domain Bacteria; phylum Gemmatimonadota; class Gemmatimonadetes; order Gemmatimonadales; family GWC2-71-9; genus 20CM-2-65-7. The sequence goes on from DASPXD010000210.1 coordinate 2,753, forward strand.
TCGGAAATCACGACGCATTATCCGCTGACTGTGGAGTTGGGGTCGGCCATTACGCAACAAGAGGCATGGGTAGACAGAAATGGCGGTCCAAGATCCATTCGTGTCCCCGATTTCATGGCGGAGCTGATCGAGCGGATCGCGTTCGAGGCGCGCGAGGACAAGCGCGTGGACCGCCGCAGCGGCGTGTCGCAGCGCCTGCCGATCAGCGTGCTCGACAACGTGCTGTCGAACGCCGAGCGCCGCACCATCGTGACGAAGGAGAAGCACGTCGTGCCGCGCATCTCCGACGTCTACGCCGCGTTGCCCGCGATCACCGGTAAGCTCGAGCTCGAGTACGAAGGCGAGCTGCAGGGCTCGGAAACGATCGCCAAGGACCTGATTCGGCGCGCGGCGGGCCGCACCTTCGAGGGCCGCGTGGGCGGCGCCAACGTGGACGACATCGTCCACTGGTTCGACGAAGGCGGCGCGCTCAAGGTCACGCCCGATGAGCGCTCGGAGGCATTGCTCAAGGGCTTCACCGTCGTGCCCGGCCTGCTCGACCTGATCGACCAGGTCGGCCTGGCGGGAAAGAAGGATCCCGCCACGATGGTGTCGGCGTGTGAGCTGGTGCTGGAAGGGCTGGTCGCCGAGAAGCGCATCGCGCGCAGCGACGAGCTCGGCTATGTGCGCGCGCGCTCGGAGCCAAAGCCACCATTTGGAAAGGGCCCGGCCGGGCCGGGAGCAGGACCCAACCTCTTCACCTGATCCCTTCCTCAATCTGGAGTCGCCATGGGCGAACTCGTCTTTGGGCTTGTACTCCTCGGCGTAGCCTTCTTCCTGCGACTTGGCGCGGCCACCGTACGCGGTGACAGCGCCGCCGGCCGCCCGATCGGCGGGATCCTCCGCATCCTCAGCTACGTGGCGATTACGATCGGCGTCATCACCGTGCTCGGATCGACGACCGTCGTCATCAACGCCGGTGAGGTCGGCGTGCGGCACGCGTTCGGCACCGTCGATCCCAAGCCGCTCCTGCCGGGGATCCGGATTGTGACGCCGTGGTCGGGGGTCGAGCGCTACACGACACGTGAAGAGCAGTATCCCTTTACGGGGGACCAGGTCGAGGAGATCGCGGCGCTCTCCAGCGAGCAGATGGGAATGACGGTGGACGTTGGTGTCCGCTGGCAGATCGATCCGCAGCAGGCGCCGCGAATCTATACCGAGATCGGCAATGAGGATCAGATTCACAGCGCGGTTCGCAACGCCATCCGCAAGGGCGTGCGCGACGGCATGGTGCAGTACTCGATCAACGACATCTCCAAGCGGACGCGAATCGCGCAGACCATGGAAGCGCTGGTCGATTCGGCGCTGGTGACGCAGCCGCGCGCGGGCGGGCCGCCGTTCCGGATCGCCACCGTCACCGCGTTCTTCCTGCGCGATCTCCAGCCTCCCGCGCAGGTCGTGCAGGCGATCAACAACAAGATCGCGCAGGAGCAACAGGTGGAGACGGAGCGCCACCGTGTCGAAGTCGCGCGGCTGCAGGCTGAGCAGCAGCGTCTGCTCAACACGACCCTCACCCCCGAAGCGCTGACGCGCCAATACCTCGACGTGCTGCGCGACATGAAGACTGGTAACAACCTCGTGATCCTGGTGCCGACGCAGGGCGGCATTCCGATCCTGAACATTGGAGATCTGCGACGAAATCTCCGCCAACAGTAGCCGCCGGCCTCAAGCCGCTCGTCACGATCACGCGGCAGTACGCGTCCGGCGGATCGGAGATCGGGCGCCTCATCGTGGAGCGTCTGGGGGGGGGGTGGACGCTGATCGACAACGAGTTCGTCGATCAGGTGGCACGCCTCGCGGGGTTGACGCATGACGAGGTAGCCCGGCGCGAGGAGCGCGCGCCCGGACTGCTCGAACGCCTGGCGCGCACCCTCGCCGTCGCCTCACCCGAGATGTTCATCAGCACCGGAGAGACGCCGATCCCCCCCCCGGTCGAGACGGAGGAGGATACGCTGGTGACCATGACGGAGCGCGTGATCGCGGAAGCCGCCGCGGAAGGCCGGGTGGTGCTCGTCGGCCGCGGCGCGCAGGCGGTGCTCGCGACCCGTCCCAATGCGCTGCACATCTACGTCATCGCGTCAAAGCCGTTCCGCAAGAAAGTCGCGGTCGAGCGTCTGGGGGTGGACCCGGCGAGCGTCGACAAGCTGCTCGACGAGACCGATCAGCACCGCGACGAGTACGTCAAGACGCACTACCGCCGCGACCGCCAGGACCTGACGCAGTACGATTTGGTGCTCAATGCTGAACGGCTGGGGTTCGAAGGCTCGGCAGACCTGATTGTTGCAGAGATCAAGCGTCG
>DASPXD010000211.1:0-3117 GCA_035637435.1 Gemmatimonadales bacterium
ATGTGCTCGGTCCGCTGCTGCTGACACGAGCGCTGGAGCCGTTCCTCGCCCGGAATGCACGCGTGGTGATGGTGACGAGCAGCCTCGGGCAGCTCTCGGCTCAGCCGGAGGGCCTGGTCAAGCGTCTGTCAAATCCCCAGCTGTCACTCGCTGAGATTGAGCGCCTGGCCAAAGAAGCCCCCGACGGTTACGGCGCGAGCAAGGCCGCGCTCACCGCGATGGCGCGCCTGTTCGCAGAGGAACTGAGGCCACGGGGGATTCTCGTAAACGCCATAAGTCCGGGATGGGTGCGGACTGACATGGGAGGACGCAGCGCACCACGATCGGTGGAACAGGGTTCGGCCAGCGTGCTCTGGGGTGTGCAGTTGCCGCCTGGTGGGCCAACCGGTGGCGTGTTCGAAGATGGCAAAGCGATCGCATAGGCTGCGCCTGAGGGTCCCAGGCCGGACCATCACAGCCACCTTGATCGACAGCGAAGCCGCTCGAGACTTCGTTTCGCCGCTGCCGCTGACCTTGACGATGATCAACCGGGCGTTTGACGCTGACCGGTTGCCGCCGCCTTCTCGATCGCGTCCAACATCCGATGGCGGGTGACCGCGTCGTCGAACGTGGGACAGAGATGAGTTCCCTCGCGATAGTCGCGGGCGAACCGCGCGTACGCCTGGGCGACGTTGGTGCCAGCACCTTGCAGCGGCGAGAAGTGGTATTGCGGCGGCACGGGCAGGACCTCGAGCGAGGACTGCGCGCCGTTGCCGCCACGAACGGTCAGATCGAAGATCTGGGCCTGGCCGCCGTCTCCCGTAACCTGTAGGTCGCCCTCGGTGCCGTTGACCTCCCACAGCAGGTTCGTACCGCGCGAACGTCCGCCGCGATAGTGAACCGAGAAAGCGGCGCCGCCCTCGAGCAGTCCGGTGACGCCCACCTGATCGTCCGCGTTCATCGGCCGGCTCTCGCCCGTACCCGCGATCGAGAATGACTTGCGGCGCATAGTCATCGTGGCCGAGAGCTCTCGCACCTCGCCGAGGCAGTAGCACAGCGCGTCCGCCGCGTGGCCGAGCGCGATCGAGAGCAGCGTCGCGCCGTTCTTCCGGTCGTTGAGGTACGCGTTGTACGGCGGCACCGCGCCACTCCAGCCCATTCCGGAGCCGATCAGCGTGGTGGAGAGCACCTCGCCGACGTACAGTTGCCGGATCAGGTCGCGCATGTAGAGCACCGGCGGCGCAGCGCGTGCCTGCAACCCCGCCACGGCAAGGACGCGCTGTTTTTTCGCCAGTGCGGCCAGCTGCTCCGCCTCCTGGAGACCGTTACCGAGCGGCCATTCGCAATAGACGGCCTTCCCCGCGTCGAGCGCCGCAGTCGCCAGCTCGAAGTGATGCGGCACCTTCACGGTGATCGCGACGACGTCCACGTCGGCGCTGTTCACGAGGTCGTTGTGATTATCGAACGCGAGCGGCACGCCGAAGCGCTTGCCGGCGGCGTCGGCGGATTCGCGCCGGCTGGTGGAGAGCGCCGTGATCTCGAAGTCATCCGGGAGCGACTGCAAGGCGGGGATGTGCGCCTCCGCCCCCCAGCCGCGATCGGGATTGGCGCCGATGATGCCGACGCGAATTCGCCTGGTCATGATGTCTTGTTGAACATGTAGCGCGCGATCTTCCAGCCATTCTTGCCGCGCGCGAAAACGAACAGCTCCCGGTTTTGCTCGGGCCCGCTCGCTCCCGTCGCCACGACGGTGGCCGTGCCCGCCGAGTGGGTACGCGCGTAGGCGACTTCGCCCTTCACCGTCAGCTCGTCGACGGTGAAGTGGATCGCGATACGGATGTTCGCAAACACCGCGTCGTACGCGCCCCGGACCGCCGGCCTGCCGGACGCCGTCGGGAAGCCCGCGGGCATGAACACGCCGTCCTCGGCGTAGAGCTGTTCGATCCGGGCGGCGTCTCCGGCGTTCAGGGACGTTTCGTAGGTGGTCAATAACGTGCGTAGCTCTTGCTCAGCGGGAGACATCACAACCTCCAGAGGGTGCTTCGGGATGAAGGCCAGGAGCGCGAACGGCAGCAGCAATGCGGAGAAGCGAGAGCGATGTGTCATGGGAGTTCCGAGGGTTGGGGTGGTGGTGCGAAGGCGACCAGCAGGTCGCGGAGCGCGGTGAGTCGAGGACGACCGAGAGACCTGAGGGTCTGCTTGGCGGCGTCGGCGACGTCTCGATCCAGACGATTCAGCAGGGCCTTCCCCGCGGCCGTGATCCGATTGGTGCTGCGCCGGCGATCGTCGGCATCGGTCCCGCGCACAACGAACCCTGCGCGCTCGAGGCCCGACATCAGGCGCGTGAGATCGGAATCGCGCGTCACCATGCGCGTGCCGATCTCGGAGCAGGAAAGTCCACCCCGCCCCGCGGCGCGGAGGATGCGCAGGACGTTGTATTGCGACGGCGAGAGCCCGGCGGCGGCGGTGACCGCGTTGGAGCGTTCGGCGGCGAGCCATGCGGCGCGGACCAGCGCGATCAGGACTTCCTCTTCGAGCGAATCGTGAATCGCCATGGCGGCGGCAGGCGTGGGCACTTGCATGGGGGGATAATTACTCCTCGCGAGGAGTAATTGTCAAGGGGCCACGCAGAACGACAAAGGTTTTTCGCCAAGGCCGCCCTGGCGGCCGGCCACGCGGTCGTGGCCACCGGCCGAGACTAACAATGCCGGCAACTTCTTTGCCCGCTACTTCGAGGAGTTGACGCCGGAGCAGATCGAGCGGCAGTTGGGGACGCTCCTCATCGGCCCGATGAATGTCACCCGCGCCGTCCTGCCGGTCATGCGCAAACAGCGCTCCGGGCACGTTATCTCGATCTCGTCGACCGCCGAGCAGAAGGTCGCCGATCTCCAGGCGCAGATGGCAGCCCACCGGGACCTCTCGACGTCCCTCGCCCTCGCGGCGGCGCGGCAAGCGCGCGATGGGTGACGAAGTGAGTTTTTTCACCCCTGCCCGTAAAAAATTGCTCTCTGTCTACGCCGAGCTTACGTTACGTTGTGGCGTGTCCGCACCCGGAGTTCCACCTGTGCCCATCACGCCGCGATTGTCCCACAAGCTCCACCAAGCACTTGGGGAGGAGGCCGGGGCGGAGTTTATGGC
>DASPXD010000212.1:0-9993 GCA_035637435.1 Gemmatimonadales bacterium
GACGTGCGCAATGCCGTCGAGGCGGCGCACGCCGCCGCAGGGTGGGGCCGGGGTAGCGGACACATGCGCGCCCAGATCCTCTATTTCATCGCCGAGAATCTCGCGACGCGTGCTGAAGAATTCGCCGCGCGGGTGGGACGCGAAGAGGTCGATGCGAGCATCGCGCGGCTGTTCACGTACGCCGCGTGGGCCGACAAGTGGGATGGCGCCGTCCATCACACGCCGATTCGCGGCGTCACGCTCGCGATGAACGAGCCGGTCGGCGTGCTCGGCATCGCCGCTCCCGACGAGTATCCGTTGCTCGGCTTCATCTCGCTGGTCGCGCCCGCGGTCGCGGTCGGCAATACCGTCATCGTCGTGCCCTCGGAGCCGCAGCCGCTGGCGGTGACGGAGTTCTGCACCGTGCTGGAGACCTCCGACGTGCCGGACGGCGTGATCAACGTGATCACCGGCGCCAAGGATGCGCTCGCCAAAGTGCTCGCCGAGCATGACGACGTGGACGGCATGTGGTACTGCGGCACGGCGGCGGGCGTGAAGGCGGTGGAGCTGGCGTCGGCGGCGAACATGAAGCGGACCTGGGCGAGCGCGCGCGCCCGCGACTGGCTGGATGCGCGTCAGGGCGAAGGGCGCGAGTTCCTGCGGCGCGCGTCGGAAGTGAAGAACATCTGGATCCCCTACGGGGAATAACTCGCCCGTGATCAGCGCGGTGCTGCACCGCGTGAATTACTCCGAAACCGATCAGATGGGATTCGTTTATCACGCGAATTATCTCATCTGGATGGACATGGCCCGCACGGAACACCTCCGGGAGCGGGGGGTCTCGTACAAGGAGCTGGAAGCGCAGGGCACGTACCTCACCGTCACGGATGCGCACATCCGCTATCGCCGGCCCGCGCGCTATGATGATATGATTCGCGTCCGCTGCTGGGTGCGCGACCTGGCCTCGCGGCGGGTGAGTTTCGGCTATGCGGTGGAACGGGCGGCGACCGACGAGCTGCTCGCCACGGCGGAAACGTCGCTGATCGCGCTGAACCCACAACAAACTCTATCGCGTCTTCCGGAGCACGTGCGTGAGCTGCTCGAACCCACGGCAGACCCGGTTCGTCTCTAACCTCCTCCTCCCGCTCGCGCTGCTCGCGGCGCGGCCGCTGCGTGGGCAGCAGCCGAATGAAACGACGGTGGGCGTGCTCGCGGGGCTGCTGGCCGCGGCCGATGCGCGCCACTTCGATCCGGCGGTGCTGCGGGAAGCGCTGAGTCACAGCGATCCCTCCATCCGGCGTCAGGGGGCGCTCGCCGCCGGCCGCATCGGCGATCCCGCGGCGCTCGATCTGCTGTTTCCCATCCTCAACGATTCGGTGCCCGGCGTGCAGGCCGCGGCAGCATTCGCGCTAGGGTTACTCAAGGATGCCCGGGCCGTCGCGCCGCTGCTGCAACTGATTCGCTCGGTGCCTTCAACCGATCAACGCGCGCCGCAGCGCGAAGCGGTGACGGCGATCGCCAAGATCGGCGGCGACGAGGGGGCGCGCGCGCTGAGCGACATCATCGCCGGCGGCTCGCCCGACGCGGCGACGCCCGTGATCAACGCCGCGCTGCTCGAGGCGTGGCGCCTCGGCCGGCGTGCACCGGTCGCCTCACTGGTCCGGTTCGCCGACGCGACCGATCCGTCCACCCGGTGGCCCGCGCTCTACTCGCTCGCGCGCCTCCGCGCCGCCCCCGGCGCCGCGTCGCTCATCCGGGCCCTGCGCGACGGCGATCAGCAGATCCGGATGGTCGCGGCGCGCGGCATCAGCAAGGCGCTGCTGGACAGCGCCAGGATCGATGCGCGCGGCGCGACCGACGGGTTGCGCCCGTTGCTCGAGGACCGCGACGCGCACATCCGCATCAACGCGCTCCGCGCGCTGGCCTCGTTCCGTGATTCCGGGCTCGCGGGCGCCGTCGTTCCGCTCGCCGCCGACCGCGACATCGGCGTCGCCGTCCAGGCCGAAACAACGCTGGGCGTGCTGCGCGGCAGCGCTGCGATTGAAGCGTTGCGCGCGCGCCTCACGAGCAGCGTGTTTGCCATCAAGCGGCAGGCCCTGATCGCCCTGGCACAGGCGGACAGCGCCGCAGGGGTGACCGCCGCCGCGGCCGTCACCGGCGATGCCGACTGGCGGTGGCGCAGCGTGGCCGCGGAGGCGTTCGGTGCCGCCCGTGCGCGCGACCGTCTGGAAGCGCAGCTGGCCGATCCCGATGGCCGGGTCGTCGCCCAGGCGCTCCAGGCGTTGCAGCGCACCGTGCCGGCGACCGATTCCGCGCTGCTCGCGCGGGCACGCACCTTGATCACGCATGCCGACCCCGCCGTGCGCAGCGTCGCGGCCGACCTCCTGGCCCGCCATCCCAGCAGCGACGACGTGGATCTGCTCGTCGCGGCATACCTGAGGGCGGACGGCGATCCGTTCAATGACGCCCGCTTGTCCGCCGTGTCGGCGCTCGGGGCGATTGCCGCTGCGTCTCCGACCGGCCGTTTGCGAGTCGCGACGAAGTTCATCTCGGTGGTGCCCCCCCCCGCCCGGCCTGACGACTATCTCGTGCGACGCCTCGCGGCCGACACGCTGCCCGACGCGCGCGACGTGTGGGGATCGGCCACGCCGATCGCGACCGGCCGCACCCTCGCCGACTATCGGGACGTGGCCCGCCGCTGGCTGGCGCCCGCCCTCGGCGGGACGAATCCGCGCATCTTTCTCGAGACCGACCGCGGCACCCTGGAGATCGAGCTGCTCCCCGCGGAGGCTCCGCTCACCGTTGCGGCGTTCCTCACCCTCGTCGACCGGCGATATTTCGACGGGACGCGCTGGCACCGGGTGGTGCCGAACTTTGTCGTGCAGGATGGCGATCCCCGGGGGGACGGCTGGGGCGGACCGGGGGCGGGGTTCGTGCTGCGCGACGAGATCAATCCGGTGCGGTACGAGACGGGGACCGTCGGGATGGCGCTTTCGGGGCCCGATACCGGCGGCAGCCAGTACTTCATCACGCATTCGGCGCAGCCCCACCTCGATGGCACCTACACGGTCTTCGGCCGGGTGGCCGGGGGAGGCAGCACGGTGCTGGATGCGATCGGTCAGGGCGATCGGATACGGAGCATTCATAGATGAGGGGAGCCACGTTCGCCTGTGTTTGCGCATTCCTGTGCTGGGGCGCATCGCTGAGCGCGCAGTACGGCTACTTCGGTCAGAACAAGATCCAGTACCGCCGCTTTGACTGGCGCGTGCTGCGCGGCGAGCACGTCGATCTCTACTACTATCCGGAAGAAGAAGAGCTGGGCCGCGTGGCACTGGCCTATGCCGAGGAGAGCTACGACGCGCTCGAGCGGCGCTTCAACCATGCCGTCACGCGCCGCATCCCCCTGATCGTATATGCATCGCATACGGATTTCGAGCAGACGAACATTCTGCCGTTCATACCACCCGAAGGCCTGCTCGGCGTCACCGAGTTTCTGAAGCGCCGTGTCGCACTCCCGTTCCGCGGCAGCTACGCCGAGTTCCGGCACACCATCCGTCACGAGCTGGTGCACGTCTTTCAGCTGAGTCTCGCCGCGCAGACGTTCGCGCGGTACCCGCGTTTCCGGCAGGCGGGAATTCCGCTGTGGTGGACGGAGGGACTCGCCGAGTTCTTTTCCGCGGGCGAGGACAGCCGCGACGAAATGGTGCTGCGCGATATGACGATCACGGGCGGCCTGCCGACGCTGCCACAGCTGACGTATGCCTACGGCGGGCTCATCTACCCGGTCGGCGGCTGCATCCACCGCTTTCTCGCCGAGCGCTACGGCGAGTGGCGCATTCTGGAGTTCTACAGCGACATCTGGAAGTACAGCAGCTTCGATGCCGCGCTCGTCGGCGTGTACGGGCGGACGATCGAGCAGCTCTCGGAGGAATGGCAATACTGGATGCGGCAACATTACTATCCCGCGGTCGCCACGCAGCCGCCGCTCGCGATCACGGCGCGCAAGCTCACGGAGCTGGCGATCAAGCCGACCGCCTATCAGCTGCCGGGTGATACCGTCCCGTCGTTCCTTTTCTTTTCGCCGTCCAGCGGCTACGCGACGATCTATGCGCAGAGCCTGGCGCACCGCGGGGGAGGGAGGGGGGGGGGAGCCCGGGGCAAGCGATCGGTTGTGCAGGGTGAGCGCAGCGAGCAATTCGAGTCGTTCCATTTCTTCGAATCGCGCATCGACGTGAATACCGCGGGCATCGCGGCGTTCAGCAGCAGGTACGCCGAGCGCGACGCGCTGTTTTTCTGGGACCTGAAGCGCGCGAAGGTCGTGGGGCGCTATCAGTTTCCGGAGCTCGTCTCGATTCTGTCGCCCACCTGGGCGCCCGACGCCAAGAGCGTGGTGTTCAGCGGGCTGTCGGTCTCTGGTTATTCGGATCTCTACCGACTCTGGATCGCCGATGCGGCGGGCTCTGGTCGCCTGGAGCGGCTGACCTCCGATCGCTATGAAGACATCGATCCCACGTTCAGCCCCGATGGGCGGACCATCGCGTTCTCATCGGATCGCACGCCGTTCGGGCGTGGCGGCGCGCACAACCTGTTCGCGCTCGATCTCGCGTCCGGCGCGGTGCGGTACCTGACCTACGGTGACTGGCGCGACGAGGGGCCGCGCTGGGGCGGGGAGCGCATTTACTTCGCCAGCGATCGCGACGGCACCTTCCAGGTGTATTCGATCGACCCGACGGGGAAGGGGCGCCGCGAGACGAGAACCCTGAACGGCGCGTTCGATCCGCAATGGGTGCCGGGGGAGCACGGCGGCCTGCTGTTCGGAGGGTTCGCCGATTTGAGCTTCAACATCTACGTCGCGCCGCCGCTGCAAGACTCCACGAGCGTGTTCACGCTCGCGAGGGGCGATAGCCTGCCGGCGGCGGCGTGGACCTGGGGCGAGCTGTCGCACCCGCAATACGCGCGTACGGACGGCGCACCGTACGAGCGGAAGTTCAGTCTCGACTTCGCCGCGGGCGACGCCGCCGTCGCGCCGGGGCTGGGATCGGTACAGGGTGCGGTGTTCGTGTTCAGCGACCTGCTGTCCGATCACCTCGTCTTTCTCACGCTCTCCTCGTTCCAGAGCGCCGGGTACGGCAGTCTGCTCGACAACTTCAGCGGCTCCGCCTTCTATCTGAATCAGTCGCGCCGCATCAACTGGGGCGTCGGGGCATTTCGCCAGCGCGGCCTCTACTATGAAGGTGATTTCAGCACGCTGTTCGAGGAGCGGTCGTACGGCGCATTCGCCCAGGTGCGTTATCCGTTCACGCGCTTCCGCCGCATCGTCGGCGAGTACCGGCTCGAGCACTCGGATCGGTTCGACCTCGAGTCGGAAGACGTCGATGAGCCGCGCCGCGTCGGTTGGCTGGCGTCGAACTATCTGACGTACGTGAAGGACAACACGCTGTGGTTGCCCACGGGACCGATCGACGGCGAGCGCTACAACCTCACGACCGGCTTGGTGAACGACCTGACGCATGGCCGGTTCGACTCGTGGCTCGTATCGGCGGACGTGCGCAAGTATCTGCGGATGTCGCTGCACAGCGCCGTGGCGCTGCGCGTCCAGGGCTACGCGTCCGGCGGCGAGCGCCCGCGCCATCTCAGCATCGGCGGCTCGTGGGGGCTGCGCGGCTATCCGCGGTATGGCTACGTGTCGGGCACGCGGGCCTGGCTCGTCAACGCGGAGTACCGCTTTCCGATCACCGACTTTCTCACGATCGGCTTTCCGTTCGGCGCCGCACGCTTCCCCGGCGTGCAAGGCGCGTTCTTCCTCGACTACGGCCGGGCGTGGTCCCAGACGACGACGCGCCGCGGCGTGCTCGGCTCGAGCGGACTGGGATTGCGGATGCCGATCGGGCCGCCGCTGGTGCTGCGGCTCGATGTCGGGTACCGGCTCGCGACCTCCGATGTCGACTTGTACAGCCTGCCGCAGAGCACGCGCGGTCGCCGCTTTGTAGACTTCTTTTTTGGGTTTAACTATTGAGGGGACAACGTGTTTCGCTTGACCCGCTGCGTGCCCTTTCCTACATTGGCGCCGGTGCGTTGCTCGCGGCCTGTCCGGGGCACCACGTACCGCCGCCGCTCGTCCCGATGGCGGTGGCGCCCGCCAACCGCGATAGCGCGACGTTGTGGACCCGGACGACGCTGCCGCGCGCAGCTGCGCTGATTCGATTTCGCTGGCGCTATCAGGACGAGCAGGTGAAGTATGCGGGGCGGGGCACCGCGCGGATTGTACCCCCCGACTCGCTGCGCTTCGATTACGCGGGGCCGTTGGGCTTCGGCAGCGGCGCGGCGGTCGTCATCGGCGACTCCGTGCTGTGGGCGGACCCGGCGAAGAATTTCCGGTCGCTCGTCCCCGCGATTCCGATGTTGTGGGCGGCGTTCGGTATGGTGCGGCCGCCCGCGGACGATGCAGCGGTGTTCGGCGCGCAGCTCGAGGACTCGGTGCGGCAGCAGCGGCGCGTCGTGTGGCGGTTCGTGCAGCGCGACGACACGCTCGACTATGTCGTGACCGACAGCGCGGGCCGCGGGTCCCTGTTGGAAGCCGAATGGCGGCAGCGTGGCACAGTAGTGGCGCGGAGCCGGTCTCAACTCGACGCATCGGCGCTTTCCCCCCGCCCAGTCAGCGCCCGCGTCGACTTTCCGGAGGCTTCGGGTCGCTTTGAGCTTACCGTGGTGGCGCTGGATACCGCGGCGATCATTCCGCCGGCTCTGTGGCGCAGTCGCCGTTAGCGCGACGGCCGGCCTGTTGCTCGCCGGCTGTCCGTACGGCTTTCAGGGCGGCACGCTCCCGAACGTCAAAACAGTCGCGATCATCCCGTTCGACAACGACACGCCCGAGCCTGCGCTGACGCAGCAGGTCAACGACGCCGTGCAACAGGCGTTCGAAGGACGCCTCGGCTTGCGGGTCGCGCCGGAACCAAAGGCCGATGCGATCGTGCGAGGCCGCATCGTGCGCTACGATCCCGACGTCCCGGTGTCGCTGCAGCCCGGGACCGGCCAGCTCGTGGTGACCAAGCGCAAGGTGCAGCTCACCGTCGAAGTGGAGATCACCAACCAGCGTGAGGGCACCACCATCTGGAAGAGCTCGGTGTTGGTGGACGGCGACTACGATCCCGGCCAGGAGCTCGAGGGACGGCGGGTGGCGCTGCAAAAGCTCGTGACCAACATCGTGGACGGAGCGCAGTCGCAATGGTGAGCGCTTCGCGACGCGGCGCCAGCTCCAGCGGCTGTCTCTTCTCGTTGCTCATTTTCGTTGCCGTGCTCTATTACGGCGTCAACATCGGCGAGCTGTATTTCCGCTACTATCGGTTGCTCGATGAAATGCAGACGGAAACACGCATCGCGTCCGGACTCGACGATGGGACGATCCGACGCCGCATCCAGGCGGCCGTCGAAGAGATCGGTCTGCCCGGGGCGGCAGGATCCAATCTGGTCATCCTGCGCACCGCCTTCCCGCGCGAGATCGTCATCGAGACGCGCTACAGCGAATCGGTGTCGCTGCCCTTCTTCAATCACAGCTTCTCTTTCCACCCCAGAGCCGTGCAGCCGCTCTGAACACGGCCGCGAAGATCCGCACGCCCGAGGCTGCTGCGAGCTGGCGCGCCACTCAGGGCCGGGTCGTTTTTACCAACGGCGTGTTTGATCTGCTCCATACGGGGCACGTCGCGCTGCTCGAGGCGGCACGTGCCGAGGGCGATGCGTTGATCGTTGGCGTGAATCGCGACGCCTCCGCCCGGCGCCTCGGGAAGGGGCCCGATCGCCCCGTCGTGCCGGAGGCCGAGCGCGCGCGGCTGGTGGCGGCGCTGGCGGCGGTGGACTGCGTCGTGCTCTTCGACGAAGACACGCCGCTCGAGCTGATCCGCCGGCTCAAGCCCGATGTGCTCGTGAAGGGTGCCGACTATGCGCCCGAGGCCATCGTGGGAGCGACAGAGGTGCAGGGGTGGGGTGGGCGCGTCGTGCGCGTGCCGCTCGTCACGGACCGATCGACGACCGGATTGCTGACGAAGCTGCGTCGCGGCGGATGAAGCTGCTGGTCGGCACGCGCAGCCCGGGTAAAACGCGGGAGATCCGGCAGCTGTTCGCGGGGCTGCCGTTCGAGATCGCGTTCCCCACCGATCGGCTGCTGGAGCCCTTGCCCGAGGAAGCCGATCTCGAACGCGGTCTGAGCTACGCCGAGAACGCCGTCGCCAAGGCCCGCTACTACGCTATGCGCGGCGGGCTCCCTGCCGTCGCCGATGACTCAGGGATAGAAGTGGATGCCCTGGGTGGGGCGCCGGGCCCGCGCTCGGCGCGGTGGTCCGCCACCGGCAGCGATGCCGAAAACAACACGCTGTTGCTCGAGCAGCTGGCGGGTGTCCCGGAGGAGCGCCGTGGCGCGCGCTACCGCTGCGTGGTCGCGTTTCTCGCGACGCCGAGCAACGTGCCCGAGATTGTCGAAGCGACGTGCGACGGCTTCATCCTGACTGAGCCGCGGGGAAGCGGCGGCTTTGGCTACGACCCGCTGTTCTTCTCAACGGATCTCAAGATGACCTTTGGCGAGGCGCCACCGTCGGCCAAACACCGCGTCTCGCACCGCGGCCGCGCGTTCCGGGCTCTTATCGAGGTGCTGCTTCGCAGAATGTCCAGTGATCAATGATCAATGATCAATGATCATTGATTATTGATCATTCATCATTGATCATTGGTGTTCGCGGGGTGTGGCGCAGTCCGGTAGCGCGCCTGGTTTGGGACCAGGAGGTCGCGGGTTCGAATCCCGCCGCCCCGATTATATCTCACAAGCAGTTAGGGCATTCAGTGAAATCGCAGCACTGGGTTTGAACCCTGAACATTTCCGACTTTTCGCTTGAGGATGAGAAAGCGGCAAGTTGCAGGACGGGGGTTGCCGGTTCGATCCCGGCTGGCTCCATATAGTTACATTTCTTGCTCCTAACATTTGACCTGAACATTCCGAGTTCTGAACGGGCAGGATGCCTTGTCTGTATTTCGATTCACACAAGCCGGGGTCTTCGTGCAAGGTGAGGTGAACCTCAGGCGTAAGCACAGCTTCTCGAAACAACACTTGTTGGCCGCTCAGCATTTCGCAACAACGGCACAATCAATCGAGAACGCGCATCGAGGCGTCGAAGAGTTCACGAGACACCGTGCCTATGTTACTGGCGCCATACTTTCGGCGGCTGCTTTCCTCGAGGCATCTATCAACGAATTGTTCCATGAAGCTGAGAACCGAGATCATGACAAGGTGCCTTCTTTCGATGATGCAACTGTTGCTCGTCTTGCCAAGATCTGGGGCGATATTGAGTTCAAAAGCATACTTCTGAAGTATCAGACAGTGCTAGAAGCCGCGGGGAGTAAACGATTTGAGCAGGACCGTGCGCCATATGACGATGCTGAGAGCCTGATTCGGCTGCGGAACACTCTGATGCATTACAAGCCAGAATGGGACGACGAACAAGGACGACACCACGACCTTAGAGAGCGGTTGGAAAAGAAGTTCCCGCTCAATCCTCTGGTGGCGAAGGGGAGCTTGTGGTTTCCGCATCTCTGTCTCGGAGCTGGCTGCGCTCAATGGGCTACACACGCTGTCGCTTCTTTTAGTGCTGAGTTCTGTGTAAGGCTCAAGATCCCCTCACGACATTAGAGAGCAGCCCGCTGATCCTACCTTGGTCGAGATCACGGTCTCCTTGTTCGAAGGACCGGCAGAGCGTAGCGTGCGTTGCTCGAAACCCGGGGCAGGTTAGAGGACTAGGCGCGCGCCTCTTACTTTGCACTCTGCAACGTGGGGGTTGCCGGTTCGATCCCGGCTGGCTCCATCCTCGGTGAGGCGTGAGTGCCAAAGATCTTTCAGGTGTTCATTGGTTGTCCGTTCGCCAAAGAAATTCGCAAGAGTTACGACAAACTAAAGAAAGAACTAGAAGCCGATACACCGCTATCCGTTGTGTTGGCGGATACGGTAGCGGCCTCGTCCAGCGACTATCTCCT
>DASPXD010000213.1:0-2000 GCA_035637435.1 Gemmatimonadales bacterium
GTTCGGGCTCGGGCCGTCCGCGCGACGCGCGCTCGGCTGCGCGCCGCGGGACGATTCAGCGAGCTGAACGCGTCCGCCGCCGTGGCGGGCGCCGCGCCGCTCCCTCAGGCCGGCGCCCAGGCGTCGGCGACGGTCGTCAGCGGCATCCTCAAAGTGCCGGCCATTCTGTTTCGCTACAAAGATTCGCCCGCGCCAACATTCGTCGCCGCCGACTATGATGCCGTGCTGTTCGGGGTCACCCCGACAGGCGCCGCCGCAGGTAGACCTTACACGTACCGCTCGTTCTATCAGGAAATGTCGAATGGCGTGTTCGACATCCGGGGCACGACGTACGGCTATACGACACTTGACAGCAACGAGGTCTACTATGTCGGTGGCACAAGCGCGACGTGCCAGGCGTCGAATCCGTACGGCTCAACGAACTGCAACGGACTGTTCAGTTCCGCGGCGATCAGCCGCATGCGCTCTGGGTTGGCGGAGGCACTCACCAAACTCGACGCGACGGTTGACTTCTCGCAGTACGTCGACTCCACCACGGGGTTCGTCCCCCTGGTGCTGTTCATGCACGAGGCCGTGGGTGGTGAGTGTGGTCCCTCGAGTGCCCCGCAGAATCACCTGTGGGCTCATCGCTTTGCGCTCCCGACCTACACGACGAACGATAACGATCCTTTCCATCCGGGGCAGAAGGTCAAGATCAGCGATTACGTGCTGCAACCCGCCGTCGGCGGTGCCAGCTCATGCACGCCCACGGAGATCATGCCGATCGGCACCGTGGCTCACGAAACCGGGCACGGATTTGGGCTACCGGATCTGTACGACACCGACAACGTGAGCGAAGGCATCGGCGAATGGGGACTCATGAGCTCGGGCAATTTCGCGACGCCATTGAGCCCCTCCCGAATGGAGGCCTGGTCCCTTAACGAGCTTGGCTGGATTACCATCGCCCCGCTGACGACGACGGGCACGTATACCTTCGACGCCGCGCCGTTGTCCGACACCGCCTTTTACGTTCGCGTGCAGGGGGCGAATCTGCGTGGCGAGTATTACCTGCTGGAAAACCGGCAGCGCCAGCAATCCGATAGCGCCGTCATCCGCTATCACTGCCGACGCGCGGGAGCTGGCGACAACTGCCCGGGCGGACTGCTCATCTGGCACGTCGACTCGGCGAAACTGGCCACGCCCGGCAATGCCGTGAATACGGGCTCCATTCACGGGCTCGAGCTGGTCCAGGCCGACGCATTCGGCAACCTCGATGCATCTGCATCATCCTCGAATTTTTGCCCGGCCACCTCGATGTTCCTAGGCTGTTCGAATCGGGGTGACGCGGGGGACCTGTACCCAGGCACGCAAGCAAATACGGCGTTTGTGTTCCGCACCAACCCCGCCGCGCTGAAAAACTTCGATGGTGCATTTGCGGGTGTCGCGGTCGACTCGATCCGCCAACTCATTACGGATCGCACGATGTCCTTCCGGCTGCGGTTCGGCTCGCTGACAGTCGCGCGTGCCAGCGATTCGGCGGCGGTCATTCAGTTTGACGGTGCGAGCTTCAGCGTCTTCCGCGATCTGCTCGATGACGGGTCGAGCCACACCGTGGGGTTCAACGACCCCCAGGTGGCGCCGAACGGCAGGACTCGCTGGCATTTCGTTTCCTGGTCGGATGGCGGCGCCATCAATCACCCAATCACCGGAAATCTCGCGGGCGCGAACCTGACGGCGACCGTAGCTCGCGATTTCAAGCTTCAAGCGAACCACACGAGCAGCGGAGGCGTCACGGCGGACACAGCCATCAATCTGGTGGCGGGAGATTTCGTCCCGGATGGCCGGGCGGTTCAGCTCACGCCGGTGGATTCAGGACTCGGCTTCTGCGGCTGGACTGGTGATACGACCACGACCGACTCCGTGATCTCGGTTCCGATGCGCCGCCCCTACGCGCTCACCGCCAACTTCGGAAGCGGCGCCACGATTACGTCGGCGAACGCCCGGCCCAACGGGATCATGGG
>DASPXD010000214.1:0-2101 GCA_035637435.1 Gemmatimonadales bacterium
ACGATGGACTCCGGCAGCGGCGGCGCCAACGACAACGTCTTCTCCGGCAACGACGTCAGCTACGCCACCGCCAACGGCATCGAGGCGACGTTCAGCCGCAACACCATCACCGGCAACCGCCTGTGGGGGAGCGAATATGGCGTGTGGGGCGGCTACAGCTTCGAGACCCGTATCGCCGCGAACGACTTCCGCGGCAACCGCACCGGGATCGCGATCGAGCACGGCCAGGACAATGTGATTTCGGCCAACCGCTTCGACCACGACTCCACGGCGATCCGGTTGTGGGCCGACTCGATCGAGCCGTCGGACTGGGGCTATCCCAAGCACCGCGATACCCGCAGCCGCGACTATCACATCACGGAGAATATTTTCCTCGGCAACCGGGCCGCGGTGCGCGCGCGGCAGACGTCGCGGCTGGTGGTGTCGGGGAACCGCTGGATGGACGTCGATTCGCTCGCGGTGCTGCGCGATACCGCGGGGGTGGGGACGGACGTGCGTGACAACATCGCGACACGCGAGGATACGTCGGGGCCGCGGCCGCCGTCCGGGTACCCAAGCTCCCCGCTGACCCGGCGTGACCGGACTGCCATGATCGTGGATGAATGGGGCCCGTACGACTGGCGGTCCCCCAAGCTCTGGCCCGTCGCGGGGGACTCGACGCGCGCGGTGCCGCTGCGTCTCGCCGTGCTGGGCCCGCCCGGCAGCTGGCGCGTGGTGACGCGTCGTGGAGTCGCGGCGCTGTCAGCGACCGGCGGTCGCGTCGGCGACACGATCATCGTGACCCCCGCGCCCGATTCGGTGGGCGATTGGGGCGTCACCTTGGAGTACCGCGGCGCGGCGACGGTATCACCGCGCGGGACGCGGCGTGCCGCCGGACAGCCCTACCGTTTCTCCTACGGCCGTTTCGAGCCCCCGATCGCCTGGAGCATTCGGTTTTTGACAGCGAGCGACACGTTCGCGGTCGCCCTGCCGAGGCTCGACTTCATGTGGTATCGGCCGCCGGCGCACCTGGCGCGTGTGCCCCAGGAGCACTGGTCGCTCGAGGCGACGGGCAGTGTAGACCTGCCGCCCGGCGCCTACACCTTGCGCGCGATCAGCGACGATGCGGTGCGCATGTGGGTGGACGGCAAGCCGGTCATCGATGACTGGGATCCCCACGAATCGAAGGTGGACGCCGCGCCGCTGGCGGCGGGACGGCACGCGTTGCGGGTCGAGTATCGGCAGGTGGATGGATGGGTGGAGCTGCGACTGGAGATTCTGCGGGGCATTGTGGGGACGAGCTCTACCGGCTCTCCCGGTCCCCATTAGAGAGAAACTGAGCGCCTACGCGTCTGTGCGCCTTACTAATGAACTACCCGACTAGCCTAGATACTCTTCCCGGTACATCTGGATCAGCTCGAAGAAGTAACTGAGCGCCAGCGGTCCTATCAGCAGTCCCAGGATTCCGAAGTACGGCACTCCCGCCAAAGCTCCCAGCAGCGTGATCAGCGGATGAATGTTCGCCCAACGGCGGAAGATGATGGGCCGGATTATGTAGTCCACGTTCCCCACGACCAGGATGCCCCACAGTACCATGCCGACGGCCCACCCAACCTGGTGGCTGAGGAAGAGGGCGATGGCGCCCGGGATCCACACGAGCCCACTGCCCACGACGGGGAGAATCGCCAGCATCACCGTCACGACGCCCCAGAACAGCGCGTTGCCGAGTCCCGTGACCAGGAAGGCGATCCCCACGAGCGTGCCCTGGATGACGGCGACGGCGCCCGTGCCGATGACGGTCGAGATGGTGACGTTGCGGAAGCGCAGGCGCAGCACGTCGGTGTTCTTCGCCGAGAACGGGATGTAGCGCGCTACCGATTTCCAGGTGGGCCCGGCCTGGAGCAGGATATAGTAGAGGCCGAAGAGCGCGATGGTCAGGTTCAGGGCCAGCCGCGTCGCGGTGCCCAGCAGTCCGAACGCGGACGAACCCAGCCAGCTCACGAGTTTGCCGCCCAGGTCGGCGAGCTGGGGGCCGACGTTGAACTCGCCGAGGTGCAGCTGGCTCAAGCGGGAGAGCAGGGGGCTCTGCACGACGCCGCCGGCGATCTCATGTGCTTGCGTG
>DASPXD010000215.1:0-2363 GCA_035637435.1 Gemmatimonadales bacterium
ACTCGGACATGGCCGCACCTCCGTATCGCCGAGCCAGGCGGGGGCAGGCGTAACTGTGCTCGCGGCTTACGCCAGCGCGTTCGCTGGTTCTTGGTTGAACTGGATCGCGTCGCGATTGATCCGGGAGCAATAGATTTGGAGGCATGGGCCTCCGCATAACACAAGTCGACGCAT
The DNA here is from genome assembly GCA_035637435.1 of Gemmatimonadales bacterium. Taxonomy (GTDB): domain Bacteria; phylum Gemmatimonadota; class Gemmatimonadetes; order Gemmatimonadales; family GWC2-71-9; genus 20CM-2-65-7. The sequence goes on from DASPXD010000215.1 coordinate 175, forward strand.
TTACAAACCAACCTTTTGCAGGAAACCCCGCCGCCGTCTGCATTCTCCCGAAAGCCGCCGAACCAGCCTGGATGCTGAACGTGGCGCGGGAAATGAATCTCGCCGAAACCGCATTCCTCGTTCGGCAACGCGACGGCTACGATCTCCGCTGGTTTACGCCCGCCGTCGAAGTCGATCTCTGCGGCCACGCGACACTCGCCAGCGCGCATGTGCTGTGGGAAGACGGTGTTCTGAAACCAGAAGCGCAAGCGCGCTTTCACACCAAGAGCGGCTTGTTGACGGCTGATCGGCGCGATGGACTGATCGAGCTCGACTTCCCGGCCACGCCCGCGTCCGCGGCACCGCCGCCCGCCGGACTCATCGAGGCAGTCGGCGCGAAAGCCACGTTCGTGGGGCGCAGCCGATTCGACTACCTCGTCGAAGTTGACAGCGAAGCGACGGTCCGCGCCCTCGACCCCGATCTCAGTGGGTTGAGCCGCGTCGAGGCTCGAGGCGTGATTGTGACGAGCCGAGCGGATAAAAAAAGTGAATTCGACTTCGTGTCACGCTTCTTCGCCCCGCGGTCCGGGGTCCCCGAAGATCCCGTCACCGGCTCAGCGCATTGCGCACTCACGCCCTATTGGAGTGCCAAGCTCGGCAAAAAGGAGCTCCGAGCCTTTCAGGCGTCCCCACGCGGCGGCGAGCTGCGGCTGCGTCTCGTCAGCGATCGCGTGCGTATCGGCGGCCAAGCGGTGACCGTGTTGCGCGGCGAACTGACGACGGACAATATGGGCGCGTGAACAGCGACCAACGCTCGAGCCGAATCCTCGGCTACCTCTGCGCCCTCGGCGCAGGCACGGTGTGGGGCACCACCGGGCCATTGTCCACGAAACTCTACGCCGAAGGCGCCGCCATCACCGGCATTGGATTCTGGCGCCTCATGCTCGGCACCGCCGGGCTCGCGCTCTGGGCCCTCCTGTTTCAGCGCGACGTGTTCAAGGTCGACCGCAAGGGCTTGCTGCTGATGGGTGTGCTGGGCGGCGCGATGGTCGCGCTGTTCGAAGTCGCGTATCAGTTCGGGATCGCGGGCGCGGGCGTCGCCGGCGCCGCGGCGCTGCTCTACACGGCTCCCGTCATGGTCGCGCTGGTCGCCAAGCCGCTGCTGGGCGAGCGGCTGACGCCGCTCCGGTTCGCACTCGCGGTCGTCGTGATGATCGGCGCCGCGATGACGGTCACCGGCAAGAGTGGCGGCGCGACGCAGAGCGCGACCGGATTCGCCAGTGTCCTGGCGGGCGTCATCGGCGGCCTGCTCGCGGCCGTGAGCTACGCAACGACAACGGTGCTCGCGCGCTGGACCGTGCCGCGCTACGGCTCCTACCGCATGTTGTTCTGGGAAGCGCTGGGCGGCGTCTTGATTCTGGCCATCGTGCTGCCGCTCGCGGGCCACGCGCCGGCGCCGCCGCCGACCAACGCGGCCTGGCTCTACGTCGTCGCGCTCGCCGCGGGCGGCGTCGTGCTGGCGAACTTCCTCTTCTTCGCCGGCGTGCGCCGGATCGAGGCGACCCTCACCGCCGTCGCCGCAACCATCGAGCCCGTCGTTGGCGCGCTGCTCGCATTCCTGCTACTCAGCCAGGGATTGACGGTCGTCGGCTGGGTCGGCCTGGTGCTCGTGGTCGGCGGCGTTGCCGGTGGGTATCTCAGCGAGGCTCCTACCGCGGAAGCGTAGTCTCGGACTCCTGCAACTGACCGCTGTAGAAGTTGGGCTTCCCGGACGCTTGTAGGATTCCGTGCACCACAAACTCGAAGCCCACGAAGAAGAACCCGCCCCACATCAGCGGCGGCAGCGCGCCCGTGTTGCGACCGTATAAGACCAGGAGCCAGCGCCCGACTTCATAGCACCACAAGCCACCCGCAAACCAACCCAGCACGCGGACGAGTTTTCCCGTGGGAGTCTCGATGCCCGGCAGCTTGAGCAGCCATACCTCGACCCAATGCCCGACGTACGTAAAGCAGAATGCCAAGGTGAAAGCGTCGAGCAGATCCCACCCTACGTGCCCCTGATGCGGCAGCACGGTGGTGTAGATCAGCAACGCCAGCGGCAGCGCCAGCAGCGTATTACGGGTGAGGGCTTTCATGGAGATGTACCTCCAACCAGTCGAGGACCGTGCCCCACCAGATGCGGCGATTGCGCGGTCGCAGCACCCAGTGCC
>DASPXD010000216.1:0-3741 GCA_035637435.1 Gemmatimonadales bacterium
TCGAAACTGGTGAGCTTTTCCCTGTGCCGGCCGACGCCCTTCGTGAGAAAGGCTTTGGTCGGGATGAACATTCTGGCGTCAATCAACCTCGAACTACCTCCCTTCGTACCAGACCGCGGGACCCAGCTCGACGGGCGGCTCCGTATCGCCGCCCCGGTCGACCGTCGCCTGCATGACCTGCGCCAACACCGCAGCGGGACTCAGCCCAACCTCCACGACTTCGATCTTCGTCTGCCCGCGGTCCTTGCCGCGCACGATGAGCATGTATTTCGCCGTGTAGACGCGCAACCGTACGTCCGGAGCCACACTCTTGCGCGTCACGACCGCTGTGCCCCACTCGCGCCCCTGCCGCTTGATCGGACGAAAGATGTAAATCGTCTCGATCTCGGCGGGCGGCACCTGTGCCTCGACCGCAGCCGCGAGCTTCGCCCAGCCGGGACCCCGCCCCGGCGGCGATGAGGGGGGCGGGGGAGGCGCTAGCGGGAAGACTGGGCCGGCGTCCGGACCGGGGTCGCTTGCTGCCATCGCTCCACATAGAAGCGCAGGACATGCATGAAATCCTGCGCGTTAGTGACGACGCCGTAGGCCTGGTGCGTGCCGCGATCGCGCAGCTTCGTGACCACGAACTCGGTCTGATCCACACAGATCGTCGTCAGGGGCCGAATGTCTTCGATCGCACCGGAGTCCACAAATGCGGGCAGCATGTTCCCCACCGCGATCGCGTGGAGCGCCGTCGCCACAAAGATCGCGAACGTCGCGGTCGCGGTATGGGCCCGCATGGCGTCCTGGGCCGCAAGCGTGTCGGGGAGCACGTCCGGCAACGGACCGTCGTCGCGAATCGATCCGGCGAGCACGAACGGGATGCGGTGCGTGACCAGGGCGTGCATGATGCCGCTCTTCACGATGCCCTGGCCCACGGCCTGTGCGATCGAGCCGGCGCGCCGAATCGCGTTGATCGCGCGCATGTGCAGGCCGTGCCCGCCTTCGACGCTTTCACCGGAGCTTGACATCCCGAGCGTCGTGCCGAAAATGGCGGCCTCGAGATCGTGCACGGCGACGGCGTTGCCGCCAAGCAGCGTGTTACAGTAGCCGTTGTCGATGAACCAGATCATGTCCTCCCGCGCGCGCGCATGCACAAGCGCGGGTCCGATGACCCAGAGAATCTTGCCGCCGCGCTGCTTCTCTTCGCCCAAGAGCTGCGCCAGCACGTCGTAATCCACCGGCCGCTCGCGCGACACCTCCGCCGCCATGAAGCGGAATTCGTTGGGGCTGTGTGTGCCGCCCAAGAATCCTTCGACGTGAACGAAGATGCCTTCGGTGCCGTCTTCCGCCGCACCCACAGCGACCTTGTCGCCCTGCCGCACCCGGCGGGGCTCGGTGACGACGAGATCGTCTACACCGGCCTGCACGATCACGCAATCCATGCGCGGCAGGCGTGGCCGCCGCCAACCGCTCGGCAGCTTCACATAGGTTGGGAGGTTCGTAGTCGAAAAAAAACCGTCGGGAAGGACCCCGTCGGCGGGTGCTGACGTGAACCGCGCGTCGGGCGCGCCTGACAGCGGAGGCGCGGCAAAGTTCGGTGGTCGATACTGAAAGCGCGGACGACTCACAGGCCGGTCAAAATACCCGATGTGAATTGGCTTTCACAAGAGTGACTGCGGATCACGATCCACGGTTACCGCGCGATGCGCCTTCGCGCGCCACGCGCGCACCACACGCCCCAGCACGCGCGGCTCGGGGGACTTCACCAGCACGTGCCAGCGCCACTTCCCCTTCAACCGCATGATCGGGCATGGCGCCGGACCCAAGACCGTGAGCATTCCCTCCAGCCGCTCCGTCGCCGCGCGCCGCAGCCAGGTTGCGACCTTCTCGGCCAGCTCCGCCGTCCGCGCGTGATCGTCTGTCGCGATCACGAAACGCACCAGACCGGTCCGCGGCGGATACGGTGGATGCGGTGGCGAACGCAGCGGGAGCTCGGCTGCCGCAAATTGCGCGACCGAGTGCGCCGCCGCGGCCCGGATGGCGTGGTGATCGGGCGCTCGCGTCTGGACGAAGACCCGCCCGCCGCGGGGGCCCCGGCCTGCTCGTCCCGCGACCTGCGCGACAAGCTGAAACGTCCGCTCGCCGGCGCGAAAATCGGGGAAATGCAGGCCGGTGTCGGCGTCCACAACACCGACGACCGTGACGTTGGGAAAGTCGAGTCCTTTGGCGATCATCTGTGTGCCGAGCAGGATGTTCACGTCGCCGCTGCCCACACGCTCGAGGATGTGATGGTGCGCCCACTTGCTCGAGGTCGTGTCGAGGTCCATGCGCGCGATGCGCGCGCGGGGGTACCGCAGTCCGACGAAGTGCTCGAGCTGCTGCGTGCCGAGGCCACGCAGGCGCTGCGTGGTGTGCCCACAGACGGCGCAGGTCTCCGGTATTCGCGCTTCGTGACCACAGTAATGACACCGCATCGCGGGTGGCGTCTGATGCACCGTGAGCGCAATCGCGCACTGGGGGCATCCCGGCACGTTGCCGCACGCCGGACACTGCACGAAGGTCGCGAAGCCGCGGCGATTGAGCAGCAGAAATACCTGCTCGCCGCGCTCGAGCGCACCGGAGATCGCCTGGTCCAATGTTTCGCTCCACGGGATCGCTCCCGCTTCCGCGGAGGGAACGCGGGGCGCGCTGCGCAGATCGACAATCTCTACGGGCGGCAACGGCCGTGCGCCCACACGATCGGGTAGCGCAAATGTCACGACGTGTCCTTGCGCAGCCTGATCGAGCGTCTCGAGCGACGGGGTCGCGCTGCCCAGGATGAGCCGGGCACGCTCCAGCTCCGCGCGCCTGGTCGCAGCATCACGCGCGTGATACCGCGGCGTCGAGCCTTGCTTGTAGCTCGGCTCGTGCTCTTCGTCGACCACGATGGCGCCCAGCCGTTGCACGGGCGCGAAGATAGCCGAGCGTGGCCCGACCGCGACGAGCCGCTCGCCGCGGCGCAGCGCGCGCCAGGCATCGGCACGCTCGCCATCAGATAATCCCGAATGCAGCACGGCCACCTGGTCGCCGAAGACGCCGCGCAGGCGGGCCACGGTCTGCGGCGTCAGCGCGATTTCAGGGACGAGGAGGATGGCGCCGTGTCCCGCGGCGACCAGGCTGCGCAGCACCTCCAGGTAGACCAGTGTCTTCCCCGATCCCGTGACGCCATGCAGCAAGACCGGCTTGTCGAACGGCGTGTCCAGAATTCCCCGCACGGCGGACCGCTGGGCTTCGGTAAGGGATTGTGGCGGAGGCGACGAGAGATCGGCAAACGGGTCGCGCATTTCCGGCACGCGCTCGATGCGGGCGAGCCCCTGCGCCACCAGACCGTCCAGGACGCTCGATGAAATCTTGAGCTGTCGCACGAGATGTGAGACGGGCGCTGAGCCGCCCAGCGCTTCCACGGTCTCATAGACGGTGCGCCGTTTGGGCGCCCGCTTGAAGCGTCGCTCCCGCTCGAGCAGGGAATCCATGCCGTTGCCGGTGAGCACGAACAGCCGTTCGGCGGCCGGTGCCGGCCCCGCCGGCCGCGCCACGCTCCACAATGGGCCAGGGAGCAGCGCCCGCAGCGACAGCCCCAGCGGCGCGCCGTAATAATCGGAGAGCCAGCGGCCCAACTCGAGCAGCGCGGGGGACAGTGCCGGTTCGTCGTCCGGCGCAGCCGTAATCGGCTTGATGTCGAGGCTCCCGGCCGCCCCGGCGACGGCCTCCATCACGATA
>DASPXD010000217.1:0-30421 GCA_035637435.1 Gemmatimonadales bacterium
CGGCGTGTTCAGGATCGGCGCGAAGGCGTACGTCGAATCGCGAGCAACGAGTCGAGCGCGGAGCCGACGGCGCTCGAGTCGTGGCGTTGCCGCACCATGACCCGCACCAGCGGCAGGCGCGCGCTCAGCGCCAGGCGATTCGTCAATCCAAACGCCGCGATGAGCGGCGTCTCCCGCCGCTCGACTCGCACCTGTACCTGTGACGTCAGCAGCCGGCATGCGCGCACGATGGGCAGCGTGTCGGCGCGAAAGCATTCCCAGCGAGGCGGGATCGCCCTGGTCAGCGACGCCGCGATGGGTTGTTTGCCGTCAGGCGTGAATTCGTCTGTCCACGTGGTGATGATCGGTTCGACCGTGATGCGCAGCTCCCCGGCACGCGGCGTGTCGGTCCGCGGGACGGCCTGCGCCCGAGCAACTGCTGGCAGCAGCAGCAGCGTGCCAAGCGCGAGAAATCGTCGGGGGCTTCTAAAGAAGGGCGGCAATGGAGAAGCATACCCCATTGCCGCCTTTTGCCGCCCTTCTTTTTCGTTCAGGGGATCGCGGGAATTGCGGTCGTATAGGCGGCGTTGATGGCGAGCCGCAGTTTCTGCGCGATCAAGCGCTGCGTCGCGGCGCTGGGGTGGACCGCGTCGCAGGAGAACGCAGTTCCGAAGGGATTGGCGCTGCACGCCGCCCCGACGGCGGGGAAGGGACGAACCGCGGTCGGTACCGTGCGCAACGAGTCGAGTGTGGGGTTGGGATTCAGATATGCCCACCCGCGTGTCGTCGCCGCGCCGGAGATATGTGCGTTGTACGCCGTGACCGCGGTGACCAGCTTCACCAGCTCTGATGGGACCACCACGCGGGCAACGGTATCGGCGCAATCGAGGTTGCTCGGCGCTCCTGCCTGAGCCGCACCGAGCAGCCCGGCGCCATATGGGAAGGGCACGAGCACCGAGTCGCCCCGCGCTCCCGGTATGCCGGTGGCGATGGGTGCGCAGTTATTGCTCACCGTAAACGGGGTCGGAAACGAGTCAGGCGGTGCGAGGTGATTCTTGATCGCCCAGTAGGTCGCGCCGGCGCTGAAGAAGGGAATCGCCGTGACATTGGCGACGCCGACCAGCACGCCGCCCTGGGCCCCGAGGCTGTCGACCGCCTGGAGCATCGAGTCGTAGCGCGCGTTGAAGAGCGCGGTCGGCGTGATGAGTGTCGTGTCACCGCCGTTGGTGCCACTCGTCGCCGCGCCCAACACGTCGTTGTTGCCGATCCAGATCGAGATGAACGTCGGCTGCGCCTTTGCCGCCATCTGCACCTGCGTCAGGCCGCCGAGGAAGAACTGCGTCAGCGAATTCGCGTGTGCGCCGGCGCCATTGGTATACACGTCGTTGACCAGGGCGCCCGGCACCGCCGTGTTACTGATGAACGGCGGGGTGACCGCTTGCGTCTTGCGCAGCGCGCAGGTTGTCGGCGTGCCACCACTCAGCCGCGCGCCGGTGAACACGTTCGTGTACGGCGGCGGGCAGCCCGGCTTGTTCATCAGCGGTGAGAAGAATGGTGCGTGCATCGCGCGCGCGAGCAGCACGGGGTATGCCTGCGACTGCGTGCTGTCGTTGATCCCGCCCGATTGGAAGCCGGCGGTGATCGAGTTCCCCATCGACACATAGCGGTCGAACAGCTGATCGACGGGGGTGACGGCGAACGGCCGGTTGAGTTTCTCGTTCTGGCATGCCGCGGTGGCCAACAGGAGCCCGAGAACGGCGGCCGAGAAGCGCTTGGTCCGAATCATGGGTCGCTCGTCCTCAGAAGGTGTAGGCAAGGCCGATGCCGAACAGGTTGCCCTTGAATTGGTAGAGACCGGTATTCCCGACGGCCGGATTCACCGTGCCGCGCCGGTCGTTCTGTTTGATGTACTGGTAGGCCAGGTCGGCATGCAGCTTGGGCGTCAACTCGACGCCCGCGCCGAATGTGAACTCGTTGCGCGGGCCCTCGGGCAACAGCGGCGTAACGAACTGCACCGGCGACGCGCCGGTGTGATACAGATACCCACCGCGCAGCTGCACCTTCGGGTTATAGCGATACTCTGCGCCAAACCGGAATCCATGCGTGTCCTTGTTCGACGGATGCAGCGTGATGTCCGGCGTGGCGGTGTTCTGGAAATCGATGGGGACTTCGCTGAACCAGCCCCACGCGACATACTGATAATCGGCCATCACATTCCACTGTTCGTTCACTTTGTACGCGAAGCCGAGCGATCCTTGCGGCGGCATGTAGATCGAGGTCGCGACAGGGATGCCGGTCGTGTCCAGCGCCCCACCCGCTGCGAATTGTGAGGCCAGCAATGCATCAACCGGCGTGCCAGCTGGAATGCACGCGGGGCAGGTGCCGATCGTCACCGGGAGTGTCAGGTTGGTCGCGACCGGGCGAAACTTCGCCGTGCCGTCGTACTTGATCAGCTTCCGCGTCAGCCAGTGACCGCCGATGCTCAATCGATCGGTAACCTTCAGAATGCCCCCGAAGTTGACCGCGAACCCGCTACCGCTCGCATCGAGGTTCGCATCAACGAAGTCGGTGCCCGTGGGCACGCCGAGCATACCGAAAGTCGTGCCGGGCGGCGGTTGGGGCGCAGGAAAGAGCGCCAGCAGGTTCGCAGGCAGCGGCACTGTGGAGAGATCCTGCCGCTGCCGCAGCTTCAGATGGCTCGTGATGTAGGCGACGCCGACGCCGATCTTGAGGCGCGGGTGCACCTGATAACCGACCGTGGGCTGGATGTAGATCGATCGCACGTCGGTGTTGTAGCCGAGGAATCGTCCTTCGAATCCTGCGACCGGCCACCTGGTCTCGAGGCCATACGGGGCGTAGACGCCGATGCCCGCCGTGAGTTTCGGGCTGAACTGATGCGTCAGGTAGGCGTTGGGAACGGGGATGACGGGGTTGTCGAGGGCGGTGCGGTGGGCCAGCAGATCATCGGTGAAGTTGCCCGTCGCGGCAATCGCCGTGACGCCGACGCTGAAGTGGTTTCCCGCCAGGCCCGCCAGCCCCGCCGGACTGAAGAAGATCGCCGAGCCGTCGGCGCACGGACTTGCCGCGGCGACGCCGGCGCGGGCCATGGTGCAGGTGTTGTGCTCGTAGACGCCGAACCCCTGCCCAACGAGGGGGGAAAGGGGGGCGGCGACAAGCGCAGGGGCCCCGGCGACCAGCAACAACGCAAACCGCCGCATACGTGTTCTCCGTCAGACGAATAGGGGTAGATGGTGAATCCGGCCGCGATACGGTAGCATTGCGTGGAATCCTTGTCAAACCGATGCCACGACCCGCGATAGACCTGTTTCACAAAACATTTGGGACAACACCTAGGTCCGCGGCGTCGGCCCCTGGTCGCGTCAACCTCATCGGCGAACATACCGACTACAACGGCGGCCCCGTGTTGCCGATCGCGATCGCCGAGCGTACGACCGTCGCCGCCGGACCGTGTGCGAACGGCGATGCGGGAGTGCTCGAAGCGATTTCGACGCGTGACAGGAAGGTCGTGCGCGTCAAATGGCAGGAAGAACTTCCCAAGGGATGGGGGGCGTACGTCGCGGGCGTGTTGCGCGAGCTGTGGGCGCTCGAAGTAACGATGCCGAATGCGTCGGTCCGCGTCGCGGTGGCGTCCAATGTGCCGATTGGCGCGGGACTCTCATCCTCCGCCGCGCTCACTGTCGCCGCGGCGCGGGCGCTGGGCGCGTTGGCGCCGGGCGGTGCCGCGCTGCAGCCCCGTCAGCTCGCCGGCGTGGCCTATCGCGCCGAACACGACCAGGTCGGCGTCGGTTGCGGCACGATGGATCAGACGATTGCCGCGCTTGCCAGGCGCGACCATGCGCTGCTGTTCGAGGCCGCCTCATTGGAGACGCGCCAGATTCCGTTCCGCGCCCGGCTACTGCTCGTCGATTCCGGCACCCGTCATGATCTGCGTAACAGCCAATTGGCGAAACGGCGTGACGAATGCGATGCCGCCGTGCGGCGGCTCAAGGTCGAGCTGCCGGAGCTCGTCTGGCTCGCGAGCTGGCCGGCGGAATGGCTGGCGCGGCTCAAGCGCGCACTCAAGGAGCCGATTCGCTCGCGCGCGGTGCACGTCGTGAGCGAGACGGCGCGCACGCGGTTCGCGGCGCAGCTGCTCGAGCAGGGAAGGCTCAAGCAATTCGGGGCGTTGCTGTACGAATCCCACGAATCGTGTCGCCGGCTGTACGACTGCAGCTCTCCGGAGCTCGATACGATCGTGGCGACGGCCAAGCGTGCCGGTGCGCTCGGCGCGCGGTTGACCGGAGCGGGGTGGGGGGGGGCGGCGATTGTGCTCGTGAACAAGACCGACACGAAGACGATTCCCGCGATCCAGCATGCGTATGAGCGGGCGTACGGCAGGTCGGCGGCGATCAGTGAAGTACAAGCATCAGCGGGCGCACATACCGAGCGGATCTAGTTGGTCATTGGACATTCTGCATTCATCATTCGACATTCCGTAGGCCGCTCGGGTGGCGAAATTGGTAAACGCAAGGGACTTAAAATCCCTCGGGGGCAACCCCTTGCAGGTTCGATTCCTGCCCCGAGCATAGCCGTCTCTTGCATGTAGGGCTCGTCCGGACACACCTTAGGGTCTCCCTTACGGGGACATCCGGTGCGGTCACGATCCTTGGTCGCCGGATTAACGGCGGGCTTGCTCGGCAGTCTGGCAGTGATAAGCTGTGGTTTAACAGATGTCTTCGACCCGCCACGTCAGGCGGCGGGCCTCATTTTCGTCTTTTCCGATAGCGTCCTGGCCGTCGGCGACACCCTCCCCCTCGTCGTGGTCATGCGCACCGCCGCCGGCGATTTCGCCAATCCCCGCCTCCGCGTTACCTCTCTCAGCCCCACGCTGCTTCAGGTGAACGCGCGAGGAGATACGTTGATCGGCGTTGGAGCCGGGCGCGCGGTGCTCGACGTGCAGCTCGTCAGCTCCGTGATCACAGTCGCGGCGCCCGAGACGATGTACGCCATGCGGGTGCGACCCTAGTGCCAGTTGACGTGAAATGCTTCGGTTGCGGCGCTCAGGTGCCGGCAACGTCCCGCTTCTGCGGCAATTGCGGGCGCCTCGTCGTCGATCCCAATAGCAGCACCGTCGTGGATCAAACAGCAGCCGACGACACGCTGCTCGACCGCCTCCGGCGCGTGCTCGCCGGCGACTTCGAGGTCGAGCGGGAGCTCGCCCGGGGGGGCATGGGCATCGTCTTCCGGGCAAGCGACGAACAAGCGAAGCGTTCCGTCGCCCTCAAGGTGCTCTCGCCCGAGCTCGGCCTGACGCCGCGCGCGGCGGAGCGCTTCAAGCGGGAAGGGCGCATGGTCGCCGAGCTCGAGCATCCGAACATCGTGCCGGTGTATCGGGTGGGACAGATCGGCGGGATCCTATTCATCGCCATGAAGTTCGTGGAGGGCCGGTCCCTGGACGAGATTCTCGACGCGCAGGGCCCCCTGCCGGTGCCGGCGATCGTGCTCGTCCTGCAGGCCGCCGCCCGGGCCCTCGCCTTCGCGCACGACCGCAGCATCGTCCATCGCGACGTGAAGGCAGCGAACATCTTGATCGATCGCGATGGGCGCGTCATGGTCTCGGATTTCGGCGTCGCGCTGCGTGCGTCCGACGTCACTCTCACCCAAGACGGAGCCGTGATCGGGACCCCCGGATACATGAGTCCCGAACAATGCGCCGGGCAGCGCGCCACTCCCCAAGGCGATCACTACTCCCTCGGCATGGTCGCATTCGAGATGTTGACCGGTACGCTGCCATTTCAGGCCGACACGCTCGCCGGGATCATGCATCACCATTTCTTCACACCGCTTCCCGACGTCCGCGTGGCCCGCGACGATGTGCCCGCTGATCTCGCTCGGATCATCGAGCGACTCACGGCGAAGAAGCCTGCGGATCGCTATCCGACCACTCGCGATCTCATGACTGAGCTCGAATTACTCCAGTTGGACGCGGCGGCGCGTCGCGAGGCCGAACAGCTGCTCCGGCGGCTCGCTAAGGGCGACGCGATTGCCGCCGTCACGACGCGCTCGCTCCCCGCACTTCCTGATACGCCGACGTTGCAGTTCGACGCCGCGCGGAAACCGCGCGCTCGCTCGACGTCGTGGAAGCAGCGGGCGTGGGCGGGTGTGGCGAGCGCGGTTGTTGTCTTGGGGCTTGCAGGTTGGGTCGTGTTTCGCCCCGCTGTCAGCGCCGGCAACAACTCGCGTGGCGGCGGCGTCGCGCGAGAGGACTCCGGACGGGCGCAGCTGTCCGCTCCCACTCCGGTGCGTCCGCGTCCCCCGGTCACCGGGTTGTTACGCCTGCTGACCACACCGAGCGACGCCGAGATTCTCATCGATGGCCGCGCCCGCGGTCGGGGGGCCGTACTCGACTTGCCGCTCGCACCCGGGAGTCGCCGCCTGCAGATCCGGGCGCGCGGGTACATCACCTTCGACACGACCATCACGATCTCCGCCGACAGCACCATTTCTCTGGGGCGCATCACCCTGCGAGTGCGCGAGCAGCAGCCTTGAAGCGACGCGCGGCGGCTCTCGGGGTCGCGCTCTCGCTCGTTTTTCCCACCATCACAGTCGCGCAAGCCGGCACCGCTGAGCTGCTCCAACAGGCACGTCAGCTCTATGAGCGCCTCGAGATCGAACGCGCGCTCCCGCTCCTGCGTCAGGTCGTGTCGTCGGAATGGCCGCTGGAGGTGACGAACGCGCAACGCGTCGAGGCGTATAAGTACCTCGGCGCCGCGCTCGTGCTCAGGGGCAAGCCAGATTCCGCCGTCCTGTATTTCCGGGCGGCGCTCGAGCGCGACGCCTTCGCCGATCTCGATCCGGCGCAGTTCACCCCCGCGCAGCAAGGCGCGTTTGCCGTCGCGCGTCGCCGCACATTCTCCGTGGGTGTGAAACCGATTCCGGAAACCCGCCTTGATCCGCGCACGGGACAATTGTCGATCACCGTAGTGACAACGCACGCTGCCACGCTGCGCGCGACGCTGCGCGCGCTCGGCGGCACGGATTACGTGGTGCTGTATGACGGGGCGAACGATGGCGCGCACGGAATTGCGTGGAACGGGTTGGGGCCGGACGGTCGGCTGGCACCGCCGGGGCGCTACGATCTCACGGTCGTCGGGCGCAGTCGGCTCACCGCGCAGGCGGATTCGCTGCGCATGTATCTGGATCTCCAACACGACGTCGAACCGTTCGAAGACACGTTGCCGGCGTTGGGGACGGGAGACGTGCTGCCGGAACGGCACGCGGAGTCCACGGCCGGGAACGATCTCCTGAAGGGGTTGGGCGTCGCGGTCGGTGCGCTTGCAGTCGGAAGCCTCCTGGGGAACGACAGGCTGGGAACGGGACGCGAGGGCCGGATCATGGCCGGGGTGGCCACCGTCGGTGGCATCGCCGCATTCTCCTACCGGCGAACACACCGCGCAATTCCGCAGAATGTTGCGCTCAATGAGACACGCCGGGCCGCACGTGACGCGGCCAACGCGGTGATCCGTGGGCGCAATGCAGACCGCGTCGCCCGCACGATGCTGCTGATCACGCCGGCGAGCGCGCCGGCGGTGCGGCCATGAGCGCGGCGGTGCCCCTAGTGCTCGCCGGATTGCTGGTCCCGGCGATTGTGAGGGCGCAAGCGGTCGAGCTCAGCGGCGTCGTCACGCTTGCGCATGGCGATCACCGCGTCGACGTCGGTCTCGGAGTGGAGCGCGCGACCGGACTCCTCGCCGGCGGCGTGGCGCGGCTGCGATTCCGCGGCATCGCGCTCAGGCTGTCCGGCGAAACCGGACACCTCACCGCCGTACAGGGAAGCGGTGGCATCGATCGGGATGTCTCGCAGGTCGGCGCCATCGCAGAGTTCGCGCCACTCCCCTGGTTGGTGCTCGAGAGCGGCGTCACGCTACGCAGCTTTGGCACGGTGCTCGCAAGGCAGCGCTGGACGCTGGTCCGTGCCGGTGCCGAGGCTCGGGTCCCCCTCAGCGGCGAGACGTTCTGGGCCGTTGGCCGCGTCCACCTGCTGCCACTCGTCGCCGTCACCGGACTGCCCAACGCCGCGACGGCGTTGGATGCCGGGACGGGACTCGCCTATCAGCGCGGCCGACTCCTGTTCGAGCTCGCGTACACGCTCGAGCGCTGTGACTTCCCGTCGCAGGGGAGCATGCGTCGCAGCGAGCAGCTTGGAACGCTCACGCTCGGGGGAGGCGTACTGCTGCGACTGCGTTAGGAATCAGTCAACTCCAAATTCCATGCAACCTTTCCTGCCATGGCTGCGTCTTACCCTCTGAAGCTTGGCACTACGTCTCTAGCTGGAGGATGCAATGCGCGGCCTGACCCTGTTGATCGCGACGATCCTGACCTTCGGATACGGCTTCGCCGCCCAAGCCGCCATGACCGTGGACCGAGCGGAGACGTACCGCCGCGCGGCCCGGACGGTCACACCCGGAGACCCGACGGTGGACGCGAACCGCGTCTGGTACGGGGGCATGCTGGCCCCGGTCACCGTCGAGGCTACCGCTCCTCCGAAATGCACCCTTTGAGAGCCTCGGCCGCCCGCTTGAGTCCCGGCGGGCGGTCGCATATCGGGGCGAAACTTGTAAGATTGAAGGGACGTACCATCACCTAACCATGGACATGTCTTTGGACCAGGCACCACCCAGCCCTGCTAAGCGCTTCGTGCGCACGTGGCGTCGCGAGATCATCCGCGGCGGCGTGCTTTTCTCGTTGGTCGTCGGAGCCGGCCTCTTCATTCGCAATGCCTCGCACCGGATTCACGTACCCGAATCGCTGGGCGCGCTCGGCTCGTTCGGCGATTTCAACTGGGGCGACGGCGACGGCGGCAACCTCTTCGGACACGGCCGTGAAGTCGGCGACCCCTGGGAATACCGGGCCCTCCTCAAGCCCGCCCAGCACGTCTGGATTCGCAACACCAACGGCCCGATCGACGTCGTCGCGGGAACGGGCGACAGCCTCCTCGTCCAGGTCGAGAAGAGCTGGCGCGTGTCCGATCCGCAAAGCGTGCAGCTCGTCCCGGTGCTCACCGAGCGCGGGGTGACGATTTGCGCGATGTGGGAAGCCCGCGAACAACGCTGCAACGAGGGCGGCGACTATCACCTGAACGGCGTCAAGAAGAACGACGTCGCGGTCCGCTTTACGGTACAGCTGCCGCGCAACGTGCCGATCGACGCGTCGACGGTGAACGGCGGCCTCGAAATCGACGGTGTCAGCGCGCCAGTGCAGGCGGCGACCGTCAACGGCCGCATCGCCGTGAGCACCTCGACCGGTCCCGTCCAGGCGACCACGGTCAATGGCAGCATCGAAGCGAACATGCAGGCGCTGACGAGCGGTGATGTCGAGCTGACCACGGTCAATGGCTCCGTCAGCGCCGGTCTGCCTCTGCACATCAACGCCACCATCGATGCCGAGACGGTGAACGGCCGCGTCCAGACCGATTTCCCGGTGAAGATCACCGGCAAGCTCAGCACCCGGCATCTGCGCGGCACCATCGGCACCGGCGGCCCGAGGCTGAAGCTCGGCACCGTCAACGGCTCGATCACGCTGCATGAGGCGGACGCCAATCCTCATCCCCATCCGCACGCTCGTGTGATGCTGGCACCCGAAACTCGGGTGCGCGTTCGTACGCTACCGCCGGAGCGGCCTTAAGGCGTCGGTGACGCTGAACGGCCGACGCTGTACGGCCACCGCGCCGGATTGAGCGTCGCAAAACCGTAAAACATCAGGCACGCCCCCGTCAGCGCGATGTTCTTCCAGAAGTGGGCCGCCTGATTCGCGGCCATCATCGGGTCGGCGATTCCCCAAAACTTGTGCACCGTGAACGCCGCCGGAATGAGAAAGAGCGCGATGAGCAGCGCGCCCCACCCCCCCTTCACGCCGAGCAGGATGCTGAGCCCACCGGCCAATAGCATGAGGCCGGACACCGCCGTCAGCAGCGTGGGCGCCGGAACGCCGGACGCACCGGCATACTGCGCATAGGTGCTGAGCTTGGTGAGGTGATTGAAGCCGGAGTAGATAAAGAAGAAGGAGAAGACCACGCGCCCGATTAGCAGCACCAGACCGCCCATTTAACCTCCGAGGTAGCGGGCCACTTCCGCAGGGAACGTCCGTACGTCGATCGGCTTCGTGATATATCCGTCAAATCCCGCGGCGCTAGCGCGCGCCCGATCCTCCGGCAACGCGTGCGCCGTGAGTGCGACGACTTTCCATGAGCGCTGCGGCAGGCCCTGCAGTTCCTCGAGCAGCGCATAACCATCGCGGCCGGGCAGCTGGATGTCGAGCAGGATCAGCTCCGGCGCGGGCTGCTGGGTTTGCACGACCTCCGCTAGGCGATCCCCGTTGGGGAGCCCCACGACCTGATGGCCCTTGATGGTGAGCAGGGTGGTCAGGAGCTTCAGGTTGTCCGGCTGGTCTTCGACGACGACGATGGTGGCCACGCTCACCGCGCCTGTGGCAGAGTGAACCAGAACGTGCTGCCCTTGCCCATCTCGCTTTCGACCCCGATCGCGCCGCCCTGCAGCTCGACCAGACGCCGTGATAGCGCAAGGCCCAGTCCCGTCCCCTCGTATTTGCGGCTCGCGGTAGCGTCGAGCTGCGAGAATTCCTTGAACAGCTTGGGCTGATCTTCCGCGGCGATCCCGATGCCGGTGTCGGTGACCGCGATGCGCGCTTCGGCGCCGCCGTTCACCGGCGCTGCGGCGAGCGTGATCCGGCCTCCATCGGGCGTGAATTTGATGGCGTTCGAGAGCAGGTTCAGCAGCACCTGCCGTACGCGGCCGCGGTCGGCATGGACGCGCAGATCCCGGGCGGGCGGTGTCACGACCAGCGCATGGCGATGCTTCTCGACCTGCGCATGCACGCTGCCGGCGGCTTCGCTGAGCAGCGGTGCCAGCTCCACATCCTCCGGTTTCAGGTCCATGCGGCCCGCGGCGATGCGCTGCAGATCGAGCAGCTCATTGATCAGCTCGAGCAGCTGCCGGCCGTTGCGCGCCACCGTCTCGAGGAAATCGCGCTGCTGATTGGAGAGGGGGGGACCCCCGAGGTCCTGCGTGAGCAGCAGGTCGGTGAACCCGATGATGCTGTTCAGCGGCGTGCGCAGCTCGTGCGAGATGTTCGAGAGGAATTGGTCCTTCGACTTCATCGCGGCATCGAGATCGGTGTTCAATTGCTCCAGCCGCTTCGCGGTCTGCCGCACCTCGACGGCGAGCCGCCGGGTGTTGTGGTGCGCCGATCCGCGCTCGCAGGCGATCGCGAGATTGGGGGCGGCCTGTTCGAGCGCCGCCCGCTCATCGGTGCCGAATTGCGCGCCCGGCACCACGCCCAGCACGCCGATCAGCTTCGTGCCGGCGCGCAGCGGCACGAGCACCAGACCCTGCGGCATGGCCGCGTTCAGACGCAGCTGATGGCGCACCGGCTGCACCGCTTCGCCGTGAAAGTGGACTGCCTGGGCGGCGTCGCCCATGAGATCGCGCATCGTCGCGCGTGAGACGGGGCGCGACTCGACGCCGCGCGAGACGCTCGGGGCCCACTCGTTGGAATCGTAGGCCGGCTGGTACAACACTACGCCGGTCGCTTTCGTCGCGCCGGCGATCACGCCCAGCGCCTGCGTGAGCCCGGCAGTGGCGTCGTCCGACGACGTGTTGAGGGCCGCCAGCAGCTGCGACAGGTACGCCTGCAGCTCCTCCCGCCACGCCAGCGCCTTCGCCATGTGATTGACGCCGCGCGCGATCGCGCCGAACTCGTCAGCCTGATCCTCGGGCAGCGGCTCGACGTATTGTCCTTCGGCAACGCGCTGCAGTGCCTGCCCGATGCGCGCGAAGGGAGCGGCGAGACGGCGGCGATTGTACCAGAAGCCGAGCCCGAGGACGCCGACCATCGCGACGAACAGCACGCTGGCGGCGAGCGCGGCCTGGACGGCGTCGTCGCCGGCGTCGGCAGCCAGCTCGGCGGCGGCGGTGGCTTCCGCGGCGATGAGCGGGGCTGGCTCGAGCCGCTGAATGCGATCGAGCCGCTGCGCCAGCTCGACCATTGCGGTCTGCGTGGCACGGGCGCTGCGCCACGTCGCGACCTGCGTGATGAGGCCGACGAGCGCGACGGCGATGAATGTCGCGGCGAAGAGGCGGGTGATGCTGGGCGTCGCCCGCATGGGCCTCCATAATATGCGGGCGACGTGTACCTTCCAAGCCGTGCGGCCCCACACCCTCGGCCTGATCGGACTCGGCGCGATCGGCGGCTCGATCGCCCGGCAGGTGAAACAGGCGGGCAAGGATGGCGGGATCGCGGCCGTCGTGGGATGGTCGCCCGAGCCGGCCGAGCGCGCGCTGGCCGCGCAGCAGGGCGCGCTCGACGATGCGCCGCCGCGCCCCACCGACGTGGCGCGCATCGCGGATCTGCTGGTGCTCGCCGCTCCTCCCGCCGCCAATCTCGCGCAGCTCGATGCGGTCGCCCCGCATCTCAAAGCGGGCGCGCTCGTCACCGACGTGGGATCGGTGAAGCGCGGCATCGTCGCGCGCGCCGAGCGGCTCGGCCTCGCGCGGCGATTCGCCGGCAGTCATCCGCTGGCGGGTACCCATCGGCACGGCTTCGAGGCGGCCCGCAGCGACCTGTTTCGCGGCGCGATCGTGTACGTGACGCCGTGCAACGAGGGCGGCGATGCGGCCCGGGAAATCGTGCACTTCTGGCACGACGTGCTGGGTGCGCAACCCGTCGTGCTCGAGGCGGCGCAGCACGACGCGCAGCTCGCCGCGACGAGTCACGTCCCGCAGATCGTGGCGTCGCTGCTCGGCGATTTCCTCGCCCGCCACGCCCCCCCGGGATCGACGTTCGGCCCGGGCGCCGCCGACACGACCCGCCTCGCGGCCAGCGACCCGGCCCTGTGGACGGAAATCCTGCTCATGAATCGCGACGAGATCCTGCCCGCGCTGCGCGCCCTGGAGGAATCGTTGGGCACCGTGGAGCGCGCGCTCGAGGTGGGCGATGCCGCCGCACTCACGGCGTGGCTGACCCGGGCGGCGAGCTGGCGCCGGCGGATTGGCAGCCAGTAAGGTGCGCCGCGTCGGCGGTGTCGTGCGGCCGCCCGGCGACAAGAGCATCTCCCATCGCGTGCTCATGCTCGCGGCGCTGGCGCGCGGCACGAGCGAGCTGTCCGGCCTGCTCACCGGCGACGACGTGAAGAGCAGCGCGCGCGTGTTGCGTCAGCTCGGCG
Source organism: Gemmatimonadales bacterium (assembly GCA_035637435.1). Taxonomy (GTDB): domain Bacteria; phylum Gemmatimonadota; class Gemmatimonadetes; order Gemmatimonadales; family GWC2-71-9; genus 20CM-2-65-7. The sequence goes on from DASPXD010000217.1 coordinate 13,220, forward strand.
CGGAAATCTCCAGGATTTCGGAGTCGGGAGTCAGGATTTCGAGCTCCCGACTCCTGGCTCCCAGCTCCCGATTGAATTGTGGCAACTCAGGTACGACGGCCCGCCTGATCCTTGGGATTCTGGCCGGGCGACCGGGGAGCGCGACCGTCACGGGCGACGCATCGCTGCGACGTCGACCGATGCGGCGGGTGACCGAGCCGCTGAAACAAATGGGAGCCAGGATACAGGAGTTGGGAGACGGGCTTCCCCTGACGATTCACGGTGGAGAACTGCGCGGGCTCGAGTACAGGAGTCCGGTTGCCAGCGCGCAGGTGAAGAGCGCGATTCTCTTCGCAGCGCTGACAGGAAAGGTTCCAGTAACGATTCGCGAACCATACCGCTCGCGCGATCACACGGAACGGCTCCTCGCGCACTTGGGGCTCGGCATTCACGAGCGGAACGGCGCGATCGTCTTTGAGCCTTCACACTCCATCATTCCGTCCTTCCAACTTTCCGTCGCCGGTGATCCTTCGAGCGCTGCGTTTCTCGTCGCTGCGGCCGTCCTCGCGGAGGAAGGCGAGCTCCTCATCGAAAACGTCGGAGTCAATCCCACGCGGATCGGGTTTCTCGTCGTGCTCGAGCGCATGGGTGCGCACGTCGAGCGCCTGAACCTGCGCGACGAAGGTGGGGAGCCCGTCGCCGATCTGCTCGTGCGTCCCGCCGCGCTCAAGGGAACGGAGGTCACGGCCGCCGAGATTCCCACGCTGGTGGATGAGGTCCCGATCCTCGCGGTATTGGCGAGCCGGGCGCGCGGGTCGACCGTATTCCGCGAGGTCGGCGAATTGCGGGTGAAAGAGAGCAATCGTCTCGAGCTCATCGCCGCGAATTTGCGCGCGGTGGGAGCGCGGGCCGAGGCGCGAGGGAATGATTTGCACGTCGAGGGGACAGAGCAGCCACCGCGCGGCAAGGTGGACACGGCGAAGGATCATCGCCTCGCCATGGCCTTCGCGGTGCTTGGGACGGTTCCCGGTGCCGATGTGCATCTGTCGGAGAGGAAGTCTGTCGCGATCAGCTATCCAGGGTTCTTTCGTGATCTGAAGCGATGCTTCGCGTCATAGCAATCGACGGGCCGGCGGCATCCGGCAAGAGCTCGACCGCCGGCCTCGTGGCAGCGAGGCTCGGCTGGGCGCATCTCGACTCCGGCGCGCTGTATCGCGCCCTGACACTCGCGGCGCTCGATAACATCGGGGAAGGGGGACGGGGGAAGGGGGAAGGGTGGTCGGGTCGGAGGATCGTCGGCCTCGCGGATCAGCTGCCGGTGCGCTTGGTGCGCGTGGGCGATGTCTTCCGCCCAGAGGTCGCCGGCGTGGACGTCGAGCAAGCGATCCGGAGCGAGCGCGTGACTCGCTCCGTCTCCGTCGTCGCAGCCATTCCCGAGGTCCGGACCTGGGTAAATGACCAGCAACGACGGGCGGTCGAGGGCGGTCGAGGGCGGGGAGTGGTCGTGGATGGGCGCGACATAGGGACGGTCGTGTTTCCGGAGGCGCCATTGAAGGTTTTCTTGACGGCGACACCCGATGAACGCGCCCGCCGGCGGCTGTCGCAGCGCGGCCAGGCGGTAGATGGCGAGCTGGTACGACGCGAGAGCCAGGCGTTGGCGGCCCGGGACGCGGCCGACTCCACCCGCCGCATCGCCCCCCTCAAACCCGCCACGGATGCCGTTTTGCTCGATACCACCGCCCTCACGCTGGAAGCGCAGGTGACACGGGTAGTTGAACTGGCGCGGGCGCTGTTCCCTGGGTAGGTTTCCGCCCGTCGCACGCTGAAGCACACCCCTTGGGGTGTGAACAACGGAGGGGTGAAGACAACCTCAAACCAACAACCGAACCGGTGCACCGCATGCTCGTCGAAGCACGTGACGTAGAAGAATTCGAAGAAGACATCCCTACTCGCAAACCTCCCCGCCCGCAACTTCGCGTCCGCTCCGGTCTCGACGAGGAATATTCGTCTGACGAGATCGAGAAAATGACCCTGTTGTACGAGGGGACGCTCTCGAATATCCAAGAAGGCGAAATCGTCAAGTCGAAGGTGCTGCGCGTGACCGACACCGCCGTGATTCTCGACGTCGGGTTCAAGTCGGAAGGCGCGGTGGCGATCGACGAGTTCAAGGATCCGAAGAGCCTCAAGGAAGGTGACGAGGTCGAAGTCTTCCTCGAGCATCTCGAGGACCAGGAAGGCGCGGTCGTGCTTTCGAAGAAGAAAGCCGATTTCATGCGCGTCTGGGAGCGGATCCGCGAAGCGCACGAGAAGGACGAAGGCGTCACCGGCACGCTCGTGAAGAAGATCAAGGGCGGCGTCGTCGTCGATCTGATGGGCGTCGATGCCTTCCTGCCTGGCAGCCAGATCGCGCTGCGGCGCGTTCCAAATATCGACGAGCTGCTCGGCCAGAGCTTCGAGTTCAAGATCATCAAGCTGAACAAGCGCCGCCGCAACATCGTCGTGTCGCGCCGCGTGCTGCTCGAGGCCGAGCGCAAGACCAAGCGCGACGTCCTGATGAAAGAGCTGTCGGTCAACCAGGTCCGCAAAGGCGTCGTCAAGAACATCACCGACTTCGGCGCCTTCATCGACCTCGGGGGCGTCGACGGCCTGCTGCACATCACCGACATGAGCTACGGCCGCGTGTCGCACCCATCCGAGATGGTGCAGATCGGCCAGGAGCTCGAGGTGAAAGTCCTCGACATCGATTGGGAGCGCGAGCGCATCTCGCTCGGCCTGAAGCAGCTGCAGCCGTATCCGTGGCAGAACGTCGCGGCGAAGTATCCGGTCGGCACGCGCGTGCAGGGCAAAGTCGTGTCGATCACGAATTACGGTGCGTTCGTGGAGTTGGAGCCGGGCATCGAAGGCCTGGTGCACATCTCCGAGATGAGCTGGACGCGCAACGTGCGGCATCCGTCGAAGCTCGTGTCAATCGGCGAATCGATCGAAGCGGTGGTGCTCAAAGTCGACGAGACCGAAGAAAAGGTCTCGCTCGGGATGAAGCAGACGGAGCAGGACCCGTGGATGGCGCTGCCGCAGAAGTACCCGGTGGGCACGCGGCTGCGCGGCAAGGTCCGTAACCTGACGTCATTCGGCGCGTTCGTCGAGATCGAGCCGGGCATCGACGGGCTGATCCACATCTCCGACATGTCGTGGACCAAGCGCGTGCAGCATCCGTCGGAAGTCGTGAAGAAAGGCGACGAAGTCGACGTGCTGATTCTCAACGTCGACGCGGAGAACAAGCGGATCTCGCTCGGCCTCAAGCAGGCGCAGGAAGATCCGTGGCTGCGCATCGGTGAGACGTATCCGGTCGGCACTGAGCTGCGTGGGCGCGTCATGCGATTGATGGACAAGGGTGTCGTGGTCGATCTGGGCAGTGACATCGAGGGATTCGTGCCGATGTCGCAGCTCGGCATTCCCGACATTCAGCAGCCGGGGGATGCGGTGAAGGAAGGCCAGGCTGTGGAACTGAAGGTTCTCGAGGTGGATCCCATCCACCACAGAATCGTCCTCGCCGCTACTGGATTCCCGAAGGATGACATCATTCCCGTTCCTGCCCCAACACCACCAACCGAGGACATGGAAAACCTAGACGCGTAGATCCTGTCCCCCTTTCGTTTCCAGTTCTAGATTCCCGCACCATGAGCATGCGCGAGAAACTCGAGCTCCTGCAGCAAAAGCGTTCCGAATCCGAGCAGGGTGGCGGTTCCGAGCGCATCGAAACTCAACACAAGAAAGGCAAGATGACGGCGCGCGAGCGGCTCGATGTGCTGCTCGACCCCGGTACGTTCGTCGAGCTCGACCGCTTCGTCACGCATCGCGCGACGGATTTCGGACTCGCCGACCAAAAAGTGCTCGGCGACGGCGTCGTGACGGGCTGGGGGCGGGTCGAAGGACGCCTCGTCTACGTCTTCTCGCAGGACTTCACGGTCTTCGGCGGCTCATTGTCCGAGGCGCACGCCGAGAAGATCTGCAAGGTGATGGACCTCGCCGTGCAGAACGGCGCGCCCGTCGTGGGGCTCAACGATTCGGGCGGCGCGCGCATCCAGGAGGGCGTCGCGTCCCTCGGCGGCTACGCCGGCATCTTCCTGCGCAACACGCTCGCGTCGGGCGTGGTACCGCAGATCAGCGCGATCCTGGGTCCCTGCGCCGGCGGCGCCGTCTACAGTCCCGCCATCACCGACTTCATCTTCATGGTGCGCGGCATCTCCTACATGTTCGTGACCGGGCCCAACGTGGTGAAGACCGTGACGCACGAGGAAGTGGATTTCGAGAAGCTGGGCGGTGCGGACGTGCACGGCGCGACGTCGGGGATCGCGCATTTCGTGCACGACTCGGAGCTCGAATCGATCACCGCGATTCGCACCTTGCTGGGGTTCATCCCCGGCAACAATCTCGACAATCCGCCCGTCCGCCCATCCGACGATCCGCCAGACCGCCGCGACGAAGCCCTGCTCGACGTTGTGCCCGACGAGCCCGCGAAGCCGTACGACATGCATGACGTGCTCAAGCGCGTCGTCGACGGCGGCGTGTTTCTCGAAGTACAGACCGACTACGGCAACAACCTGATCGTCGGCTTCGCGCGACTGGCAGGACGGCCGGTGGGGATCGTCGCGAATCAGCCGGCGGCCCTCGCTGGCGTGCTCGACATCGCCGCCTCGCTCAAGGGCGCGCGCTTCATTCGCTTCTGCGATGCCTTCAACATTCCGCTCGTGACCTTCGAGGACGTGCCGGGGTTTCTGCCGGGGGTGGCGCAGGAGCACGGGGGTATCATCAAGCATGGCGCGAAGCTGTTGTTCGCCTACTGCGAGGCGACGGTGCCAAAGCTCACCGTTATCACGCGCAAAGCCTATGGCGGCGCCTATGACGTCATGAGCTCCAGACACATCCGCGGCGACTACAACGTCGCCTGGCCGACCGCCGAGATTGCCGTGATGGGCCCGAAAGGAGCGGTGGAGATCCTCTATAAAGGAGAGGCCAGCGAGGAGCGTACCAACGAATACCGCGAGAAGTTCGCCCATCCCTACCAGGCGGCCGCCCGCGGCTATCTTGATGACATCATCGATCCGCGTGACACGCGCCCGCGTCTGATCGAGGCACTGCTGACCTTGGAGACGAAGCGCGCCAAGAACCCGCCCAAAAAGCATGGGAACATTCCTCTCTAAGGCGGTCCTTGGACTCCTGCTCGTGCAAAGCCCGGCGCCGCCGCCAGATTCGGTGCGCGCCGGGCTGTGGGCCCGCCTCAACGCGGATTCGACGGACGGGCCGGCGTGGCTGGAGCTGGGGCGCGCGTACCTGCAGCGCGGCGTGGAGTATCACGTCCACAAGAAGCCGGTGCCCGTGGACACGGTCTGGGCCCACGCGATGCTCGACACGGCGCAGCTGGCGTTCGAGCGGTCGGCGCGCTGGAGCGCCGGCACGCGTACCGCCGATTCCGCCCGCGTCTTCCGCATCTACGCGCTGGGCGAGCGGGCGTACATCGATTGGGAATCGGCGGGCAGCACCGCGGCGACGCTCACGTGGCACACCCTGCCTGAAGAACTGCGGTTGCCGCCGGTGCTGGAGGAGCTGGGCGAGAATCTGCTGCGGGCCTGCCCGCATCAGGGCATCCTGTTCACCGCCGGCGAAACCGACACCCAGGCCGCCTGGTACCTGCGGTTTTCGCGCGGGCTCCGGCCCGATCTCGTCATCGTCCCGATGGACCGCTGGCGCGGCGACAGTGTGTTGCGCAACCGCGTGCTGCACGAGTTGAAAACACGCGAGCGCTCGGTGCGTGCCCTGAGCCAGTCGCGTGCGGTGTGCGCGAGCATGGGCTTCGAGCGCCCGCCTGCGGAGCGGGAGGTGAAATGGAACAAACGCCCCCTGGTGTGGGTGACCGGCAAGGAAACGAAAGCGGATCGCGTCCCCGCCCAGGACTTCGTGTTTGCGGCACTGAAGCTGTCGATCGACGAGCACGGAACGTGGGGCCCGCCGGCCATCGCGCTGTACCGGCGCGCGGCCGGCAATGTCGGCGCGCTGTGTAAGGCTATCGAGGCGTTCGATCTGGGGTCTGAGGTCGGGTGTCGCTGAAGCGGGTGCTGGTCGCGAACCGCGGCGAGATTGCAGTGCGTGTCATCCGCGCGTGCCACGAGGAGGGTCTCGAGGCCGTCGCGGTCTATTCCGAGCCTGACCGTCTCGCCCCGCACGTCCGCGATGCCGACGCCGCGGTGCCGCTCGGCCCCGCGCCCTCCGCGGAATCCTATCTCGCCATCCCCAAGCTGATCGCGGCGGCACGCGCCACCGGGTGCCAGGCGGTCCATCCCGGCTACGGATTCCTGTCGGAGCGCGCCGCCTTCGCCGACGCCTGCGCGGAGGCGGGACTCGTGTTCGTCGGCCCGCCCGCCGCCGCCATTCGCGCCATGGGGGACAAGACCGAGGCGCGGCGCCGCATGCAGGCCGCCGGAGTGCCGGTCGTCCCGGGAACCGCGGCGCCGCTGCGCGATCCCGTCGAGGCGCGTCGCGAGGCGAAGCGCCTCGGCTTTCCGGTCATGCTCAAGGCCGTGGCCGGCGGGGGCGGGAAGGGCATGCGGCGCGTCGGCGCCGAGTCGGAGGTCGAGGCCGGATTCCACGCCGCGCGGCGCGAAGCCCAGAAGGCGTTCGGCGACGGCAGCATGTACGTCGAGAAGTATCTCGAACGGCCGCGTCACATCGAGATTCAGATTCTCGCCGACCATCGCGGCCGCGTCGTGGCGCTCGGCGAGCGGGAATGCAGCATTCAGCGGCGGCATCAAAAGCTCATCGAGGAATCGCCGTCGGTTGCCGTATCTCCGGCCCTGCGCCGCCGCCTGTCGGAAGCGGCGACCGCCGCCGCCGGGGCGGTGGGCTACATCAGCGCGGGCACGATCGAGTTTCTGCTCACCCCCTCGGGCGAGTTCTACTTCCTCGAGATGAATACGCGGATTCAGGTCGAGCATCCGGTCACGGAGCTGGTGTACGGCGTGGATCTGGTGCGCGAGCAGCTGCGCATCGCGGCCGGGCAGCCGATGCGCGTGCACGGCGCGGCGGGCCCCGGCGGCCAGCTGCACCCGCGCGGTCACGCGATCGAATGCCGCATCACGGCGGAAGATCCCTTCAATGATTTTCTTCCCGCGACCGGCGTCTTGCAGTACCTGCGCGTGCCGAGCGGGCCGGGCGTCCGCTGGGATTCGGGTGTGGAGGCGGGGAACGACGTGACGCTGTTCTATGACCCGTTGCTCGCCAAGCTCATCACCTGGGGTGAGACGCGCGAGATCGCGGTGCAGCGCATGCGCCGGGCGTTGCGCGAGCTCGTCGTCGTGGGCCTGCCCACCAGCCAGCCATTCCATCTGCGCGTCTTGGACGACAGCGAGTTTCTCAAGGGCGAGATCGACATCAACTATCTCGAGCGCGCCGGCGCGCGAGTGCTCGCCGCACCGCCCCGCAGCGGGGTCGAACGGGCGCTCGCGGTGGCGGGGGCGCTGATGATGGATGAGCATCGCGACCGACCGCCGCCTGGCCTTTCGACCGCCCGAGCGCCGCAGTCGACCGGATGGCTGCAGGCAGCCCGTCTCGATGCATTGCGAGATGGTCTCGAGTGACCGACATCGTGACCATCACGGGCATCGCAGTCGGCGGGGACGGCGTGGGACGGTTGAGTGACGGCCGCGTCGTCTTCGTGCCGCGCACCGCGCCGGGTGATCGCATTCGGCTGCGAGAGGGGTCGCTGCAACGGCATCGCAACTTTGCTCGAGCAGAGTTGGGCGAGATCGTCAGTTCGGGCCCTGCCAGGGTGGCGCCGCCGTGCCCCCATTACGTCCACGATCACTGTGGCGGCTGCCAGCTGCAGCACCTCGCGTACGACGCCCAGCTCGCTGCGAAGCGCGCGATCGTGGGTGATACGCTGCGGCGGATTGGGAAGCTGAAGATCGCGGACCCCGAAATCGTCGAAGCGCTCGAAGAGTGGCGGTATCGATCGAAGATCTCGATGGAGGCGAAAACGACGGTCGGCTTACATCCCTACGACCGCGCGAGTTTCGTTTTCCCCCTCGCCGATTGTCATATCACCGATTTCCGGTTGATGGCGCTGTGGCGGGAGCTGCGCGGCAAGCTGGCCATGCTGCCGCAACCGCTGACGCGACTCACGTTGCGGCTCGATCGCGAGGAGCGCCGCCACATCATCGCAGAGTCCGCGGGCGAGCCGTGGCTCAACGCCGACGAGCTGCGTCGGGCGCTCGAGAGCTCGGTCGACGGCGAGATCATCTGCTGGTGGCAGCCCGTGGACGGGGCGGCGCGCGTGGTCGCCGGACCGGCAACGGGGTTTCCGGCGACCGCGTTCGAGCAGGTGAACCCGGGCATGGGGATTCTGGCGCGCCGCTGGGCAGTGGAGCAGCTCGGCGACGTGCGCGGCCAGACGGTCTGGGACCTCTACGGCGGTATCGGTGACACCGCGGCGCTGCTCGTGGAGCGTGGCGCCAGCGTGGTGAGCGTGGACGCGGATGAAAAGGCGGTGACGTGGGGGCGCACCAGGCTGCCGGCGGCCCGGTTCATCGCGGCGCGTGCCGAGGATGTCCTGCCGAGTCTGCCGGCGCCGCACGCCGTCGTCGTCAACCCGCCGCGCGGCGGCCTGCATTGGGACGTGTCGCTGCGGCTCACGTCGGAGCCGGTTTCGAGGCTCGCGTACATTTCGTGCGATCCGGCGACGCTCGCCCGTGATCTACAACGGCTCAACGTCAATTATCAGACGACGGCGGTACGCGCGTTCGATCTCTTCCCGCAGACGGCGCACGTGGAGACGGTCGCCGTGCTGGAAGCAGCATGAAGTATCATGTCACTCTCCGGTCCCGCACCTACGTCATCGACATCGACGGTGGCGCAGTCACGGTCGACGGTGAACGGCTGGAGGCGCATTGGGCGGCCATACCCGGCACCCCCCTCCTCCATCTGCTGCTGGGCAAAGACTCCTGGACGGTCGCCTGCCAGCAGCTCGACGGTCGGCCCCCCCGCTGGGCACTCGGTGCCGCCGGGGAGCGGTTTGAAATCGAAGTCCAGGACGACCGCTCCCGGCAGATCGAGGCACTCACCGGACAGGGCCGGAAGGTCGCCGCCGGCGGCGTCGTGAAAGCTCCCATGCCCGGCCTTGTTGTGCGCGTCGAAGTGAGTGCGGGCCAGGTTGTAGAGGCCGGCGAGGGGTTGGTGGTTGTCGAGGCAATGAAGATGGAGAACGAGTTGCGGGCCTCGCATCGAGCCATTGTCGAGCAGATCCACGTCAGCGCGGGGGACCGTGTCGAAAAGGGCGCACCGCTCGTGACACTTTCTCCCCAACCCTCGCAACCCTCGGGTTGACAGAGCCTTACGCCTCGGTTAGAGTTCGCGTCTGCCAAAATCCAGGGCTAACCAGGGCATGAAGACGTACACGTTGAAGCCGCAGGATATCGAGCGTCGCTGGTGGTTGGTCGACGCGGCCGAGCAGCCGCTGGGCCGCCTTGCCAGCCGCATCGCGCAGATCCTGCGTGGCAAGCACAAGCCGACGTTCACGCCGCACGTCAACGGCGGAGATTTCGTCATCGTCATCAACGCCGAGAAGGTGCAGCTGACGGGCCGCAAGGTCGAGCAGAAGCGCTACTTCCGGCACACCGGCTACATGGGGCACGAGCGCTTCACGCCGGTGCGGAAACTGCTCGGCAAGTTTCCCGAGCGCGTCATCGAGAAGGCGGTGTGGGGGATGTTGCCGAAGACGACGTTGTCGCGCCAGCACGTGAAGCAGATGCTGAAGGTGTACGCCGGTCCGGAGCATCCGCACGCGGCGCAGCAGCCGACGCCGCTCGTCGCCGTGGGGGGGGAGTCGAAATGAGCAGCGGCATCACACCGGAGCTGCGCTGGCATGCGATCGGACGCCGCAAGCTCGGCATCGCGCGCGTGTATTTGACGCCCGGCTCGGGCAAGTGGAGCATCAACGGACGGACGCTGGGCGACTACTTCCCCCGGCCCTCGCTCGTGTCGCACATTCAGCAGCCGTTCACGGCGACCGACACGCTGGGCGCGTTCGACGTGAAGGCGCGCGTGGTTGGCGGTGGGCTCACCGGCCAGGCCGGCGCGATGCGGCTGGGGATCGCCCGGGCGCTGGTGCTCGCGGATGACCGGCATCGCAAGAAGCTGAGAGAGCAGGGCCTCCTGACGCGCGATCCGCGCGCCGTGGAGCGGAAGAAGCCGGGCCGGGCGGGAGCGCGGAAGCGGTTCCAGTTCTCGAAGAGGTAATCGGTCATCGGTTATCGGTCATCAGTACCGATTACCGATAACCGATGACTAAAAATCACACACGTCACCCGATCTCAGTCTGGGTCCCTTCGGGGTGGATTGAGAGAAGACGGTGGCGGCGGTCAAACCCAGGAAAGGGATAGCGTGGCTCAGCCTCAGTTGCAGGAATTGTTGGAAGCAGGTGTGCATTTCGGCCATCAGACCCGCCGCTGGAATCCCAAGATGCGGCGGTTCATCTTCGCCGAACGCTCCGGCATCTACATCATCGATTTGCAGAAGACGCTGCGTCAGATCGAGGTTGCACAGGAGCTCCTGCGCAATGTCGTCTTGAAGGGCGAAGGGGTGCTCTTTGTCTGCACGAAGAAGCAGTTGAAGGGCATCCTCGAGGCGGAAGCGAAGCGCTGCAGCGCGTTCTATGTCACGGAGCGCTGGCTCGGCGGCACGCTGACGAACTTCCAGACGATCAAGAAGCAGATCAAGCGGCTCAAGGAGCTGGAGCAGGGCGCAGCGGACGGCGACTTCACGAATTACACCAAGAAGGAGCAGCTGCTGTTCGACCGCGAGCGCGGCAAGCTCGATAAGAACCTCTCGGGTATCAAGAACCTCGGCCGCCTGCCCGGCGCGCTGTTCGTAGTGGACGCGAAGAAGGAGCGCATCGCGGTCGCCGAGGCCAACAAGCTCGGGATCCCGGTGGTGGCGATCGTCGATACGAACGCCGACCCCGATCTGATCACCGTGCCGATTCCCGGCAACGACGACGCGATCCGGGCGGTCTCGCTGATCACGAATGCGATTTCCGACGTGATCGCCGAAGCGCGGCGCCAGATGCCGCTGCGGGACACGGGCACGGGCGAAGAGGGCGAAGGCACGACCTATTCGACCGAGACGGGTGAAGCAGACGTGGATGGCGATCGCAAGAAGCGGCCGGCGCGGCGCAAGCGGCGGCCGAAGCCGGAGGCGATCGCCGCCCGGCTGAAGACCGAGGAAACGCCGGCCCCGGTGGAACCCGTAAGCGGGGGCGAGTCGTAACAACTCCGGAAGCTGCACCACCGACCGCCGCCCCCGGGCTTCACGGCGCGAGGGCGGCGTTTTTATGAGGAGTGAGGAATGGCGTCCGTGAAAGAGATTCCCGCAAAGCTCGTTGCCGAGCTCCGTGCCCGCACGGGCGCGGGCATGATGGACTGCAAGAAGGCGCTCGAGGAAACGGACGGCGACCTCGAAAAGGCCGTCGACGTCCTCAGGACGAAGGGCGCAGCGAAGGCCGATAAGCGCGCCGGGCGTGAGGCGTCCGAAGGCGTGATCGGCTCATACGTCCATTTCGACGGATCGGTGGGCGTGCTCGTCGAGCTGAACAGCGAGACGGACTTCGTCGCGCGCACCGAGGACTTCAAGGCCCTGGCGAAAGACATCGCCGTCCACATCGCCGCGACCAACCCGCTCGCCGTGCGCATCGAGGATCTGCCGGCCGAGCTGGTCGCGCGCGAGCGCAAGGTGTACGAGTCACAGGTCGCCGAGCAGAAGAAGCCCGAGAACATCCGCGCCAAAATCGTCGACGGCATGATGCGGAAGTTCTACGAGGAGCGTGTGCTGCTCGAGCAGAAGTTCGTGAAGGACGACAAGCGCACGGTGGGCGAGCTCGTCAAGGAGCTGTCGGGCAAGACGGGTGAAAAAGTCGGCATCCGTCGGTTTGCCCGACTCGAGCTCGGGGGCAACTAAATGGCGAAGCTCGCCTACTCGCGCGCGCTCCTCAAGCTGTCGGGGGAGTCGTTCGCGGGTGGGCGCGCTTCGGGCATCGACTTCGGCGTCATCGAGCGGTTGTCGGACGAATTGAAGCAGGTCGCAGCCACCGGCGTGCAGCTGGGATTGGTGATCGGCGGCGGCAACATCCTGCGGGGCACCGCGGCGAGCCAGCAGGGCATGGATCGTGTCTCGGCCGACTACATGGGAATGCTCGCGACCGTCATCAATGCGCTGGCGCTGCAGGACATCCTCGAGAAGAAGGGCGTCGACACGCGCGTGATGACGGCGATCCGCATGGAAGAGCTGGCTGAGCCCTACATCCGGCGGCGCGCGTTGCGGCACCTGTCGAAAGGCCGCATGGTGATCTTCGCGGGCGGCACGGGCAATCCCTATTTCTCAACCGATACGGCGGCGGTCCTGCGGGCGCTCGAGATGGAAGCGCAGGTGATTCTCAAGGCGACCAACGTCGACGGCGTCTACACCGCCGATCCGAAGAAGGACCCGGCAGCCAAGTTCCTGCCGACGCTGACGTTTCAGGAAGCGCTGGTGAAGGGCTATGCGGTGATGGACGCCAACGCCTTCGGGTTGTGCAAGGAGAACAAGCTCCCCATCGTGGTATTCAACATCAACCAGCCCGGTGCGACGGCCAGAGTCCTGGCCGGAGAGCGCGTCGGCACGATCGTCCAATGACTCCGCTGAACGATCACGTCAAGCATGCCAAGCAGCTGATGGATAAGGCGGTCGAAGCCGTGAAGCGCGAATTCTCCACCGTCCGCACCGGCAAGGCGACCACTGCGCTGCTCGATCTGGTCCGCGTCGAAGCCTATGGGAATGAGATGCCGCTGACACAGGTGGCGAGCGTCGCGGCGCCGGAGCCGAAGCTGCTCACCGTGCAGCCGTGGGACAAAGGGCTGCTGAAGGCGGTGGAGAAGGGCATCCTCGCCTCGGACCTCGGCCTGACGCCCTCGAACGACGGCAATATCATCCGCATCCCGATTCCGCCGTTGACCGAAGAACGCCGCAAAGAGCTGGTGAAGGTCGTGCACAAGTTCGCCGAGGAAGGCCGCGTCGCCATCCGCCACGCGCGCACGGAGACGATGAACCGGATCAAGAAGACGGAGCACGTCTCTTCCGATGATCAGAAGCATGCCGAGAAAGAAGTACAGAAGACGCACGACGATCATCTCAAGGCCGTGGACGCGGCGGTGAAGGCCAAAGAAGCGGAGATCATGGAAGTCTGATGCTGCCCGGTCCGATTCCCCGCCACGTGGCGATCATCATGGACGGCAATGGCCGCTGGGCGAGCGAACGCCGGCTGCCCCGGCCGTTCGGCCATCGGGCCGGGATGAAGGCCGTGCGGGAGGCGGTCGAGGGGGCGATCGACGCTGGCGTCGAGGTGCTGACGCTGTTCGCGTTCTCCGACGAGAACTGGAACCGGCCCGCGCCCGAGATCTCTGCGCTGATGGACCTGCTCGAGGAGTACATCGCGAAAGAAGTCGCCGAACTGAAAGGCCAGGGCGTGCGCGTGCACGTGCTGGGCGACCGCACTCGGCTGACACCGGGGGGTCGAGCGGCGGTCGAGCGCGTGGAGCGTGAGACGGCGGGGGGCCAGAAACTGTCGCTCAATCTGTGTATCTCGTACTCGTCGCGCGGCGAGATCGCGCGGGCGGCGCGCCTGCTCGCGGAGGAAGTGCTCAAGGGCACGAAGCAGCTCGAGGACATCGACGAAGAAGCGATCCGCGCCAAGCTCTACACGGCGCCCTGGGGCGATCCCGACCTGCTGATCCGGACGTCGGGTGAGCAGCGCCTGTCCAACTTTCTGCTGTGGCAGCTCGCCTACACTGAGCTGTACATCACGCCGGTGTTGTGGCCGGACTTCAGCCGGCGCACTCTGCTGGACGCGATCCTCGATTACCAGCGCCGTGACCGGCGGTTCGGCAAAGTCACCGCGTCCTGATGCCTCCCGCCTTCCTCTCCCAAAACCTGGTGCAGCGCATCGCGGTGGCGGCGGTCGCCATTCCGCTGGCCGTGGGCATCATCTGGGTGGGCGGCTGGATACTTGCCGCGACGCTCGCCGTGCTCGGCATCCTCGGCGCGCGCGAGATCTATGATTTCGCCCGCCGCCAGGGGATCGAGCCGCTCGAGCGCACCGGCTGGCTCGCCGCGGGCGCGATCCCGTTGCTCGCCTACTGGGCCAAAGGCTCGGAGACGCGGTTCGCGGAGCCGGCGCTCTATCTGGGCGCGATCTGGCTGATGGTGGCGCTGGGGATTGCGATGGCGCGGCGCGGACCCGCCGGCCGGCCACTGGCGAGCGTCGCGATCACCCTGTTCGGCAGCCTGTACGCGTCGGCGATGCTGGCGTTCTTGATCGCGATCCGCCACGGCACCAATGCAGCGAACCGACCCCGTGCCTACGTTCTCCTCACGGTGTTTCCGCTCGTGATCACCTGGATTTGCGATACGGCAGCGATGGCGGTAGGCACGCGGGTTGGCGGGCCCAGGCTGGCGCCGGTGCTGTCCCCGAACAAGACGCACGCCGGCGCAGTCGGCGGGACGCTGGGCGGCATCATCGTGGCACTCGCGCTCGGCAAGTTTGTGCTCAATCGTGAGGGATGGCATTTCACCGATGGCCAGCTGCTGCTGTTCGGCCTTGCCGTGTCGATCGTCGCGCAGGTCGGTGACGTCGCGGAATCGCTGTTCAAGCGGGAAGCCGGCCTCAAGGATTCGTCCACCCTGATCCCGGGACACGGTGGCGTGCTCGATCGGCTCGATTCTCTGTACTTCGTGATTCCAACGGCTGCAGGGCTGTACCGCGTGTTTGGGGTGATATGAGCGTCGGGATCGCGATCCTCGGATCCACCGGTTCAATCGGCCGCTCGACGCTCCAGGTGCTCGCGCGTCAACGGGAGCGGTTTCGTGTCGTCGCCATCACGGGACATTCCAACAAGGAGCTGCTCGCCCAGCAGGCCGCGGAATGGAAACCGGCATTTGTGGGGCTGGTCAATGGGAGCACGGAGCACGGAACAGGGAGCGGAAACGGCGGCACCGCGTGTCTTGTCGAAGCCGCGACCCATCCCGACGTCAAAATCGTCGTGAACGGGATCGTCGGCGCCGCGGGCCTCGAGGCCACGCTCGCGGCCCTGCGCGCCGGCAAGCGCGTCGCGCTCGCGAATAAGGAAACGCTGGTCATGGCGGGTGAGCTGGTTGCCCGGGCGGCGCGGGAGGGCGGTGGAGAAATCGTCCCCGTGGACTCCGAGCACAGCGCGGTGCTGCAGTGCGTTGCGGGCCGCCGGCCAACCGAGTTGGATCGCCTGATCCTCACCGCCTCCGGCGGACCATTCCGCACCTGGGAACACGAGCGTGTGTCACGCGCGACCGTCGCGGAAGCGCTCAAGCATCCGACCTGGACGATGGGCAAGAAGATCACGGTCGATTCAGCGACGCTGGTCAACAAGGCGCTCGAAGTCATTGAAGCGCATTTCCTGTTCGACGTCGATTATGATCATGTGGACGTGGTTATTCACCCCCAGTCCGTGATCCACGGTTTCGCGGAGTTCGTGGACGGCTCGGTGCTGGCGCAGATCGGATTCCCCTCGATGGAGCTGCCCATTTTGTACGCGCTCACGTATCCGGAACGGGTACCGGACCAGGGGGTGCGGCGCTTCGACCCGGTGGCCGCCGGAACCCTCACCTTTGAAGCGGTGCAGCCGGACCGGTTCCCTGCCTACGCCGTGGGCCGCGCAGCGGCGCGCGCCGGGGGCACCGCTCCCGCCATGTTCAATGCAGCGAACGAGGTCGCCGTGCAGCTGTTCCTCGAAGAGCGCATCACGTTCGGCCGGATCGCCGAGATCATCGAGCGCGTGGTGGAGCAGGGTCGTCCGGGTGATGCCGGGTCGCTCGACAGCGTGCTCGCCGCCGACGCCGAGGCACGGCGGCTCGCGCGGGAGGCCGGGAGGGGGGCGGGGGGGGCCGCATGCTGAACATCGTCTCGGTCATCATCGTGCTCGGCGTGCTGATCTTCGTGCACGAGCTGGGGCATTTCCTCGTCGCCAAGGCGGTGGGCGTCCAGGTGCTGCGCTTTTCGCTCGGCTTCGGACGGCCGCTGCTCGCGTGGCGCCGCGGCGAAACGGAGTACTGGGTGTCGTGGATTCCGCTGGGCGGCTACGTGAAGATGGCCGGCCTGGAAGAAGAGGGAATGGCGGGCGAGCTGGAAGGCGGGAAGGCGGACACCCCGATCGATCCGGCGCGCACCTTCGACAAGCAGCCGCTCTGGGCCAGGATGGCCGTGATTCTCGCCGGTGTCACGATGAATCTGGTCCTCGCGTTCACGATCTACACCGGCCTCGCCGCGATTGCGGGGGCGCCGCGTCCGGCCGTGCTGCCGGTCGACTCGGTGGAGGTGGCGGCGCTCCCGCCGGGCGCGGAGCGGTTGAGCACCCTGCGGCGCGGCGACCGCATCACACACGTCAACGGCGATTCGCTCAAGACGTGGGACCAATTCGAGGACCTGGTCGTCGCCGGTCCGGCGGAGTTGCGCCTGCGGGTCGCCGGGCGGCCCGAGCCGCTCGTGTTGCACGTCGCTCGCGACACCACCGCGCGCTATGCGATCGTGCGTGCCGTGGTGCCGCTGTTTCCACCGCGCATCGGACCGTTGGAGCTGGGCCAGCCCGCCCACCGCGCGGGGCTCAAGGGCGGCGACATCGTGGTGCGCGTCGGCGCGGACACCATCACGGCATGGTCCGACATGGTCAGTCGGATCCGCGCGAACCCCGGGAAACCGCTGGTGTTCACGGTGCTGCGCGGCGATCGTGTGACGCAAATCCCGATCACGCCGGAGGCCAAGGACTCGGCGGGCGCGCACTTCGGCGTGATCGGCGCCTACTTGAATCGGCCCACCGTGCGAGTGCCGGTCAGCCTCGGCAGCGCGGTGGCGCTGGGTGCCGGGCAAACGGTGGGGCAGGTCGGCGTCGTCGTGACATCGGTGAAGCGTCTCGTGACGGGTCAGTCCTCGGCGCGTGAGCTGGGCGGGCCCATTGCGATTGCCCAGATGTCGGGCCAGGCGGCGCGGCTCGGGCTCGACTGGTTCTTGAGCTTCCTCGCGTTCTTCTCCGTCAGCCTCGCCGTGCTGAACCTGCTGCCGATTCCCGTGCTGGATGGTGGGCATGCGATGTTCCTGATCGCCGAAGCCATTTATCG
>DASPXD010000218.1:0-2166 GCA_035637435.1 Gemmatimonadales bacterium
TCGTGGACTCGTCCGACCATACGATCACCCGGCCGCCGTCGCCGGTGGTGCCCGCATCGGCGCGGATGATTCCGTCCGAACCGATCACGGTCTGCTGCGCGTTCTGAACGTCGGGATTGGCGCCGTGCGCGTCGCCGCCGACGAGAATCGTTCCGCCGCCCGCGTCGCCCGAGGCGTCGATCACGCCGTGGCCGA
Source organism: Gemmatimonadales bacterium (assembly GCA_035637435.1). GTDB lineage: Bacteria > Gemmatimonadota > Gemmatimonadetes > Gemmatimonadales > GWC2-71-9 > 20CM-2-65-7. The sequence goes on from DASPXD010000218.1 coordinate 196, forward strand.
TGACTCCGACGCGCACGCCGAGAGCCTGAATCGTTCCGCCCTGGCCGGAGCTGCCCTTGGCTTCGACGGTTCCGGAGATGAGGTTGGTGCCGCCCTCGGCCTGCAGGAGGATGTTGCCGCCGCTGGCACCATTTGCTGTGGTCCTGCTGCCCGCGTCGAGTGTCAGATCCCGGGTCGCCACCAGCCGGATCTCACCGTTCGCCCCGACCACGGCGCTGTTCGCCTCCACCACGCCGCTCTGGCGCACCAGAGCGCCGAACATGCCGATGCGGCCCGAATCGGAGATCAGCTGTCCCACATTGAGCGCCTGCTCGCTGTCGGCTGTGAGGCGCACGGTCACGAAGGGCGAGTTCTCGTAGACGAGTTCAACGCTCTTGCCCGCGGCCAGCACGATCTCGCCTTGCGGGGAGCGGATGATGCCCGAGTTCTGCACGTCCGGGCCGACGAGGAACACCCGCCCGCCCGCGCCGCCCGAGCTCGTGTCGATGACGCCGGCGTTGGAGACTGCGCCTGCGCCGGGAGTCTCGGTGAAGCGCAGCTGCCCGTTGAGAAAGTCCTGGTCGGACAGGTTCAGGCTCGAAGCCACGAATCCCGCGACGTCGATGCGCGCGCTCGATCCGATCACGATTCCGTTCGAGTTGAGCAGGAACACGCGGCCGTTGGACGAGAGCACCCCGTCGATCACGCTTTGCGGGATCACCCCGTTCGCCCCCACCACGCGGTTGAGCACGGCGGAGGACCCCGAGGACTGCAGGAACTGAGTGATCTCGTTGACGCCGATCGAGAAGCTCTGCCAGTTGATGATGGCGTTGGCGCTGTTGGTGATCGTCAGCGTGTTGCCCGAGCTGGCGAAGGTCGCGCTGCCCGAGCCGACCGTGCCGCCCGTGGGATTGGCGAGGCTCTGCCCGTTGGAGAGACTGAAGCAGGCGGCCACCGACAGCGCGATCAGCTTGGGCTTGAAATCGCCGCGTTGCCTGCGCTTGGCACTGGAACTGGACATGGCTACCCCTCCGATAGACTTCATTCCGGCAGCAAACTCCGTTCCCGCAGCAAACGGGAAACTCATTCTAGACCGCGGCTGCAGGCGGAACATGTGACTTTTCGCACAGGCGGCCCGCCTCAAAAGCTGTAAGCGACAGCGGCATGCGCCCGGTATTCGCCGTTCAGACGGGTGCCTGCATCCTGGGTGACCCGTGCGACATCGAGCCGGAACGCGAACGCCTTGCCCTGGTTCGCGCGCAGTCCCAGGCCGAAGCTCCCTAGCTTGTTTTCCGGGCCGCGCTCCGGAATATTGTCGTGGCCGCGCGCCGCGTCGTAGAACACGAGCGCCCGCGCGCGCCAGGTGCTGCCGATCCGCGATCCGAAATCCGGGCTGTAGCCCTCGAGCGAGAACCGCCGGCCGACGTCGCTCGCCGTCTCGCGCTCGTAGTAGCCGCGCACGCTGTCCGCCCCGCCCATACCGAATTGCTCACCGGGGACGAGCAGGTCTTTGGTCTGCTGGGCGTTCGCAGCCGCGCGCAGGATGAAATCCGAAGGCAGCAGCTGCGAGAGCGCGGCGCCCGCGCGCCAGATCGAATACTTGGCCGAAGCGCCGGAGCGCTGACCGGGCTCATCAAAGGCGGCCTGATCGCCCTTGTCGCCCCCCGGAACGTTGTGCGAATAGGAGAGGTTGAAGGACAGATCCCGGCCGACCTGAGAGCTGCGGCCGCTGTACGTGAGCGAGGCGGGCCGGACCGTGATGTCCGGTACGAGCGACTCGGTGGTTCCCACAAGAATGACGCTGTTCTTGTACGCCCGGTAGTCCAGTCCGAATGCGATCCGATGTTCGTAACTGTCGATCCGCCCCAGCAGCTGCGTGTAGCGCAGTCCGGCGACCGTCCCTTTGCCGGACACATTGAAAAGATCCTGCACCGTGCCGGAATTAACGCTCGAATACCCCGCGAGGATATCGACGACGCCGCTCAATTTGTA
>DASPXD010000219.1:0-7721 GCA_035637435.1 Gemmatimonadales bacterium
CCCCAGACGAATGTGAGTTACCGGGTGGGACCGGCCGAGGTCAGTGGCCTGGACGACGCGTCGGTCGACCTGGTGACCGCGGCGCAAGCGGTGCACTGGTTCGACCGCCCGCGGTTCTGGGCCGAAGCGCGCAGGGCGCTACGGCCGCGCGGCGTGATAGCGATCTGGAGTTATGGTCTGTTCGAGGTCGCTCCGCGGATCGATGCAATCACGCTTCGCTTCTACGGCGACGTTGTGGGCCCGTACTGGCCGCCGGAACGGCGCCATGTCGAAGCACGTTACCAGACCATCGACTTTCCATTTGCCGAATTTGCGGCTCCGGCCTTCGCGATCGAGCAACAGCTCACCCTGGAGGAGGTCGCCGGGTACGTCCGCACCTGGTCGGCTACTCGGGCATACATGAAGCAACACCGCGACGATCCGGTGGATGGCCTGGTCGCCGAGCTCGCGTCAGTCTGGGGCTCGCCACAGCAACCGAAGTTGGCACGCTGGCCGGTCGCCATGCGCGTCGGGAGGATCTGATGAAAGAGTGGATCACCATCGTCATCACGCGCGAGCTGAAGGCGCTGCGCCGCGAGATCGAATCGTATCCCACCGAGGGCGATCTCTGGGAGGTGCGTCCGGGCATCACGAATCCGGGCGGCAACCTCGCACTCCATCTCGCCGGTAATCTGCAGTACTTCCTCGGCAACGTGCTCGGCAAGAATGGTTATGTCCGCAATCGCGATGCCGAATTCGGCGACAAGGACGTGCCGCGCGCCGAGCTGCTGCGCGAGATCGACAACGCCATCGCCGCGGTCGAAGACGGCATGAGCAAGATCAGCGAGGCCGACCTCGCCAGGCCCTTTCCCGAAAAGGTGGGCGGCGTCAACTCCTCGACTGGAGCCTTTCTCGCGCACTTCGCGACGCATCTCGCCTACCACCTGGGCCAGGTGGACTATCATCGCCGCATTCTCACCGGGGAGGCGAAGACGGTGAAGGCCATGACGCTCACCGAGCTTGGCGGCTAAAGCGTCATGAACACCCGTACCCTCGGCCGGCCCGAGGCCGACGAGATCCCGTCGCACTATGTCGGCTACATCAAGCTGGTCCCCGAGCTCGACCCGGTGATCGTCTGCGCCGAGCAGATAGAGCAGACCGCGACACTGCTGCGGGGGGTTTCCGAGGTCGACGCGCTGTACCGCTACGACCGCGGCAAGTGGAGCATCAAGGAAGTGGTGGGCCATCTCGCCGACGTCGAGCGGATCATGGCCTATCGCGCGCTGCGGATCGGCCGTGGCGACACGACTCCCCTGCCCGGATTCGACGAGAACAGCTACGTCCCCGTCGCCCGGTTCGACGATCGCTCACTCGCCGATCTGGTGGGCGAGCTGCGCACCGCGCGCGCCGCGACGCTCGCGCTGCTGCGCACCTTCGATGCCGACGCGTGGCGGCGCCGCGGTACCGCGAGCGGCAAGCCGGTCAGCGTGCGCGCGCTGGCCTTCATGATTCCGGGACACGAGCGGCATCACGTCGAGATCCTCAGAACTCGCTACCGCGTAGGAGAGGGGGCCACGTAATGAAGGTCGGGATCCTCGGCACGGGAGAAGTCGGGCAGGCGCTCGCGCAGGGATTCACCAGGCACGGTCACCAGGTCAAGCTCGGGCACCGCGATCCCACGCTATCCTACGCGGACGCCGCGAAGTTCGGGGAGATCGCGCTGCTCTGCACGCCGTGGACCGGGACCGAGAGCGCCATCAAGCTCACCGACCCGAACAACCTTGCGGGCAAAGTCGTCATCGATGTGACGAATCCGTTCAAACCCACGCCCGCCGCACCTTTCGCGCTCGCCCTCGGCTTCGACGATTCGGGCGGCGAGCAGGTGCAGCGCTGGCTACCGAAATCGCGTGTGGTGAAAGCGTTCAACACCGTCGGCAACTCGCTGATGGTAGATCCGAAACTCCCTGGTGGGCCACCCGACATGTTCATCGCGGGGAACGACGCCGCGGCGAAGCGCACGGTCACGCAGATCTGCACGGAGTTCGGCTGGAACGTCGCCGATATCGGAGGGATCGACGGATCCCGCCTGCTCGAGCCGCTGGCAGCGCTGTGGTGCGTGGTCGGATCGAAGCTCGACTGGCGGGAACAAGCGTGGAAGCTGCTGCACAAGTAATTTATTGACTGTCCACACCAAGGATCCTGTGATGTTCGCGACACTCTTACTGGCCCTGGCGATGCAGCAACCAGCTGCGGCGGAGCCTCAAGCGCTCGCGGTCGGCGCGGTCGCGCCCGACTTCGCGCTGCCCGGCGCCACGCGCTACGGGACGCTCAAGAACCCTGTCCACCTCAGCGATTACAAGGGGAAGACGGTGGTGCTCGCGTTCTTCTTCAAAGCCCGAACGCGTGGCTGAACGATCCAAATGAATGCGTACCGTGATCAGTACGCACAGGTGTTCAAAAACGGCCGCAACGTAGTCCTCATCGCCATCAGCGCGGATGTCGATACGGCGCTCGCCTCCTGGGCGCGCGACGCCGATTACCCGGTCCTCTTTGCCAGCGATACCGGCTCAGCAGTGGGGAAAGCCTACGGCGCGTTCAACGAGCGCTACAAGCTCGACAACCGCAACCTCTTCGTGGTGGGACCGGACGGCAAAATCGCCTACCGGCAGACGCCGTTCCGGGAGATCGACCCGACGGCGTACACGGAGCTCGGGGCGGCGATCGGGAAGCTGGTACCGGCGGATACAACTGGACGGTAAGAGACGGTAAAGGACGGTAAGGGACGGTAGGGTGTGCTTACCCTTACCGTCCCTTACCGTCTCCTACCGTCCTTTACCGTCTGCTCCAGCGCCGCCTCAATGTCCTGGTCCTCACCGACACCCGTGTAGACGACTTTCCCTTTCGCATCTAGAACGGCGATGTACGAGGTGGACGGTGCTTGGAACGCGCGCACCGCCGCTCCATTCGGGTCCCACAGGAACGTGAACGGCATTGGATGCTGTTCGAGATGCCGCCGTACCGTGTTCTTGCTCTGATTCACCGCCACGGCGACGACGAGAAACTCGGCGCGGTCGCCGTATTTCTGCTGCGCCGCTTCCATCCGCGGCAACAGCGCCGCGCAAATCGGGCACCACGTCGCCCAGAATTCGATAATGACCGGCTTTTTGCCGATCCATTGCGACAGCGCGACCGAATCGCCGTTGAGGTTTTCTACGGTCACGGCGGGCGGCGTCTCACCAACGGGGATGCCGATAACATCCTGGGCGTGCGCCCACGAAGGAGCCAGCAGCAACAGCGCCACGTACGACGCACGACGCACGACGCACGTCTTTACCACACCTGCCCCGCTTTGACGAAATAATATTCAGCCATGAGCAGTAGAACCACGCCCGCGCCCTTTTTGATCCACGCCATCCACGCCCCCGCCCGCGGCAAAGCCGACAGCGTACCAGAGAACAACCCCACGACCGCCAGCACCGCCGTCATGCCCAGCGAAAAGACGAAGAGATAGATGAAGCCCAGCACGCCGCTGCGTGTCGTCGCTACCCACGTGAGGACCGCCGCGAATGCGGGCGCGCCGCACGGCGCCGCCACCAGGCCCGAGGTCGCACCCAGCAGCAAAACGGCGGGATACGAGCCGCCGCCCAAACTGGCGGCCCAGGCCGACAATCGCGCGGGCAACCGGACGGGAATGACCTCCAGCATGGCGAGCGCAAAGACCAGCAGCAAGTTGCCGATGACGAGCCGCGCCCAGACGCTGGCGCCGATCGTTCCGAACAACGAGCCCGTCAACCCCGCAATCATGCCGAGCAGCGCGTAGAACAGCGCGAGACCGGTGACGTAGGTCAGCGTCAGCCCTACGGTGCGGCGTCGAGTGCGCCCCTCGGCGTTCACACCGGCGAGCGCTCCGGCCGTGATTGGAATCATCGGATAGATACACGGGTTGAGGCTCGTCACGAGTCCCGCGACGAACAGCAGTGGCACCGCAACGAGCGGCCGGTGTTGCAGCGCGTCGGAGATCTGCGCCACGGCAAGGAGCGGGAGGGGCATAGTCAGAGTACAATGATGGCATCATGAAGCCCCCGACACCACGAGAGCGCCTGGAACAGGCTCGACGCGCACTGCTCCACGTGCATCGCGCGTTGCTCGAAGTGGAACGCATCCGATACGAGCGCCAGAATGGGCGCGTCGATGGCAGTGGCGCGTTGCTGCAGCTCGTCCTGAACGATCCATGGTTCTATTGGCTGCGCCCGATCTCCGCGCTCATCGTGCAGATCGACGACTGGCTGGATGCGGACCCGCCCGCTCCCGACGCCGCAAACGCGGCTGAGCTCCTCCTCGCACAGGTACGCGACCGCCTGCGCCCCGATGCCGAAGGCGCCGATTTCCAGCAGCGCTACCACCGCTTGCTCCAGGAAGAGCCTACGGTCGCGGTCGCACACGCCGAAGTGCGCAAGCTGATCAACGCGTGAGCCGCACTGCGTTGCTCGCCGGCGCGACCGGCCTGGTCGGCAGTCACGTGCTCGACCTCCTGCTCGGCGACAACGAGTGGACGCATGTCGTTACGCTGGGGCGCCGCACTGCCCCGATACGGCACGACAAGCTGGAGCAGCGCATCCTGGATCTCGGCGCGCTCGAGGCCGTGAGCGATCTACCGCATGGCGACGACGTCTTCTGCTGTCTCGGAACGACGATCAAACAGGCCGGATCGCAGGCGGCGTTTCGACGAGTCGATCACGACTTCGTCGTCGGGCTGGCGCGCGCAGGCCTGCGCGCGGGCGCGAAGCAGTTCTTGCTGGTCAGTGCGATCGGCGCCGATCCCGAATCCCGCGTCTTTTACAGCCGCGTGAAAGGCGAGGCAGAGGCCGCGGTTCGGAAGCTCCCCTACCGGGCAACCCAGATGTTTCGCCCCTCCCTGCTCCTCGGCCAGCGCGCGGAGTTCCGTCTCGGCGAGCGCATCGCGATGCTCGCTGCTCCGCTGCTGTCGCTGATCCTCGTGGGCAGGCTGCGCCGCTATCGTCCGATTCAGGCCGCCACCGTCGCGCGGGCGATGGTGACCCTCGCGCGCGAAGCGCCGCGGGGACCGAACGTCTTCGAATACGACGCGATGGTCGCGCGCGCATGACCGGCGATCCATTCCTCGCGGCCGCGATCGCGGAAGCCGAGCAGGGGTTGCACGAGGGCGGGATTCCGATCGGCTCGGTGCTCGTGTCGCAGGGGAAGATCATCGGGCGCGGTCACAACCGCCGCGTGCAGCGCGGCAGCGCCGTGTTGCACGGCGAGATGGACGCGCTCGAGAATGCGGGGCGGCAAAAGGCAGCCGTGTATCGCGACGCGACGCTGTATACCACGCTGTCGCCGTGCGCCATGTGCAGCGGCGCGATTCTCCTTTACGGAATTCGCCGCGTCGTCATCGGGGAGAACCAGACGTTTCGCGGCGAGGAAGACCTGTTGCAAAGTCGGGGCGTGACCCTCGAAGTGCGTAAGGATCCAACCTGCATCCGCCTGATGACGGAGTTCATCCGGACACACCCGCAGTTGTGGAACGAGGATATCGGAGTCTAACCTTGTCGGGAATCCTTAAGCGCGAGAGTCTCATGCGACTAGCATCGATTGCCTTCGTGTCACTCGCTGCAGCTGCCTCGCTGCGAGCCCAGACCAGCCGCCTCGACGCCGAAGTTGACAGACGGGCCGCGCAGGTCGGGGACAAAGTCCTCGCCTGGCGCCGCGACATCCACGCCCACCCCGAGCTCTCCAACCGCGAGACGCGTACCGCCGAGCTGGTCGCGCAGCACCTGCGCACCCTCGGCATCGACGTGCAGACCGGCGTCGCACACACCGGCGTCGTCGGCGTGCTGCACGGCGGCCGGCCCGGGCCCGTCGTCGCATTACGTGCCGATATGGACGCCTTGCCGGTGACGGAGGAAGTCGACGTGCCGTTCGCATCCAAGGTGCGTGCGACCTACAACGGCCAAGAGGTTGGCGTGATGCACGCCTGCGGCCACGACGCGCACACCGCGATGTTGATGGGAGTCGCGGAAGTGCTGGCGGGAATGCGACAAGAATTGCCCGGCACGGTGAAGTTCATTTTCCAACCCGCCGAGGAAGGCCAGCCGGCGGGCGAGACGGGTGGCGCGGAGGAGATGATCGTCGAAGGGGCGTTGGAGAACCCGAAACCCGCGGCGATCTTCGGCCTGCACGTCTTTCCCTATCCGACCGGCGAGATTCGTTACCGCCCCGGCGCGACGATGGCCAGCGCCGACGCGTTTCGGATCATCGTGCACGGGCGCCAGACACACGGCGCCCTCCCCTGGGCCGGCATCGATCCGGTCGTGATCGCGTCGCAAATCGTGCTCGGGCTCCAGACGATCGCGAGCCGACAGATCGACGTCACCGCGGCGCCGGCCATCGTCACGGTCGGCGTCATCAACGGCGGCGTGCGCTACAACATCATTCCGGACAGCGTCGTGATGATCGGCACGATCCGGGCGTTCGATTCGGGCGTGCGCCGCGATATCCACGACCGCGTGCGGCGCACCGCCGAGTCCATCGCCCAGAGTGGCGGAGCATCGGCGACCGTCACGATCGACACCGGTGCCGCGGTGACGTACAACGATCCCGCCCTGACGGAGCAGGCGCTTCCCACGCTGCGTGACGTCGCGGGGACGAGCCACGTCGCCCTCGCACCGCCGATCACCGCCGCGGAAGACTTCTCCCGCTATCAGCAGCGCATTCCGGGCGTCTTCTTCTTTCTGGGGATCACGCCGCCCGGAACCGATCCCGGCAAAGTGGCGCCGAATCATTCGCCGCGCTTCTACGTCGACGAGGCCGCGCTGCCGGTAGGGGTGCGCGCCCTCGCTCACCTGGCGGTGGACTATCTCAGTCGTCGCCCGTAGCTCGACGAGTTACCTCGCGCTCGACGCCGCCGAAATCGTCGGCACCATCGAGCGGTTGCGGAACCGCATCGAGGAGCGATTCCCGGACTCGGGGCTGGGGCACGTCTGTGGGCAACTGCTCGAGATCTCGCGCCGCGCGCGCGAGCGGGCCGAGTGGATCGCCAAGCCGATCCTGGCCGTGCGCATCGCGACCGCCGTGCTCGCCGTCGTGATCGTCGCTGGGCTCGCTCTCATGGTGACTCGGCTGCGGCCGCCGCCCGGTGGGTTTGAGATGGGGCAGTTCATTCAGGTGCTCGAGGCGGGGATCAACGACCTCGTGCTCGTCGGCGCGGCGATCTTCTTCCTGGCGACGCTCGAGTCGCGCATCAAGCGGCGGCGGGCGCTGCGCGCATTGCGCGAGCTGCGGTCGATCGCGCACATCATCGACATGCACCAGCTCACCAAAGACCCCGAGCGCACCCAGCCGAGCAAGCGGGAGATGTCGGCGGCGGATCTGGCCCGCTATCTCGACTACTGCAGCGAGATGTTGTCGCTCACCGGAAAGGTCGCGGCGCTGTACGTGCAGAACTTCGAAGACGGCGTCGCGCTGCAGGCAGTGAACGAAATCGAGGACCTGACGACGGGGTTGTCGCGCAAGATCTGGCAGAAGCTCACCGTCGTGGTCGGCTGATGCCTTTGGACGCGAGCGGCGACAGGGTTCGCCTGGACAAGTGGCTTTGGGCCGCGCGCTTTTTCAAGACGCGCGGACTGGCGGCGACCGCGGTGAGTGGTGGCAAGGTGTACGTCAACGGCAGCCGCTCCAAGCCCGCCAAGCTCGTTCACGTCGGTGACGAGCTGCGCGTGCGA
>DASPXD010000220.1:0-2236 GCA_035637435.1 Gemmatimonadales bacterium
GCCGAGTCACCCGGGTCGAGGTAACGCCGCCGATCAAGGACTCGGGATACCGGCGCGAGTTCACGGAGCGGATGATGGGCTATCTGTTCAAGCCAGCCACGACTCGCGACGGGCGCCACGTCGATTACATCGCCAGCGTGATCGTCTATCCGTAGCACACGAGAGTCAATCGAAAGTCGGGGAAGCGTGAGGCAGCTCTTCAAGCGGAAGCCGATTGCGGAGCTTTTGGTCAGCGAGCTGGACACACCGCAGTCGCTGCGGCGCGTGTTGGGAGCTGGCGATCTCATCATGCTGGCGATCGGCGCCGTCATCGGCGCCGGAATTTTCGGTGCGATCGGGACTGCGGCCGCGGGGCAGTTCGACTCGGCGGGGCACATGGTGCGGGCGGGCGCCGGGCCCGCGCTCGTGTTTTCCTTCCTGCTGCTCGGGGTCTGCTGCGCGCTCGCCGGCCTCTGCTACGCCGAGCTGGCCGCGATGATTCCGCAGGCGGGGAGCGCGTACGCGTATTCCTACGCCACCCTCGGCGAGGTGATCGCCTGGATCATCGGGTGGGACCTGATCCTCGAGTACGCGGTCGGCAACGTCGCCGTCGCAATTTCGTGGGGCGACTACTTCAAGTCCTTCATCAGCTATTTCGGCGTACACTTTCCCGACTGGCTCACGACGGGCTATCGCACCGCGCTGCTGAGTCCGGACCCGGCGATCCACGGCCTGCTCGACAGCGCGCCACATGTCGCGGGCATTCCGATTCTCGTGAACGTACCCGCGTTTCTTGTCGTCGGATTGATCACGTGGCTGCTGCTGCTCGGCGTGCGCGAAAGCGCCCGGACCAACAACGTCCTGGTCGTCATCAAACTGCTCGTGCTGGGCTTGTTCATCGTGGCGGGTCTCAGCCACATCAATTCGGTGAACTACACGCCCTTCGCACCGAACGGCTGGCGCGGCATCCACCAGGGCGCGGCGATCGTGTTCTTCGCCTACATCGGATTCGACGCGATCTCTACGGCTGCCGAAGAAACGAAAAACCCGCAGCGCAATCTCCCGATCGGGATTCTCGTCGGGCTCGCGATCTGCACATTGATATACGTGATCGTCGGCGCCGTGCTCACGGGCATGGTGAAGTACACTGACCTCGGGGTCGCCGACCCGCTGGCGAAGGCGCTCGACGTCGCGGGATACAAGACGGTCGGCTGGATCGTCGCGCTCGGTGCGATCGTGTCGATGTCGGCGGTGTTGCTCGTCTTCCAGTATGGACAGCCGCGCATCTTCTTCGCGATGGCGCGCGACGGCTTGCTCCCGCCCTGGGCCGCCAAGATCTCGGCCAACCGCCGCGTCCCCTACATCACCACGATCGTCACCGGTGTCTTCGTGGCCCTGTGGGCCCTGATCGGTGACGCTAACGAGACGTACAATCTCACCAACATCGGGACGTTGTTCGCGTTCGCGCTCGTCTCCGCCGGCGTGCTCGTGCTGCGCTTCACCGATCCAGCCCGGCCCCGTCCGTTCCGGGTGCGCTGGGTCTACGTCGTCGCGCCGCTTTCGGCGGTGCTGTGCGTGTATGTCATGCTCGGGCTGCCGCTGGAGACATGGATCCGGTTCGGGGTGTGGTTGACTATCGGGTTGGGCTTGTATGCTGGCTATGGGTACAAGCACAGCCGTGTGAGGAGTCAGGCAACGCCCTAAGCGCGTTACTTACTTCCTGCTGAGTAACTCCGCCGCCAGACGCAGCGCGCCGGCGGGCGCATCCACCGCGCTGCCACTCTCGGACAAACGCGCGCGCGGTAGCTCTGCCGCGAGACTGGTGCGCAACGCCATGAGCAGCGGCGACCCAGGTCGAAGCAATCCGCCAATCGTCGCCATCTTGATCGGCTCGGTGCCCGAAAAGTGCCGCGTCAAAATGCGGACCAGCTGCGCGAGCTCGACCGCGCCGTCCGCGACGATCCGCTGCGCCACGATTTCACCTTCGCGCGCCGCATTCAGGACGTGGGGCGCCAAGGCGGCGACCTGTGCGGGCGTCGCCGTCGCGGTCCAACGGATCAAGTCGTCGAAGGTCTGTAGGCCCAGCGCGACCAGGAGTCGCTCGAGCAGCGTCGAAGATTCCTCGAGGCCGTCCTGCGCGCGTGCCGCGGCCGCGAGGGCACGCCGCCCCAGCCAGTAACCGCCCCCTTCGTCGCCGAGCTGCCAGCCATAGCCGCCGGCGCGGTGCACACGGCCATCCTGTGTGCGCGCGTACGCA
>DASPXD010000221.1:0-20236 GCA_035637435.1 Gemmatimonadales bacterium
GCCGGTCACGTGCAGTATGGCTGGCAAGCGCTGTATGATCGCTACCAGGCGAACTACTTTGCGCCCGGGAAATCGCGCGACTCGCTCTCATTCGACGAGCTGCACGTGCGCGTGCTGACACCCGATTTCGCCTACGCGACGGCGCGCTTCAAGCTGACGCGCCGCGACTCGGTCGTCGCCAGCGGCCCGTTCACATTGGTGCTTCAGAAACAGGGCGACCGTTGGCGAATCTTGCACGATCATACTTCCGCAGATCCGAAATGAACGTCACACGTCGACACCCTTCGCTTCGCTCAGGGCAGGCAGTCGGCACGCTGCTGCTCCTATTGCTCGCCGGCTGCGGCAAGCTTCTCCCATCAAAAGACCACGTCGTCGCGCTCGAGGGCGCGACGCTCATCGACGGTGCGGGCGGCGAGCCGAAACAGGACGCGCTGATCATCATCCGCAACGGCCACATCGAGGCCGTCGCGCGCGTCAACGAAATCCCGATTCCCCGCAACGCCGAGCGCGTCAATCTGGTGGGCAAGACCGTGATCCCGGGGTTGATCGATTCGCACGCGCACGTCGAGCGCTGGGCGGCGCGGCGCTACCTCGCGTGGGGCGTCACCACCGTGCGCGATCTGCACGGCGCCACCGACTCCGTCGTCGCCTTGAAAAACGACATGAACCTGGGGTCGATCTTCGGTCCGCGGATGTGGGTGGCCGGCGCGATGATCGACGGCGTGCCCACGACCTACCCCAACGCGACCGGCATCGCCACTGCGGACCAGGCACGCCGTGCCGTGGATCAGCATGCCATTGCGGGCGTGGATTATCTCAAGATCTACACGAAGATCACGCCGGCTTTGCTGCGGCCGCTCATGGACGAAGCGGTCAAGCTGCGTTTGCCCGTCGCGGCGCACCTCGGCAAGACCGATGCGCTGACCGCGGCGCGCGCGGGCGTCGTCTCGATCGAGCACATGGCCGGCGTGGTGCAAGCCGCGACCGGAAACCCGCAGTACGCCGTTGCGCATAACTCGTTTCTGTCGGGCTGGACGACGGAAGAGAAGGGCTGGGCGTCGCTCGATTCGAGTACCGTCGCCCGCACGGCCCGCGCGCTCGCGCAAACGAAGGTGGCGCTCGTGCCGACGCTCGTCGTCCACGACATGCTGTCGCGGCTCGACAACCCGATCCTGCTCACGCGTCCCGGCATGGAAGACGTGCCGGAAAACGCGGCAAGCGTGCGCAGCGTGCCGAGTCTGTTGCGCCGCACCGGATGGCGCTCCAGCGACTTTGACGCGTTCCGCCGCGCCCGCAAGCGGCAGGATCAGTTTGTGCGCGAGTACAAACGCGCGGGAGGCACGATCGCCGCCGGCTCGGACGCCGCCAATCAGCTCCTCATTCCCGGCTACTCGCTGCACGAAGAGATGTCGTTACTGGTCGCGGCGGGCCTGACCCCGCTCGAGGCGATCACCGCGGCGACCCGCCGTGGGGCGCAACTGCTGCGCGCCGATTCTCTCGGCCTGCTCACGGTCGGCAAAGTTGCGGACCTCGTGGTCCTGAACGGCGACCCCACCCGCAACATCGCCGTTACACGCAACATTGCGATGGTCATGATCCGCGGCCGGCTGATCCGGCCGGATTCCCTGAGAGCCACATGGAAATGAGCTATCGGCTATCGGCTATCGGCTATCTGTTGTTCCTCTCACTGGTCAGTGCATGCGGCATGGGCGGGCCGGGCCGCAGCGACGGGCCGTACGATCTGATCCTCAAGAACGGCTGGATCATCGATGGCAGCGGCAATCCGCGGTACCGCGGTGACGTCGCGATCAGCGGCGATCGCATCGCGGCCGTCGGATTCCTCGGAACGGCCGTGGCGCGGGAGACGCTGGACGTCGGCGGTCTCGTCGTCGCTCCGGGGTTCATCGACATGATGGGCCAGTCGGAGATCAATGTCCTCATCGACAACCGCGTCCTCTCGAAAGTCACGCAGGGCATTACGACCGAGGTGACGGGCGAAGGTGGCTCGGTCGCCCCCCTCACCGACCAGCTGGTCATGGGTGACTCCGATGCCATGAAGAAGTGGCACTACCGGGAGGACTGGCGCGATCTCAATGGCTATTTCGCGCAGCTGGAACGGCAGGGATCGGCGCTCAACATCGCCACGTTCGTGGGAGCGACGCAGCTGCGGCTTGCGGTCATGGGGAATGAAGACCGCGCCCCCACCCCGGCCGAGCTGTCGCACATGGCGGCGATCGTGGACACGCTGATGGAGCAGGGCGCGCTCGGCGTGTGGACCGCTCTCGAGTACGCGCCGGCGAGCTATTCGAAGACTGATGAGCTCGTGGCGCTCGCCCGGGCCGCGCAGCGGCATGGCGGTATCTACGCGTCGCACATGCGCAACGAGGGCGAGCAGATCGACGACGCCCTCAATGAGGTATTCCAGATCGCGCGACAGGCCGGCATCTCGGCGGAAGTGTCGCACCTCAAGCTGTCGGGCCGCCGCAGCTGGGGGAAAATGGCGCACGTGCTGGCGCGCATCGATTCGGCGCGGGCGGCGGGTCTGGATGTTACCGCCGATCAGTACCCCTACATCCGCGCGGCGACGTCGCTCGATGCCTCGATCCCCACGTGGGCCGAGAGCGGCGGCTGGGATTCGTTGCTGGTGCGGTTGCGCGACCCGGCTACGCGCGCGCGCCTGCACGCCGAGATCCTCAACCCCCGGACCGAGAGCTTTTACTCGGCCGCAGGCGGCGGCGAGGGCGTGTTGATCACGGGGACGTTCCAGGACTCGCTGCGTTACCTGCAGGGCAAGACCATCGCCCAAATCGCAGCCGCCCGTCATCGCGACCCGGTGGAGACGGTTTTCGACATCGTGCTCGCCGAGGGCGGCCACCGCACCGATGCGGTGTATGCGGTGATGAACGAGCAGGACGTGCAGGCGGGGATGAAGCAATGGTGGGTCGCGGTGAACACCGACTTCGGCGGCGTCGCGCCTGATGGGCCGCTCGGCACGCAGTCGGCGCACCCGCGTGCGTACGGGACGTTCCCGCGCATCCTCGGCCACTATTCGCGCGATCTGAAGCTGTTCCCGCTCGAATTCGCGGTGCGGAAGATGACGTCGCTGGCCGGGCAGCGCGTCGGCCTCGCCGATCGCGGCCTGGTGCGGCCCGGGATGTACGCCGACATCACCGTCTTCAATCCGGCGATCGTGATCGATCGCGCGACCTTTGAAAAGCCGCATCAGACATCGGTGGGCATCGAGTACGTGCTGGTGAACGGGCAAATGGTATTGAGGAAGGGGCAGCTCACCAGCGCGCGCCCGGGCCGCGGCCTCAGGGGTCCGGGATACAAGCAGTCGCGCTAGCGTGACGCTTGGAAGGTTAGTACTCGCCTGGATAGTCGTGGCGGTTTGGTTCTTGATGGCCACGATAGGGACCGAAATCGGAGCGACGCTTGCGTTACGCTCACCCGGTCAGGGTCGGATGATCCATGTCTCAGTTTCGCTGCTTGTTTGGAGGGTTCTAGAGGCCGCGATTCTGACCCTCTTTGCATCGCTGTGGTTTGATTCGCTTGGGAGTGGGCAGTGGTGGCTGGTGTTTCTCCTCGTGGGTTTGCTCGCGACCGTCCCGGTGCAGTGGCTAACCACGGCACAGGCGCCGCGACGAAGGTTGGTGTTCGTCGCCGTCGAGTTTGGAGATCTCGTCCGCTTCCTCATGGCCGGAGCCCTGCTCGCCTGGCGTCTTTCGTAGCTATCTTCGCACTGTAAGGTTTCCTCACCGCCACACGTTTTCTCTAGAGACCGCTGTGCCAGCACCAGAGCCGTCGATTCCATTCACGCATGAACGCTCCGACGACACGGCGCTCGTACGGCGCTTGTCCACCGGTGATCTGGACGCGCTGGATGCCCTCTTCCACCGGCACGCAAGCGCCCTCTTGAACCTCGCGCGTCGGGTAACGGGATCTGCCGCCGATGCGGAGGACGTAGTGCAGGACCTGTTCGTGGGTTTGCCCGTGGCGGTTCGCCGCTACAGCGAGCGAGGAAGCTTCACAGCGTGGTTGCGCACCGTGACCGTACGGCTGGCCCTGGACCGGGTTCGGCGTCAGACCCGACGGCACGAGGTCGCTCTCGACCTTGCGGGCGAGCAGCCCGCCGCGCCGGCAACACCCGAGGCGTGCTGGGATCTCGAACGGGGGCTTGCGGCCCTGCCTCACGACCTGCGGGTGGTGTTCGTGCTGAAGGAAATCGAGGGATTCGCACACGCGGAAATCGGGCGGCTGCTTGGTATCCGCACGGGGACGAGCGAAGTGCGTTTGCACCGTGCCATGCGCGCGCTGCGCCGAGCGTTGGGAGGTGGGACGTGAGCGACTCGTGGATCCACGATCTGAAGATGGGCGTCGATCGGCTGCCGACAGCAGCGGCGTCTCCTGAGCTCCTCAAACGTGTGCACGAGCGACTCGCCGCAAACGAGCACGTCATTCTCCCGCTCGCCGACCCGCCGGTGGCGCAACTCCGCTGGCGCGTCGCCGCAGCAATAGGCCTCGTTCTTGCCGCCGGCGCAGGTCTGTGGTTCGCCTGGCCTACCGCAACGCTGACGGCGGGCGACATCCAGGGCGAGCTGACGTTCATCCCCGCGGCGCCGCGCCGCGGACAGCCCATCGAAGTGAGCTACCAGGCACCGGCTACGCTGCAGCGCCGGGACCGCCTCGTTCTGCGAGCGCGGTATCGCAGCCGCCACGACCAGTCGTACAACAACGAGACCCGTCAGATTGTCGTCGGAGAGTTGCGACCAGCTGGCGACGGCGTCTTTCACGCGACGCTCACGCTCCCGGATTCAGTCGTGTATGCCGTGTTCGCCGTAGAGGATCTTGAGGGTCAGACCGTAGATGCGAACCGGCGGCGTCTCTGGGAGCTGGTGCTGCACGACAGTCTGGGCCGGCCCACGTTCGAAGCGCTGCGTCAGCGCGAGAACGACCTGATGGGCAGAAACTGGGAGCTCGGCTATGAGACCGCGCGGCAAGCTGCGGCGCTATATCCCGACCGCGTGGAGAGTTGGTCGACCCTTTTGTTCTACGAAGAGAATGTGCTCGGCGGCGCGTACCTCGACAGCGCGCGGGCCAATCATCACGCCCGCCTGAACGCGTTTCATCGGCGCCTCGCATCGCGCGCGGTGCTCTCGGCCGATGAGCTCGGCTTCATGTTTTGGTACGCGTTGCAGGTGCGGGACTCCGCTCTCGAGAAGCATTGGAGGGAACGGCTGCAACGCGAGGCGCCCGCATCGCCTTTCGCCGTCCAGAACCGCGCGCTCGCCATAGCCAACCGCGCGTGGCAAGACAAGGACTCCCTTCGGGCATTGGCCGATCTCGATCGGCTTTGGGACGAGGCGGGTCCGGCTCATGGCAACCTCCTGGTCATTGGCTGGCAGACAGCCCTGCATGTGGCTGATTCGGCGGCGGTGGTTCGCTGGGCCGGGCATTGGCGCCCCAGGGATCCGGCTGACTCCACCGCGATTGCTACCGCATTCACCTCCGTTCCTGGCCTGCGCGAGGAAGGTATGCGACTGCTGCGCCAGCAGCTTGGTGGACTGGCGGCGCGCAACGACGAACGGCGCGCTCTGGAACGCACCGTTGTGGAGCAGCGCGTCGTCGATGCCGAGCGCACACGCGAAGTCCTGGTCGCACTGGGTGAGGCTCTCCTGGCGAGCGGCCACACCGCGGCGGGCCTCGACACGCTCAAGCTTGCCGTGCGCGACGGCTGGGATGTCGGATTGTTTCGACGCGTCGCGCGACTCGAGCGGTCCACTGGGGACACCGCGGGCGCGCTGCGACTCCTTGCGCTCGTCGCCGCGGACCCGGCGATGGACGGGTGGACCCGGGACTCGGCCGCCCAAGTCATGGGAACCCGAGTCGACTCGGCTGCGTGGTCCCAGCTCGTCGAGAGCGGCCGCAACGAGATGCGTCGACGGCTCCTGGAGGTAGCGATGAGCCGGCGGATCCCACCAGGGGTGCGTCTCGAGGCCGCCGGCAACCTGACGGTGCCGCTCGATACGCTCAGGCGCGGTCGCGTCACGTTCGTCGCCTTCTGGTCTCGTTACTGTGGACCATCCAAGGAGGAGCTCCCCGCGCTCGAGCGCGTGACTGCGCGGCTACGCCGGGAAGGGATTTCCGTGGTGACGATTACGACGGATGAGCGCCTGACCGGTGGCCTGCAACAGTTCCTGAAGAACGAGAAACTCAGTTTCCCGGTCTACGCCGACGCGTGGCGGGACGCGAGTCGCGCGTTCAGCCAATGGGGCACGCCCTTGTACTTTGTCCTCGACCGTGACGGCATTATCCGCTTCGCATATCGGGACCTGAGCCGGATCCCAGCCGAGGTTGCCGTTCTGCAGTAGTTCACCCCATCTTCCGCGCACGATGTCCACGCAAGCTATCGTGCGTCTTACGAGCTACTCGCACGGCGCCGGCTGAGCCTGCAAGCTCGGCCCCGCCGAGTTGGCGCAGGTCTTGCGCCACGTGCCGACCCTGACTGATCCACGCATCCTGGTCGATGCCTCGACGCGGGACGACGCCGCCGTGTACCAGTTGACGCCGGACCGCGCGATCGTCGCGACCGTCGATTTCTTCACGCCGATCGTCGACGACGCGTATGACTTCGGGCGGATCGCCGCCGCGAACGCGTTCTCCGACGTGTACGCGATGGGCGGCACGCCGCTGCTCGCGCTCAATCTCGTCGGCTGGCCGCGCGACACGCTGCCCTACGATCTGCTGGGGGAAGTCCTGCGCGGCGGCGCCGACATCGCGCGCGAAGCCGGGGCATTCGTGCTCGGCGGCCACTCGGTCGACGATCCCGAGCCCAAGTACGGGATGGTCGCCATCGGCGAGGTGCATCCCAACCGTATCGTGACGCTGGCGCGCGCGCGCGCGGGCGACGCGCTGGTGCTCACCAAGGCGATCGGGACCGGCATCCTCAGCACCGCGTTGAAGCGCGACCTTGCCACGGCCGCCGAAATCGCGCCGGCGGTGCAATCGATGACCACCCTCAATGCGGGCGCGGCGCGCGCCATGCGTGCCACCGGCGGAGGCGTGCACGCGGCGACTGACGTGACGGGCTTCGGCCTGCTGGGCCACCTGCACAACATGCTGGCGGCGAGCGGCGTGTCCGCTGAGATCGACGCCGCGGCCGTGCCGCTGCTCCCCAAGGCTGTCGAGCTCGCCGAACGAGGGGCGATTCCCGGTGGTACCAACCGGAACCGCGAGGCATTGGCGCCGCACGTAACGTTCGATCCCGGCGTCGGGGCAGCGATGCGCGTGCTGTTGTTCGACGCGCAGACGTCGGGAGGGCTGCTGATCGCCGTCGACCCCGATCGCGCGAACACCCTGCTCGCGGCGCTGCAGCGTGAAGGGACGCCGGCCGCGGTGCGGATCGGTCGCCTCGCGCGGGGCGTGCCGGGCGCGATCGCGGTGCGCTGACGGCTTGTGCCGGCAATCCCCGAGTACCGCGCCCTGAGCCCCGACGCCCTGGATGCGCTGGAGCGCGCGGTGCGGCAGCATCTCCGGGTAGCGCTGCGGCGGCGGGGGACCGAATATGTCGTCGTGGCCGAGCGTCTTGAAACGAGCGGGCGGGACGACGTGTTGGCAGGGCGGCTGCCGATGACCGGCGAGCTCCTGACGTTCCGGCTGCGCGACCTGGAGAGCTTCGCGGTGCTCCCCTGAGCACCGTCACCCGCCGTGTTCACACGCCTGCTGATCGGCCTGGACGGCAGCCCGAGCGCCGACGAAGCGTTGGAGCAGGCGGTCATGCTGGGTCATCGCTTCAAGTCGAGGCTCGTCGTCGCGCACGTGAAAGAGACGCATGGCCTCGGGCGCCGGGCGTCCGATTCCGGGGAGCTGTTGCAGCGGGCGCAGGAGCGGGTCAAGGATGCCGGTCTCGCGGTAGAGACGGTCCTCAAGCACGGCGACCCCGATGCCGAGCTCGCCGCGCTCGCGCGTGACGTGGACACGGTGCTGGTAGGCCGGCGCGGCCGCTCGTCGCCCGCGGATGTACTTGGCAAGACCGTGTCGTCGTTGATCCGTATCGCGGAGCGGACCGTGATCGTGTGCGCCAGCAAGCCGTCGCCGATGAGCGCCTGCGCGGTGGCCTACGACGGGCGCGAGACGGCGCAGCGCGCGCTGGAGTTGGTGGCGCGCTTCGCCAGCGTCACGCACAGCACGGTGCACGTCATTCACGCGACGATCGATCCAGCCGTCGGCACGATGGTCATCGGCGAGGCCGAAGCCATGCTGTCGCTGCAAGGCGTCGCCTACGTCACGCACATCGAGCCGGGCACGCCCGGCGCGGCGGTCGCGCGCGTGATCGAGCGCACCCAGTGCGATGCGCTGTTTGCGGGCGCCCATGTCGGGTCGGGACGCCGCAGCGACGTGACGGTCTCGCACGCCGAGGAGATCTTGCTGCATACCGATATTCCGGTGGTCATTCAGCCGTGACGACCCCGTTCGTGCTGGTGCATGCCGACGAAAGCTGCCTCGGCAACGATTCCACCAAGCCGAGCCGGGGCGGCAACGCGGCATTGATCGAGGCGCCGGCGGGGGACAGCGTGGCGCGCTGGGACTTCTACGAGTGCTCGCCGCAAACGACGAACAACAAGATGGCGCTGGCGGGCGCCATTGCGGCGCTGGAATGGATTCGGCGCCAATGGCGTCACGCGCTCGTGCACTTCGTCTCCGACTCCGAGTATCTGGTCAAAGGCATGAAGGAGTGGCGCAGGGATTGGAAGGCTCGCGGCTGGCGCCGCAAAACGGGCGCGCTCGAGAACGCCGACCTCTGGCAGAAGCTCGATCAGGTCGATGCCGCCCATACTGTGGAATGGCGCTGGGTGCGTGGCCATAACGAGCACGTGAAGAACGAATACGCGAACGCCCTGGCGATCCGCGCCGCCGACAAGCAGGAGCGCTCCAACGGCCTCATTCCCTCGGGATTCGACACCTGGCTCGCCCAGCAGCGCGCCCGCGGCAAGTACCTGGACTTCGACCCCGACAAGGAGCTGCATGAGCGGATCAAGTAAGGACCACGTGTTAGCCGCCGATCAATCGGTGAGTGTCGATCGGATTCCGCTGTACGAGGTGTACATGCGCATGGCGGAAGAGCTGGCCAAGCGCTCGACCTGTGCGCGCCTACAGGTGGGGACCGTCGTCACCGATCAGCGCCTCGAGAACGTCCTCGCGATCGGCTACAACGGCAATGCACGCGGCCTCCCCAACAAGTGTGACTCCGCGGTGCCGGGCAATTGTGGCTGCATTCATTCGGAGATGAACGCGCTCGTGAAAGCGCCCGGCAGCGTGCGCGACAAGGTCGTGTTCGTGAGCGCCTCGCCCTGCGTAATGTGTGCGAAGCTGATCATCAATTCCGGCGTCACCCACGTGTTCTACCGCAAGGCCTACCGCGATCCCTCCGGTGTGGAAGTGTTGCAGCAAGGCGGCGTCGTGCCAGTGCTGTACGACCGCTGGATGACGGCCTGGAGAAATGGTGCATAACGTGTATTCACACCCTGAAGGGTGCGCTCGGCAGTCACTGTCCTTAAGGACAGTGTTGGCCGAGCACAGGCTTCAGCCTGTGAAATTCGTGTGGACGAACTAGACCGACTCTTCTCTCTGCTCGTCGCGGCGCTGGCGCGCGAGACGCGCGTCGCCGTTCCCTTCCCCGCGTCCGACGTGTACGAGCGGCTGGTGCCGTATCGCTCCAACCGCTCCCGGCTCAACGTGGCGACCCACCAGGACTACGAGATGGCGGTGCTGCGGCTGCTCGCCGGCGAGCGCAGCTACGTACAGCTCGAACCCGAGAACGTGCGCGAAGCGATGCAGCGCGAGATCTCGGGCGTCAACCCCGACCCGGCGTACTTCCGGACGTTTCCCGACGCGCAAGTGATGGTGAACGGCCGCGCCGCCGAGCGCGTGCTCCACGCCGATCGGGCGTATGCGCCGTCCAGCGCTGCAGAAGATGAAGAGCTGCTGGACACGACAGGCGAGAATCCCGTCCCCGTGCCCTTCGCTCCGCGGGCCGCGTTCCGGGCACCGAAGCCGAAAGACGCGCTCAGCGCGAATCAGTGCGAGTATTGCGGCGGCGTCCTGCCGGCGAAGCGCGACGCGCGCTTCTGCCCGCACTGCGGGCAGCCGCAGGAGGGCGAGCTCAAGTGCCCCGGTTGTGGCGGCGCGCTGGACGTCGGTTGGGCGTACTGCCTGGCATGCGGGCGCCCCACTGGATTCGAGTGAGGGAATTCACAGTTGCCGTAATTGCTGGAGATGGAATCGGGCCGGAGGTGACCGAGGCTGCGATTCCCGTTCTCGACCGTCTCGCCGCGAAGCACGGACTCGCGCTCCACTGGGAACGCCTGCCCTATTCTGCCGATCACTACCTCAAGACCAGTGAAACGCTGCCGGACGCCGCACTTCGCCACCTCCAGGAGGATGTCGATGCGATTTTCCTCGGCGCGCTGGGTGATGCGCGTGTCCCCGGCAACGAGCACGCGCGAGACATTCTGCTCGGCCTGCGATTCAAGCTCGATCTGTACGTCAATTTTCGGCCGGTGGAGTTGCTGCACCCCGACCTGACGCCGCTCCGTCATCAAAATGCTATCGATTTCGTCATTTTTCGCGAAAACACCGAAGGCCAATATCTCGGACGCGGGCATGCGTCCGGCGACGAGTTTGTCGCGGAAGAAGTGAATACGGGGAAAGGTGTCGAGCGGATCATCCGGGCCGCCTTCGCGTGGGCCCAGGCGCATGGCAAGCATCGCGTGACGATGAGTGACAAGGCGAACGCGATTCCCACGCACAAGATCTGGCAGGAGAAGTTCAAGGCCGTCTCTCGGGAATACCCGGACGTCGCCGCCGAGCACCGCTACGTCGACGCCCTCGCCCTCGAGCTGGTGCGTGAGCCGCAGCGCTTCGAAGTCATCGTGACGAACAACCTCTACGGAGACATCCTCTCCGATCTCGGCGCGGGGCTGGTGGGGGGGCTCGGCCTCGCCGCCAGCGCAAACCTGCACCCCGGCAGCCGCCGGGCGCTGTTCGAGCCGGTGCATGGCTCGGCGCCGTCGCTCGCCGGCAAGGGCGTCGCGAACCCCATGGCGGCCATGTTGACGGGTGGTTTGATGTTCGAGCACTTTGGCCATCCCGACGCCGCGCTTGACCTCAAGCGGGCGGTGCGCGCGGCGCTTACGGCGGACGTTCGGTCTCCTGACCTCGGGGGCAGCGCCAGCACACGGGCGGTGGCAAAGGCAGTGAGCGCGCTGATTTGAGAGTTTGTTGATAGACCCTCCGATTATTCGCGGGGTACAGCTAGCACTTAGTTTCGTCCTGCGAAGGGATGAGGTGGTCGTGCCACCGCTTCCGTTAGCGAAAATCCTGAACGTCGCCATTCCCTCTCTATCGGGTGACGCACGCGCTGTGCTCGACGTGCTGGCGTGCAAGAACGGTCTCCTCCCCGCTGCGGGCGACGTCGCCACCTTCGTAGGGCTGCGCACTCGCCATCAGGTTGCCCGGACCCTGCGGCGCGCCAGCCTTCCGCCGCTCGAGGAGCTCGCCGGGTGGACGCGCCTCTTCTACTGGGTCCTCCAGTCGGAGCAGACGGGCGCGTCACTGCTCGCGCTGGCGCGCGAGTCACACCTCGAGCCCGCCACCTGCTACCGGCTGGTCCGGCGCCTCATGGGGCAGCCGTGGTCGTGCGTGCGGCGCGGCGGCGTTGCGGGCGCGATTCTGCGGTTCCGCACGATCTGGAAGGACAGCGGCATGCCGGAGCTGGCGCTGCGGCCGCACGTGCAGGCGACGGCCCAGCGCCAGACGAGTCCCTTGACCCTCCGTCGTGCGGCGCCCACTCCGGTTATCGAGGCAAGCAAGCCTCGGGGCGTCCTGGCGGCACGACTACAGATCGGCGGGTACCCCTTCGACGTCTCCGTCACGCCTGATGGGACGGGCTGGCTGACACGCACGCACGCCGCCGTGCTCCAGCGCCTGCGGCTCGAGCCACTCAGCGAGATGGGCGCTCTACCCGTCGGCGTCGCACCCACGCGCATCGTCCTCGCACCATCCGGTGACCGCGCCTGGGTCACGAACCAGTTCACGAAAGACGTCGCCGTCGTCGATCTGGCGTGGGGACGCCGCACCGGCGGGATCGCCATGGAAGGCGACCCGCTGGGCGCCGCGTTGGCGCCCGATGGCCGAACCCTGTACGTCACCACCAATCTCGACCGCCTGTGTGCCTGCGCGCTGTCGGACAACGGCGGCCGCGTGGTCCGGTGCGTTGCCCTCCCTCAGGCGTGCACTGAGCTGGCGGTCCACCCTGCGGGCAATCGCGTGTACGTACCGACCTGGAAAGCGGGCGGTATCCTCGAACTGGATGCCCGTAGCCTTGCCATCGTCCGTCGCTATGAATTGGGCGGCCAACCGCTCGGCGTGGCGATCTCGCACGACGGGAGGCGGCTGTATAGCGGCAACGAGCACGGCTGGCTGGATCTCGTCCATCTGCCGACCGGACAGATCGTGCGACGGAAATTCGCGACGCCGGTGGACGAGGTCGCGCTGACTCCCGATCAGAGTGTCGTGTACGCCAGCCTGCGGACCGCGGGGCAAATCGCGATGCTGGATGCTCACACGCTGGAGTCCGTCGGTACGCTGGAGCCGGGCGGGCTCCCGCGTCATATCGCGTTCGACAGGCTCGGCAGCCTCGCCGTTGTGGCTAACGAGGCCGGCTGGGTAGACATCGTGCGGTGATGCGCGCGCGCTGAGACGCGGGCGCCCGAAAACACGAGCGGCGGATGGGGAACAATCCCATCCGCCGCTCGTGTTTTGCCCTAACGACCTACCGTCGCACCGACTGCAAGCTCATATTCCGCCCACTTATGATGGAGTTTCTCTCATGAAAACCCAGGGCGCCACCAAAGACGTCGTCTTCCTGTCGGGTGTACGGACGGGATTCGGGTCCTTCGGCGGCTCTGTGAAGGACTTGTCGGCCATCGAGTTGGGCGCGGCGGCCTCGCGGCATGCTATCCAGCGCTCCGGCGTTCCCGCGAGCGACTTCGGTCACGTCGTGTTCGGCAACGCGCTCCAGACCTCGGCGGACGCCATTTACATGGCCCGCCACGTGGGGCTCAAGGCTGGCCTGCCGATCGAGACGCCGGCGGTCACGGTGAATCGGCTGTGCGGCTCCGGCTTCGAGGCGATCACGCAGGGCGCGCAGCTGATCCTCCTTGGCGAAACCGAGGCCATACTGGCCGGCGGCGCCGAGTCGATGAGCCAGGCGCCGCACGTCGTGCGCGGCGCGCGCTGGGGACTGCGCCTCGGCCCGGCGCCACTCGAAGACTTGCTGTGGGAATCCCTGAAGGACCCGCAGTGCGGCCTCTCCATGGCTGAGACCGCCGAGAGCCTGGCGGAGAAGTACAAGCTGACGCGCAAGGAGGTGGACGAAGTCGCCGTCCTGTCACAGCAGCGGGCCAAGCAGGCGTGGGACGCGTGCGCCTTCCAGGACGAAGTCGTGCCCGTCACGATCAAGGTGAAGGGGAAGGAAGTCGAGTTTCGCGCCGACGAGCACATGCGCCCCGACACGACGCTCGAGATCCTCAGCGCGCTCAAGCCCTACTTCAAGAAGGACGGCCTCGTGACCGCGGGCAACGCATCCGGCATCGCGGACGGCGGCGCGGCGACCGTGCTGGCCAGTGAGGAATACGCGAAGGCGCACGGATTGAAGCCGCTGGGCCGGCTGGTCGCGTGGGCCGTGGCCGGCGTCGAGCCGAAGCACATGGGCATCGGGCCGGCTCCCGCCGCGCGCAAGGCGCTCGAGAAGGCGAAGCTGAAACTCGAGCAGATGGATCTCGTCGAAGTGAACGAGGCGTTTGCGCCGCAGTACCTGGCGGTGGAGCGCGAGCTCGGCCTCGATCGCACCCGCACGAACGCCTGCGGTGGAGCGATCGCCATCGGTCATCCGCTGGCGGCGAGCGGCACGCGCATCACGATTCACTTGCTGCACGCGCTGCGCCGGGAGCAGAAGCGGTTTGGGCTGGGCTCGGCGTGCATCGGCGGCGGGCAGGGGGCGGCGGTGATCGTCGAAGCCTTGTGACCAACATCCTCCTCGGGGCGATCGGTGTGATCGCACTCTATCTCTTTTCGGGCCTGCGCGTCCTGCGTGAATACGAGCGCGGCGTGTACTTCCTGCTCGGCCGGCTGCGACCCACCAAGGGACCCGGGCTGATCTTTCTCCCTCCGGTGCTGGCACGTATGCAGAAGGTGTCGCTGCGCGTGATGGCGATCGACGTCCCGCCGCAGGACGTGATCACGCGCGACAACATCTCCATCAAGGTCAATGCCGTCCTGTACATGCGCGTGAAGACGCCCGACAAGGCCGTCGTGGGAGTGGAAAATTACCTCTACGCCACGAGCCAGCTCGCGCAGACGACGTTGCGGTCGGTGCTGGGTGAGACGGAAATGGACGAGCTGCTCGCGAATCGCGACAAAATCAACGCGATCCTGCGCCAGACGATCGATACGCGCACGGAAGACTGGGGGATCGAGGTATCGGCCGTCGAAGTAAAAGACGTCGATCTGCCGCCGGAGATGAAGCGGGCGATGGCCCGTCAGGCCGAGGCCGAGCGCGAGCGGCGGGCCAAAGTCATCAACGCCGAGGGCGAGCTGCAGGCGGCGGAGAAGCTCGCGCAAGCCGCGCACATCATCGGCAAGGAGCCGGCCGCGATTCAGCTGCGCTACCTGCAGACCGTCAACGAAATCGCGTCGGAAAACAATTCGACGACGATCTTCCCCATCCCGATCGATCTGCTCAAGGGCTTCATGGATCGGATCACAGACTCGAGCAGCCGCGCACTTCCTGAGCGGACGTCCGGAGAGCGGCTTCCGGTGCCCGGGGATAAAGAGAAGGCGAAGGCTTGATGGGGCAGGATCTCATCAGTCAGGAAGCGCTGGAACGCATCATCAAGCGCGCCGCCGAGCTGCAGGCCGGCGAGCATGACGTCGGCGACGGGCTCACGAGCACCGAGGTCCTGGCGCTCGGCAAGGACGTCGGCATCCCCGATCGCTACCTCCGCCAGGCGATGCTCGAGGAGCAGACGCGAATCACGCCGGACGTCGCGACCGGAACGTGGGCGTGGCTGACGGGTCCGCGGTCCATCGTCGCGCACCGCGTGGTTCCGGGTGATCGCGCGACCGTCGAGCGCGCCTTGACTCGCTGGATGACGGAAGAAGCGCTGTTGCAGCCCAAACGGCACTACGCCGACCGAACGTCCTGGGAGCCGAAGGCGGGGGCCTTCGCCTCGATTCAGCGTGCCCTGGCCGGCAAGCGCCGCTACTCACTCGCCCAGGCCGAGGAGATCTCCGGTCAGGTCATCCAGCTCGAGCCGGGGTTCTGCCTGGTGCGGCTCGAGGCGGATATCAGGCAGCAGCGCACCAAACGCATCTCCGGAGGCAGCGTGCTGGCGGTGCTCGGGTGGGGCCTCACGGGGGCAACCGCGCTCATTGCTCCGTCGCTCGCACTCGCGCAGCTCCTGATGCTCGTCCCCGGCGTTGGTCTGACGATCGGCGGCGCCATGATCGCCCGCACGTATCGCGGAGCCAACGAGCGCATGCAGATCGCCCTGGAGCAGGTGCTCGACCGGCTCGAGCGCGGCGACATCCGGTCGTCCTCCAACCAGGGCGCCCTGCCCGGCGCGCAGGCCTTCGTACGCATCGCCGAAGAAGTGCGCAAAGCCCTCGAGAATCCCCGCCCGAAACCGAGAAGCTGAGGAGCGCGATGGCCGACGTGAAACGCGTGGGCGTGCTGGGGTGTGGCCTCATGGGCAGCGGGATCGCGCAGGTCGCGGCCACCGCCGGTTATGAAACGATCGTGCGTGACGTATCGAAGGACATCCTCGATCGCGGGCGGGCAGGCATCGAGAAGTCGCTCGGCAAGTTCGTCGAGAAGGGGAAGCTCCAGGCCGCGGATCGCGACGAGATTCTCACGCGCGTGACGTTCACGACGGCCGTCCCGGACCTCCGGAAATCGGACATCATCATCGAGGCGATCACCGAAGACCTCGCCTTGAAGAACATGCTGTTCCTGGAGCTGGACGGCCTGTGTGGGGCGGGGACGATCTTTGCGTCGAACACCTCCAGCCTCACCATCGCGGAGATGGCGGCGGCGACGAAGCGCGCCGACCGGTTCGTCGGGCTGCACTTCTTCAATCCCGTGCCGCTCATGCCCCTGGTCGAGGTCGTGCGCACCGTCACGACGTCCGCAGAGACCTTCAAGCGCGCATTCGCGTTCGCGGCCTCGCTCCGCAAAGAGCCCGTCGCCGCCAAGGATACCTCCGGGTTTATCGTCAATCTGCTGCTCGTGCCGTACCTGCTCGATGCGATTCGCGCCGTGGAGCGCGGCGTCGGCAGCGTTCCCGACATCGATAAGGCGATGCAGCTGGGCTGCGGCTATCCGATGGGCCCGCTGACGCTGCTCGACATGGTGGGACTCGATACTACCCATCACATCGCGGAAATCATGTTCAAGGAATACCGCGAGGCCCGGTACGCGCCGCCGCCGCTGCTGAAGCGGATGGTCCTCGCGGGGATGTACGGCAGGAAGAGCGGCAAAGGATTCTACGACTACTCGGCTACTCCACCCATCGTCAGCAACCTGGGACTCTAATGCTCGGCTACGACGCTCCGCGCTGGCACGCCGCACTCAACGATCTCCCCGCCGCGCTGCTGCTCGTGGCGGTGCTGTTCGATCTCGCGGCCGCAGCGACCAAGCGCGAGTCGCTCGCGTGGGCCGCCATCTGGACGCTGTGGGCGGGGGTGATCGGCGGGTGGGCGGCCGTCATCGCCGGTGAGCTCGCGGCGGACGCGATCGACCACGGCGCAGCGATCCACGAGATCATGGAGAAACACGAGACGATGGCGCTCCTGACGATGAGCCTCTTCACCATCGTCCTGATCTGGAAGATGGCGCGCCGTTTCCAGATGCCGCCGCAGGAGCTGGCGCTCACGCGCGCGCTGAGCGTCGTCGGCCTTGCGGCGCTCGTCTGGACGGGAGTGCTGGGTGGCAGGATGATGTTTCAGCACGCGGCAGGCATTCCGACCCAAACGCTCCAGGCCGAGATCCAGAACCGGGCCGCCGGGCACGCGCACGAGGAAGGCGAGGATACTGCCAAGACTGCGCCGCACACCCACTAGATGAAGGCGATCGCGGCGTGCGCGCTCCTGGCCCTGGCCTGCACGCCGGCCACGACGCGCCCTCCCTTCGCTCCCGTCCCCGAGGCGCTGCACGCCGTGATCAACGCGCCGCCCGGGGTGGTAACGGAAGCCGCGCGAGCACTGCTCATCGGTGATACCGTTCCGGTCCGTTTCGTCAGTATGCCCGACGCCTGGCTCGAGACGCGAGAGTTCGCGGGGACATACAAGCTCCGGCTCTGGGCCGATCCTGACGCGCCGGGGAAAGCGCGCGTGACGATTGAGGCGGTGTTCCGCCCCGCCGAGGATCCATCTCGCACGCCGCGCGATCTCGAGCTCGCGGCGCCACCCGGCTCGCCGGGTCAGCTGCGCGCCGAGCAGCTCCTCGCCGCGTTGAAGGAAAAGCTTGGAGTTACCACCTACTAGCCTGCGCCGCACCCTCGGCGCGCTCGAGTACTTCACATTCGGCTTTGGCAGCATGGTCGGCGTCGGCTGGCTCGTCATCATGGACGACTGGCTAGGCCGGGGCGGCCCTGGCGGCGCGATGCTCGGGTTTCTCGCCGGCGCGGTGCTGCTGCTGCCGATCGCGCAAACCTACGGCCGGCTGGTCCGAGCAATCCCGGATGCCGGTGCCGAGATCGCCTATACCGAGCGCGTTTTCCCGCGCAGCGTCAGCTTCGCCGCCGGTTGGATGATGGTGCTCGCGTACGCGATCGTCTGTCCCTGGGAAGCCGTGGCCATCGGCAACCTGCTGGCCAGGATAGTCCCCGCCATGAACGACATTCCCCTTTACGCGGTCGCCGGCAAAGTCATCACGCTGCCGCGGCTCGTCGCGGGTCTCTCGCTCACGGCACTCATCGGCCTCGTCAATTATCGCGGCATCCGCACCAGCGGCCGCTTCCAGGATTTCACCACGCTGGGGCTGCTCGGCTGCTTCGTCGTTTTTGTTGTGCTAGGATTTGCGCGCGGGAATGCGGCAAACGTGCAGCCCCTGTTTGCCTCGTCCGGTCCTTTCATCTCCGTAGTGCTGGTCGCGCAGATCGTACCGTACTTCATGACCGGGTTCGAGTCGATCCCGAAGGCTTCGGAAGAAGCGCGCCCGGATCTCCCCGCCGGTACGCTCAGCCGGATGATCATGATGGCGATCGGCGCGGGTGGGTTGTTCTACGTACTCGTGATCGCGGTGGTCGCGTGGGTCTACCCGTGGACGGATATGGTGCGCCAGCACCTCGGCACCGAGGCGGCGTTCGCGCGGGCGTTCGGCACTCCGTGGATCGCTCGACTCATTCTCGCGGGCGCGTTGCTTTCGCTGTTCAAGATCTTCAACGGCAACCTCGTCGCGGCCACGCGCCTCGTATACGCGCTGGGACGTCGTGGTCTGGTGCACCCCATCCTCGGCACGGTCAACCCGCGGTTTGGAACTCCGTCGGTGGCGATCCTGCTCGTCACCATCCTCACCGCCGCCGCGGCATTCCTGGGGGACGCGCTGCTGGTCCCTATCACGGAAGTCGGATCCGCGGTGTCGGGGCTGGGGTGGTGCGCCGCGTGTCTTGCCTTCATCGCGCTCGCGCGCCGTGGCGGCGTACGCGACGGCGTTACGATCGCCGTGATCGGTGCAGTCGTGAGCGTCGTGATTGTTCTGATGAAAGTCGTGCCTGCGGTGCCGGGTAGCTTTACAGGAGCGGAGTGGCTCGCTTTTACCGCGTGGTGTGTTCTCGGCCTGGCGCTTCAGCAACTAGTCCCTGGACCCACCGCTCCATCTGTTCCAGATCGATAGCTGCATCACGGCACGGCCCGTTGGGCAGCTGCATCGTCAGGCCGAGCACGGGCAGCTTGCCGGCCACATCACGCAGCCCGGTCATCATGTCGCGCTCGCAGGCGACCGCCACGACGGCGCGGGGACGGCGCTCGCGAATCACCCGCCGGGCCAGTTGCCCGCGCGTTGCGACGAACACCGGCACCTCGTAGCGCCCCGCAATTTCCAGCACGCCGTCCAGCGCCTGCTTGGAGAGACAGCGCGGAATCAGCACCAGCAGCTCGCCCTTCCCGACCGTCCGCCCGCGCCGCACCGCGAGCATGTTGTAGACGTCGATCGCTGCATGCTCGACCCAGTCCCGCTTGCCGAAGCCGCGGGCGACCAGGGAGGTGTAGTTCATGAGCTGGAGGTAGGGACCCCGCTCCAGCAACCGCTCGGGCAGCAGATTCCTGCCGCCGTAATAGGACGCCGCCAGCAGACCGAGGTACAGCGTTTGGAGTCCGGCGAGCACCGCCACGGTAATCCAGAGGACCGTGGGCAGCCGAGGCAAGAGCGTCGCGAGACGCGGGCCCACCAGAAATAGAAGAAGCGCGACGGCAGCGGTCGCGGTCACCACGGTCAGCGCCGCAAATCTGAAGAAGAGTCCCGGCGCGGCGGAGAAATTGCCGCCGCCCGGTAATGGGCGGCCGTTCCACTCGTCCCACTCGTGGCCCAACCGCCGATCCACTTCGATATGGATAAGCTGAGCACGGGGCTGAGCTGGAGGTACGGCGGTCTGAGTAGCAGCCATCGGGAAACGAAGCTTCACGTTAGGGTCCGCCCGTGTCAAGTTTGGAGCGTGTTAGTGACCGACCCTCGTGTCCGCGCGGCGTATTCGGAGGGCGCGGGTGTCTATCGGATCGTCCCTGCCGCCGTTGCGATCCCGGAGTCCACTGCCGACATCGTAACCCTGGTCCGTCACGCGGCCGGCTCGCGCACCGCGCTCATCCCCCGAGGCGCGGGAAGCGGCATGCCGGGCGGCAACGTCGGATCGGGAACCATCGTCGATCTCAGCATCGGCTTCGCCGACCTGGTGGTCGATCCGCACAGCCGCAGCGCGCGGGCCGGCGCGTCGGTCACGTGGGCCGAAGTGAACGACGCCGCCCAGCCGTACGGGCTCCGCCTCCCTCCCGATCCCTCCTCGGGCGCTTTTGCGACGAGCGGCGGGATGGTCGCGACGAATGCCGCTGGGCCCCGGACGGTGCGGTACGGCAGTGTGCGAAAGTGGGTCGAGGCGTTGGAGATTGTCGAGGCGGATGGCAC
>DASPXD010000222.1:0-25630 GCA_035637435.1 Gemmatimonadales bacterium
TCAAATCGATCTCGTCGAGCTGAACGAAGCATTCGCGGCGCAAGCGATCGCCTGCATCCGCGAGCTCAAGCTCGATCCTGCGAAGGTCAACATCTACGGTGGCGGCATCGCGCTCGGTCATCCCCTCGGCTGCACCGGCGCCAAGCTTTTGACGACGTTGGTTCACGCCTTAATCCGTACGAATTCCTCTTACGGTTTATGCAGTATGTGCATCGGTGTCGGTCAGGGCATCGCCATGATTGTCGAGCGTGTCTGATGGCGGCCTACGAGCGCGTGCTGGTCGAGATCCAGGATCACGTCGGTACGGTCACGCTCAACCGTCCGGAGAAGCTCAACGCCTTCGACCCGGAGGGCTGTGAGGATCTGCTCGAGGCGCTACGCATGCTGTCGGGTGCCGATGCGGTACGGGTCATCGTCGTGACTGGGGCCGGCCGCGCGTTCTGCGCGGGGGCGGATCTCGGCGTGCTGGGCACGCAGGGCGATCAGCTCGTCAAAGCCGGGAAAGACATCGCCCTCACGATCCGCAACGCCCCGAAGCCGGTGATCGCCTGCGTGAACGGGGCGGCGGCCGGTGGCGGCGCGAACCTCGCCCTCGCCTGCGACTACCGCCTCGCCTCGGATCAAGCGTCGATCGGGCAGGTATTTCACAAACTGGGGCTGGGGCCGGACTGGGGAGGCAGCTACTTCCTACCCCGCCTCACGGGAATCTCGAAGGCGCTCGAGCTGGTGTGGAGCGCGCGCATGGTTCCCGCCGCCGAAGCGGCGCAGCTCGGCCTGTTCGACCGCATCGTGCCGCACGCCTCGCTCGCCGCCGAAACTGCCGCGCTCGCCGAGCGCTGGGCGGGGATGGCACCGCTGGCGGTGCGCAAAACGAAGGCGGCGCTGTACCGCTCGCAGCACAGCACGCTGGAGGAAATGCTCGACCTCGAAATCGCCGATCAAGCCGCGCTCTTCGCCACTCCGGAAGCCCGCCAACTGATAAGGAACCGCTGATGGTCCGCAAACTGGGCAATTTCGACGACTGGATCGACTACTTCCGCTACTGGCAGGATTCGATCGGTCTCCCGCAGGGCGACCTTCGCAAGTACGGGTTTGAAGCAAAGTTCGGTGAGCCCGAAGTCCCCCATATCGAGTTCGGGCATTA
The DNA here is from genome assembly GCA_035637435.1 of Gemmatimonadales bacterium. GTDB lineage: Bacteria > Gemmatimonadota > Gemmatimonadetes > Gemmatimonadales > GWC2-71-9 > 20CM-2-65-7. Next base: position 1,145 of record DASPXD010000222.1, read on the forward strand.
CAAAGGCCAGCGCAAATGGCCGACCGTGATGCACATCCCCGATCAGCGCATCCGCGACGCGTTGCTCAACCTGATCGTCTATCAGGGCGACACCGAGTTCGCGTCGGTGGAGCAACAGCGCAACCTGCTCCAGCACGCGCCGTCGGACTACGACCTGCTCTCGCTGCAGCGCGTGATGACGGAAGAGATGCGGCACGGCTGGCAGATGTCCTACCTGCTCTGCACGCATTTCGGCGACGAGGGCAAACGCGAGGCCGCAAAGCTGCTCGAGCGGCGTGCCGACGAGGGTGAGCGGCTGCTGGGCTCGTTCAACGAAATCGTGGACAACTGGCTCGACTTCTTCACCTATACGCAGTTCATCGACCGCGACGGCAAGTTCCAGCTGAAGATGTTGTCGGTCTCGGCGTTCGATCCGCTGTCACGCTCGATGGGACCGATGCTCAAGGAAGAGTCCTACCACCTCGGTACCGGCAACAACGGCCTGCTGCGGATCGTGAAGGCCGGCAAGATGCCGCCGGAGGTGGTCCAACGCTTCTTCTATAAGTGGATTCCGACGGCGTTCGATCTCTTCGGGACCGACAATTCGTCGTCCGCCCACTGGGCCTACGTGTGGGGGTTGAAGGGCCGCTACGACGAGCGCGAAGTGGGGAATGGCGCCGAACCGGACAAGAGCAAGTTGAACGAGCTCGCGCGAAATCTGTATCGCCAGGAGATCGTGAAACTGGTCGAGCGCCTCAACATGTTCATTGCCGCGCGCGAGCGGCAGCTCAAGGTCCCCGACCTCAAGTTCAACCGGCGGATCGGCATGTACGCACACCAGAAGTTCACGGTGGACGGCCAACCGCTCGACGCCGCGAAGTATCCCGCGTATCTCGAGTCGGTGCTCCCCCGCCCCGAGGACATCGCGATCGTCCACGACATCGAGAAAGAGCCGGACTGGATCGAACCCAAGAAGGCCGACAGCCTGCAGCAGTGAAGCCCCTGGTGATTGCCCACCGGGGCGCCTCCAGCATCGAGCTGGAGAACTCCCTGGCCGCGTTCCGCGCCGCCGCCGGCCAGGGAGCCGACGCCGTCGAGCTCGACGTCCATGCCACGATCGACGGCGAGCTCGTCGTCCATCATGACCCGGCCGTGATGGGATTGCCGATCGCGCAGGCGCGCGCGCGCGATCTGGCCGCTCTGCAACTCCCGAACGGTGAGCCGATTCCGAGCCTGGCGCAGGCGTTGGACGTGCTCGGCCAGCTCAAGGTCTTCGTCGAGGTCAAGGTGCTCGATCCGAAGTGGGACGACCGACTGCTCGCGACCCTCGACAGCGGCCCGAATCGCTCAGGCTACGCGGTCCATAGCTTTGTGGTCCCCGTCGTGCGGCGCCTGGGCCAGAAGCGGCCGAGCCTGCCGCGCGGAGTGCTGTCCGAAGCCGCCACCGGCAATCCGCAGCAGACCTTGGACGACGCATCCGCGCAGACGCTGTGGCAGGAGCGGGCGACGTTGGATGAACCGCTGGTGAAAAGCGTGCACGGGTTGAAAGCGACGATCATCGCGTGGACTGTCGACAATCCCGCCGACATGCAGCGGTTCGTGCGCTGGGGCGTCGATGGGATCTGCACCAATCATCCCGAACGCGCCCGCCTGGTCGTAGACGCTTCCCGGGCTGCATGAAACCGCTTCGCGTTGCCGTCATCGGTGCCGGCACGATGGGTCACGGCATTGCGTATGTGGCTGCGCTTGCGGGTTGTGAGGTGCGGCTGACCGATACCCGTGCCGACGCCCTGCCCCAGGCGCTGGACAGGATTGAAGCCTTGCTCGTGAGCGGCGTCAAACGGGGCAAGCTGGCCGCCGACGATCACGCTACGGTGCGCAAACGGATTCGCGCCGAGCCCCAGATTCGCGCCGCTGCAAGCGACGCCGACGTCGTGATCGAAGCGGTCGTCGAAGACCTCGCCATCAAGCAGCGGCTCTTCGCCGAGATCGAGAGGACGGCTCCGGCGGGTGCGCTGTTCGCGTCCAACACCTCATCGCTGTCGATCGGGCAGATTGCCTCCACGATGACGCAACCGGCGCGTTTAGTCGGGATGCATTTCTTCAATCCCGTGCATGTGATGAAGCTGGTCGAGGTGGTGACGCACGGACGGGATAATCGGCCGGCGGTCGAGCGCGCCGTGGAATTCGCACGCCAGGTTGGGAAAGAGCCGATTGTCGTGCGCGACTCCCCTGGATTTGCGTCGAGCCGCCTCGGTGTCGTGCTGGGCCTCGAGGCGATGCGCATGCTCGAGCAGGGCGTCGCCAGTGCCGAGGACATCGACAAGGCGATGGAGCTGGGCTACAACCACCCGATGGGGCCGCTCAAGCTCACTGATCTCGTCGGGCTCGATGTGCGGCTCGCCATCGCGGAGTACCTGCACGCGACGCTCGGCAAGCCGCAGTATGAGCCCCCCAGGATCCTCAGGGAGAAAGTGACGAGGGGTGAATTGGGGAAGAAGACGGGAAAGGGGTTCTACGCCTGGGGTCGTTGACGCCAGTACACCGCCTTCCAGTGTGTCGCGAAGAATCCGACCGCCGCTCCGAGCGGGACTGAGTAGACCGCGATGCGTTTCGTGGTCGACCAGAAGCCGGGGCAGTCGCTCCCGGGCCCAGGGGGGGCGTCGCAGAAGGGGCGAATGGCGAACTGCGTCGCGGCGGTCAACAGGATCGCCCCGACGAATCCACCGGCGGCTCCAAACACGACGTGCCAGGCGTTGCGCGATTCCACCGTGTCGATGCGCGTGATGTCAGCCCAATCGATGGTGCGTGCCGATCTCGGACCGATGCCGGCGATCCATCCTTTGCGCTCGACGACGACAGCCTCAAACGCACGATACTCGATCAGGGTGCCGGCGACATGCACTGTGCCCAGCCGGGGACGGGGGCGTCCGATGGACAGCGTGGGAACGGTGGCCGCGGCGATGACGTGGACGCGAACTTTCTGGCCGAGGGAGAGATCGGGAATGGGGCCGAAGCCGGCGTGAAAGCCTTGCGTGGCCACCGCGGTCGCGATCAGCGGAAAGATGAGCATGGGCTCCAAGTCTAGTACCCGGCCGGCCGCACCGGGGTCACCATCCGATTATCGCATTACCGACGTCCATGTTCACATCCAGCCGTGGCGCGACCTCAAGCCAAAGGTCCAGGAGGCGATGCGCAGGGGGAAGGAAGATCATTGGGCCTTCCTCATCTCCATCATGGACGACCCCCGCGCGCTGCTTGAGGTGATGGACCGCTCGGGCGTATGGCGTATCGGCCTCGTCAACTATCCCAGCCCCGACATCATGGGATTCGACGATTCGACCAACGCATTCGCCGCAAAGTACGCCACGGCGAATCCCGAGCGCTTGATCCCCTACGGCGGCGTGCACGCGCGCTACACCCGCGACGCCGCGGGCGACGTCGATCGGTTGATCGATCAGGGAATCCGGTTGCTCAAGGTCCATCCCCCTCATCAGGCATTCCCCGCCAATGCCTACACCGACGGTCTCACCGCGCTCGGTGACATTTACCGGCGGTGCGAAGAGCGCGGCCTCCCGGTTATGATCCATACCGGCACATCGATCTTTCCCGGCGCGCGCTCGAAGTACGGCAATCCGCTGGAGCTCGATGACGTCGCGATCGATTTTCCCGACTTGCAGCTGGTGATGGCGCACGGCGGCCGGCCGCTCTACATGGAAGAAGCGTTTTTCATCCTGAGACGTCATAGTCAAATCAGACTCGATGTCTCGGGCATTCCGCCGTCCAAGCTGCTGGAGTACTTTCCCCGCCTGACCGAGATCGTGGATCGCGTCCTGTGGGGCACCGACTGGCCCAGCCCGGGTGTCAAGGATCTGCGCCAAAACATCGATCAATTCCTGGCCCTGCCGCTCGCCGCAGCGCAGCAGCGGGCCATCCTCGAGACCAACGCCCTTGCGCTCTTCCCCGTGGAGCCCTGACCGCATGCGTAAACTGTTCGCGTTGTTGCTCGCCCTTCCGGCACCGCTCTATCCCCAAGCGGGGGGGGGCCAGGAGGGTGCCGGCCGAATCGCGTTCGAGCAGTTCACGCTGCCGAACGGGCTGCACGTCATCTATTCGGAGGACCACTCGACGCCGATCGTGTCGGTCGATGTGTGGTACGAGGTCGGCTCGCGCAACGAGCGTCCCGGCCACTCCGGGTTCGCGCACCTGTTCGAGCACATGATGTTCCAGGGGTCGGCGCACATCAAAAAGGCCGAGCACAACCAGCTGATCGAGCGCGCGGGCGGCGACTTCAACGGCAGCACCGCCGAGGACCGCACCAACTATTGGGAAACGGTCCCGTCGAACCGCCTCAACCTCGCGCTCTGGGCCGAAGCGGACCGGATGCGCTCGCTCGCCATCACGGAAGAGAACTTCGAGAACCAGCGCCAGGCCGTGAAAGAAGAGCGCCGGCTGCGCGTGGACAACGAACCGTACCAGACCGCGTTCACCGACGGGTTGACCTGGCCGTTCGACAGCACGACGTGCTTCCCCTACGCCCACACGGTCATCGGCTCGATGGCCGATCTCGACGCCGCGAAGCTGCCCGACGTGCAGGCGTTCTTCGACACGTACTACGCGCCCAACAATGCGACGCTCGCCGTGGTCGGCGACTTCGTCCCCGGGCAGCTGCGCACGCTCGTCAATCAGTATTTCGCGGGCGTGCCGAGTCATCCGGCCCCCGAGGCTCCGCGCTGCGAGGCGACTGCGGGTGGTGGGGGGGCTGGGGGAACTCCGGCGCGGCATGAGGTGCACGACGCGCACGCCAACCTCGACGCGCTGCTGCGCATCTATCGCGTGCCGGCGCATCGCAGCGCCGACACGCCGGCGCTCGAAGTGCTCAACATCATCGTCGGGCAGGGGGAGAGCTCGCGCCTCAACGTCGCCGTGGTGCGACGCGAAAAGGCGGCCGTCGCGACCGGCGCCATCCTCAATCCGTTTGGATCGCGCAACGGTCCGGGAGTCTGGGTTGCGTACGGCATCGTGAACCAGGGCGTCTCGGCGGACCGCATGGACAGCCTGATTGTGGTACAGCTCGACAGCATCCGGACCTACGGCATCTCCGCCGCCGAGCTCGAGAAGGCGAAGAATGCGCTGCGGGCGGGATTCATCGGCAACCGGGAGACGACGTTGGGCAAAGCCGAAGAGCTGCACCACTATCGCACGTTTCACAACTCCGTCGACGAGATCAACACCGATCTCGACAAGCTGCTCGCGGTCACGAGTGATGACGTGAAACGCGTCGCGGCCTCGTATCTCGCGCCCGGCAATCTCACGCTGCTGATCGTGCGGGCGGGGGCGGGGCCGGCGACGCGAGGTGGGCAATGAATCGCCGGAACGTGGGAATGTTGGAACGTTGGAATGTTGGAATGATGGCGCTGATCGCACTTTCCAATATTCCAACAGTCCAACTTTCTTCCCAGGAACCGTTCCCCACCAAGGCACCGGCTCCCAGTCGCCTCCGGCCCGTGCGCTTTCCGCCGTTCCAGGATGTCGCGCTCCCCAATGGCATGACGCTGCTGCTGGTCGAGAACCACGAGCAACCAACGCTGTCGGTGAGTCTCAGCTTCCGCGCCGGCAACGTCTACGACCCTGCCGGGAAGGAAGGCGTCGCGGCGCTGGTCGCCGAGCTGCTGACCAAAGGCACGCCCACCCGCAGCGCCGACCAGATCGCGGCGGAAATCGAAGGGGTGGGTGGGACGATCGGGGCGAGTGCCGGCGACGACTTCCTCACCATCGCCACCGACGGGCTGAGCGATCACGCCGAACTGGCCTTTGCCCTGCTCGGCGACGTCAGCCGGCGGTCGACGTTCTCCGAACAGGAGCTGGAGCTGGCGCGGACCCGGTTCCTCTCGTCGCTCGAGGTCGAGCTGTCGCGACCGGAAAACGTCGCCGCGCGCGCGTTCCAGAAGGAGATCTACGGCCGCAATCCGTACGGCCGGAACACGAGTGTCGCCGCGTACAAGGCAATTACGCGCAATGACATCGTCGCGTTCGCCGCTCGGCGCATCCGGCCGGGCGGCTCGTTGCTGGTCGTGGCGGGCGACATCACGCTGCCAAGTGCGCGCGCGCTCGCAGCCAGCGCATTCGGCACGTGGCGGGGCGGAGCCGCTGCGACGCCTCCGGCTGCCGCCGCTCCAGGCAAACGCGCGACCGACATTCTCCTGGTGAACCGGCCCGGCTCGGTGCAATCGAACGTCGTCATCGGGAACACGACGTTCCTGCCGACCGACAGCGGCTACTACGCGGCGCGGATCGCCGCCCACGTCCTGGGCGGTGGCTCGGACTCGCGCCTGTTCATGATTTTGCGCGAGCAGAAGAGCTGGACCTACGGCTCCTATGCCTCGCTGCGGCGCACCCGCGGCCTCGGTTACTGGGAGGCGACGTTCGAGGGGCGCACCGAAGTCACCGACAGCGCGTTGACGGAGCTGCTGCATCAGATCGATCGCGTGCGGACCGAAACGATTCCCGACAGCGAGCTGGTCGCGGCCAAGGGGTTCCTGGTGGGCTCCTTCCCGCTGACGATCGAAACGCCTCGCCAGATCGCCGGCGTCGTCACGACCGCCCGGCTCCTCGGTCTCGGTTCCGACTATCTGCAGCGCTATCGCGAGCGCCTGGCGGGCGTGAGCGGCGCGCGGGCGCGCGCGGCTGCGCAGCGCGTGTTTCGCCGCAACGCGCTGACGATCATCGTCGTCGGCGACGCCAAGTCGCTGTACGACAAGCTGAAGACGATTGCGCCGGTCCGCCTGGTGGATATCGAGGGCCGGCCGCTCGATCCGGCCGGGCTCAACCCCACCGGCGGTCCGGTCTCGTTCGACCGCAGCCAGATCGTGGCGCGCAGCGACAGTTTCCAGGCGCTGGTCCAGGGCACCGTGTATGGCGGACAACTCTCGAAGGTCGAGGTCGCCGGCGATTCGATCGTGTATACCGAAGCAACGACGATCGGCCCATTCCAACAGCGATCGACCGTCGTATTGAACGCCGATCTCACGATGCGGCGCACCAATCAGACCGGCATGGTTCAAGGTCAGCAGACCGAAATCCATTTGACGTACGCCGAGGGCCGCGTCAAAGGGACCGTGATGGCGCCGCAGCCCACGGGCGCGCCGAAACCGATCACGGTGGACACCACCGCCCCCCCGGGCACGATCGACGATAACGCGCTGGGGGTGTTGCTCGCTGCGCTGCCGCTCGATGCAGGAAAGACATTCAACCTGAACGTCTTCTCGTCGGGCGAAGGGGCGTCCAAGGTCGTCACCGTGAAAGTCGCGGGCGTCGAGAATGTCACGGTGCCGGCGGGAACGTTTCCGGCCTATCGCCTCGAGCTGTCGGGGATGCAGCTGCCGGTGGTCATGCACGTCACCCAGCAGGCGCCGCGGCGGCTGGTGCGCATCGCGCCGACGGGCGCGCCGCTGGTGTTCGAACTCGTGAAATAGGAGAGATCTGACCATGCGACATCTGTCGGTCGGGTTGGGCCTGATCTTGCTCGCGGTGGGTTGCGCATCGGGTGCGACGCGGACCGCTGGCAATACAGCGAGTCCCCAGAATGCACCGCCCGCGGTCAAACCCTCCACAACGTCCACCGCCCTTCAGGACACCGTAGGATTGGGCCCCCAGTATCCCTCCACCTACCAGCGCCACACCAACCCTGCGGTGCTGATCCGCAACGCGACGATCATGACGGCGACGGGCCAGGAGATTCAGGGTGGCTCGATTCTGTTTCGCGACGGCCGGATCGTCGCGGTCGGGTCGAAGGTCGACGCGCCGAGCGATGCGACGGTGGTGGATGGCACGGGCAAATGGGTGACGCCCGGCGTGATCGATACGCACTCGCATCTCGGCGTCTACGCCGCTCCGGGCACGTTCGCGGAGTCGGACGGCAACGAGGCGACGAACCCCGTCACTGCCGAGGTGTGGGCCGAACACTCATTCTGGCCGCAGGATCCGCAGATCCCGCTGGCGATCGCCGGCGGGGTGACGACGATTCAGGCGCTCCCCGGCTCGGCGAATCTGATCGGTGGGCGCAGCGCGGTACTGAAGCTGATCCCTGCCCGGTCGGTGCAGGAGATGAAGTTCCCCGGCGCGCACTACGGCCTGAAGATGGCCTGCGGCGAGAACCCCAAGCGCACGTATGGCCCTCGCGGCGGGCCCTCGACCCGCATGGGGAACATGGCCGGTTATCGCGCCGCGTTCATTCAGGCGCAAGGCTATAGGCGGCGCTGGGACAAGTGGAACAAGGACCACGAGGGCGATCCCCCGGAGCGCAATCTCCGCAACGAGTCGCTCGCGGAGGTGTTGCGCGGCAACATCTACGTGCAGAATCACTGCTACCGCGCCGACGAGATGATGCAGATGCTCGATCTCGCGCACGAGTTCGGCTTCAAGATCCGCTCGTTCCACCACGCGGTCGAGGCATACAAGATCGCCGATGTGTTGGCGCGGGAAGGCACCGCGGTGTCGATCTGGTCGGACTGGTGGGGATTCAAGGAAGAAGCGATGGACGGGATCTACGAGAACGCCGCGCTGGTGCAGCAGGCTGGTGGCCGAGTCGCGATCCACTCCGACGATGCATCAGGCATCCAGCGCCTCAATCAGGAAGCGGCCAAGGCGATGTATCACGGCCGGCGCACGGGGATCCCCATCACCCGCGATCAAGCCGTCCGCTGGTTCACGGCCAACCCCGCCTGGGTGCTTGGCATCGATTCCGTGGTGGGCACGCTCGAGCCCGGCAAGATGGCGGACGTCGTTCTGTGGTCCGCCGATCCCCTCTCGGTGTATGCGCTGGCCGTGCAGGTCTACAACGACGGCTGGCTCGTGTACGATCGCAACGATCCGGCGCGCCAACCGAAAACCGACTTCACGTTGGGGCAGCCATGATTGCCTTCCTGCTGCTTCAGACGATCGCGATCACCGGCGCAACGGTCTATCCGGTCTCGGGGCCAAAAATCGAGAATGCCACGGTGTTGATTCGTGACGGCAAGATCGCGGCCGTCGGCACGAACGTCGCAGTGCCGGCGGGCGCGACGCGCATCGACGCGTCGGGAAAATGGGTCACACCGGGGCTGATCGATGGCGCCGGCCAGATGGGACTGCGGGAGATTGGCGCAGTTCAGGGCACCAGCGAGTATACGCAGCGCGGCAATGACGTCGCGGCGGGGTTCAACGTCCTCGAGGGCATCAATCCCGCGTCCACCCTCATCGCGGTGAACCGGATGGAGGGCGTGACAACAACGCTAGCCGTTCCTGGATCCTTGGGTGTTCCGCCGAGCGGCGGTTTGATCTGGGGTCAGGCGGCGCTCATCGATCTCGACGGCGCCACGATCGAAGCCATGCGGATCAAATCGCCGGCGGCGATGGTGGCCGGCTTGAGCGAGGCGGCAAAGGACGCGAGCGGCGGCTCGCGCGCCGCGGTTGTCCAGCGCCTGCGGCGTGTGCTCAACGACGCGCGCGAGTACGCCACGCGGCGTGCCGATTACCGGCGTCGCCAGATCCAGGATCTCAGTGCGAGCGCGGCGGACCTCGAAGCGCTACAGCCGGTGCTGCGCGGTGAGCTGCCGCTGATTGTCGTGGCCAATCGCCGCAGCGACATTGAGACCGCGCTCCGGATCGCGCGAGAGTACAAGCTGCGGCTGATTCTCGCGGGAGCGGCCGAAGGATGGATGATCCCCGGTGAGATCGCCGCGGCGGGCGTGCCGGTCCTCGTCGAGCCGCTCGACAACATTCCGTCGTACGATGCACTCGGCATTCGCTACGAGAACGCGGCGCTCCTCAGCAAGGGCGGCGTGAAGGTGAGCCTGATGGAGACGGCGACCGAGAACACCCGCGACCTGCGCCAGCAGGCCGGCAACGCGGTGGCGACGGGGATGTCGTGGGATCAGGCGCTGCGGGCTGTGACGCTCACGCCGGCGGAGGTTTTCGGCGTGGCGGATCGGTACGGGTCGCTCGAGGCGGGCAAGGTTGCCAACGTGGTGATATGGAGTGGCGATCCGTTCGACTTCTCGACTGGCGTGGAGCACGTCTTTATTCGAGGGAAGGACATACCACTGCGAAGTCGTCAAACTGAATTGTTGGAGAGGTACAGGACGTTGCCGCCGAAGTATTAGGGGCGGTAGGAGGCGGTAGGGGGCGGTAAAAACTACGACCCTCTACCGTTTCCGTTTCCGCACTGCCTCATAGAGTTTCCACGTCAGAAACCCAGCTCGTCGCCGCAATTCGTCCAGCTGCTTGTAGCGTTCGTCATCCAGTAGTTCGACCCGCCTGCAGAACCGCAGCGTATATGACAGCTCCGATAATGACCCAATCGCAATGTTGAGATATCTGCAGAACTCATTGGCTCCAGGTTTCGCCGACCCCTCAGCGATGTTGGCCGGTGCCGAGAATGCAGCTCGACGTGACTGAGAGGTCAATCCGAAGAGTTCGTATTTCGGAAACGACCGTGTGGTTTCATAAACTTGGACGGCGAGCTCGTCGCACACCTTCCAAGCCTCAAAGCGCTCATATGGCATCATGCCGACAACAATTGGCCCTGGGGAGAACAACGCGTAACCGAAATTCGACGGGAGGGAAACAAAAAAGGCGGCCGGGGTTTTCTCTTACCGCCTCCTACCGCCCCTTTACCGCCTCCTACCCTAGTTCTTCGCCGCTGCCTCCACCACTACCGGATACACGCTGACCTGCATGCGTTGTTTGTTCTTGTGCTCAAACTTGACGTGACCATCAACGGTGGTGAACAAACTGTCGTCTGAAGCGCGCCGCACATTTCTTCCCGGATGAAACTTGGTGCCGCGCTGGCGCACGATGATACTGCCCGCGGTCACGAATTCCCCGCCGAAGCGCTTCACGCCGAGATATTTCGGATTCGAGTCGCGCCCGTTGCGCGAGGAGCCGACGCCCTTCTTATGAGCCATGCGATCCTCAGCCGACCTTCACGTCGGCGATCTTGATTTCGGTAAAGTCCTGCCGGTGCCCCGCGTGGCGGCGATAGCCGGTGCGGCGGGCGAAGCGGAAAATCCGGATCTTCTTGCCCTTGCCGTGCCGCACGACCTCGGCGGTGACCTTGGCACCCTTCACCTTCGGCGCACCCGTCTGGACGTTCTTCCCGTCGCTGGCGAGGAGGACGTTGTCGAACGACACCTCGTCCCCGGGTTTGGCGTCGAGCAGCGGCACCTTGATGGTGACGCCGGGCTCGGCCCGGAACTGGGCACCACCGGTGGTGAAGATTGCGTATGACATAGGGGCCGGAACCTAAACAGGGACAATCGGTTGGTCAAGCCACGGCATACTGTTCGGTGACGTCCCGACCCGCCGGTCGCGCCATCATCCGGAATTCGTCGAGCCGCATCATCGGATCGTCACGCACCTCGAGCTCGAGCCCCGTTTGCTTCTCCAACTGACGCAGGAAGTTAGGCTCCTGCTCCACCAAATAGAGCGCCACCTCGGGGTGCAACCGCACGGACAGTTGGCGCTCCTTGTGGTCCGCGCCGGCGCGCTTGAGTGAACGCTCCATGCGGCGAACGACGACCTCGGGCCGGAAGACGCGGCCGGTCCCCGTGCACGTCGGGCATTCCGTCGTCATCGACTGCCACAGCGACGGCCGCACGCGCTGGCGGGTCATTTCGATCAGGCCGAGCTCCGAGACGGCGAAGGCGCGGGTACGCGCCCGGTCATGGCCGAGGTGGGTGCGCAGCTCCTGGAGCACCTTGTCCCGGTTGGAGCGCGTTTCCATGTCGATGAAGTCGACCACGATGATCCCGCCGATGTCGCGCAGCCGAAGCTGGCGCGCCACTTCGCGCGCCGCCTCGAGGTTGGTGCGCAAGATCGTGCTTTCCGGGTCCCGCTTGCCCGTATAGCGGCCCGTGTTCACGTCGATGGAGATCAGGGCTTCCGTCGGCTGAATGATGAGATAGCCGCCCGTCGGCAGGTCCACCCGCTGCTTGAAGAGGTTGCGGATCTCCGCCTCGACGTCGTATTCGTCGAAGAGCGGCGTCTCGGCCGTGTACAGCTTGACCCTGGGCAAGAGCTCGGGGTCGATCTGCTTCAAGTACTGCTCGACTTCGTTGTACAGCAGCTTGGAGTCGACGAGAAGCAGGTCGACGTTGTCCGACAGCAGGTCGCGCACGATGCCGCGCGTCAAGCTCGTCTCGCGCTGCACCAGTGCAGGGGCGCGTCCCGATGAGGCCTTGCGCTGGATCTTCTTCCAGAGACCCAGGAGGTGATCGATCTCCCGCTTGCAGCTCGCCTCGGTCAGGTCGTCGGCCACGGTGCGAATGATCCAACCGCCCGAGTCGGGGGGCACGAGCTTGGTGACCATGTCACGCAGCCGGCCCCGCAGCTCGCGCGCTTCGATCTTCCGGGAGACGCCGACCTTGGAGGCGAACGGCATGTAGACGAGGAACCGGCCGGCGAGCGAGACCTGGGCGGTGACCCGTGGTCCCTTGGTACCGATGGCTTCTTTGATGACCTGGACGAGCTTCGTCTGACCGCGCTTCAACTCGTCGGCGATGTTGGGGGCCTGGCGCCGGCGCGACCCGCGCTGAGCGGCCGGCGGGGGGGGGGGGCCACGCCGATTCGCAACGGGCTCCGGACCGCCCTTCCCATTCCCATCCCCGTTCCCCGTGTCCTCGTCCGCGTCGTCGGGCTCGCGGTCCTCGGGGTCTTCGTCCTCTTCCGCCTCGATTAAGTCGGAGGCGTGGAGAAAGGCGCTCTTTTCGGCGCCGATGTCGACGAAGGCGGCCTGGATGCCGGGCAGGACGGCCTCGACCTTGCCGACATAGATGTCGCCAACCGAACGGTGGGAGTCGGGACGATCGACCAGGAGCTCAACAAGGCGGTCGTCCTCGAGAATGGCCACGCGGGTCTCCCGCGGGCTTCCAGAGATCAGGATCTCGCGCTTCAAAGCAGTCACCCTCGCGCCCCGGCGGGAAACAGCCGCCCCCCGGAAGCCTGTGGTTTTCCCAGCAATAGTCCAACTCGCCCCGCGCGTCTGGTGCGTGCGGCACGGGCAGGGAGATGATTCGATTGGAAAGGCGGCTGAGAGTCGCCAGAGACCAATGCATGGAGTAAACCTAAGACGAGCGGGAATTTAGGTCAATCTATCAGACCGCCCAGTAACTGTCGCGCGATCACGACGCGCTGGATTTCGCTCGTTCCCTCCCCGATCTCGCAGATCTTGGCGTCCCGCATCATCCGCTCGACCGGGTACTCGGTCGTGTAGCCGTATCCGCCATGCAGCTGAACTGCCTTAGTCGTGACTCGCATGCAGAGCTCGGAGGCGTACAGTTTGGCCATCGCCGCCTCCTTCTTGAACGGATGCCCATGCTGCTTGAGCCACGCGGCGTGGTAGACGAGCTGCTTGGCGGCTTCGATCTCGGTCGCCATGTCGGCCAGGGCGAAGTGCACCCCCTGGAAGCTCGCGATGGGCCTGCCGAACTGTTTGCGGGTCGACGTATACGCCAGAGACTCCTCGAGCGCACCCTCGGCGAGGCCCAACGCCAGCGCGGCGATGCCGATCCGGCCTCCATCGAGCGTGTGCAGAAACTGGCGGAAGCCGTTGTTCACGGGGCCGAGCACGTTCTCCTTCGGGACGACCGCATCCTGGAAGATCAACTCGCGCGTGTCGGACGCGCGCCAGCCCAGCTTGTCTTCTTTCTTGCCTGAGAGGACGCCACGGTTCTTCGGGAGGTCGGGCGCGTGTCCTGTCCCGACGCGCTTGGCCTCTTCGAGATCGCAGCTGTCCTTCGTGACGACAAAGGCCGTGATCCCGTGGGTCCGCTTGGCATGGGGATCGGTCCGTGCCGTGATGCAAAAGATTTCACCGACGCCGGCGTGGGTGATGAAAATCTTCGAGCCGTTGAGGACGTAGTGGTCGCCGCGATCGACGGCGGTCGTCTTCGTGCCGCCGGCGTCGGAGCCGGCTCCCGGCTCGGTGAGACCAAAGCCGCCGAGCACCCTCCCCGTCGCGAGGAACGGCACGAATCGCTGCTTCTGCTCGTCGGTGCCGAAATCCATGATCGGCGACGTGCCGAGGGTGGTATGGGCGCTGACGGTGATCGCGTGACTCGCGTCGACCTTGGCGAGCTCGTGAATGACCGTGATGTACGACAGATAATCCATCCCCGACCCACCCAGCTCCTCCGGCCACGGAATCCCGAAGAGGCCGAGCTCCGCCATTTGCTTGACGTTGTCCCACGGGAAACGGCTGTCGAGATCATGCTGGCGGGCGGTGGGTTTGACGACGTTGCGGGCGAAGTCTCGCACCATCTCGCGGACCTGGAGATGGTGGTCGGAGAAGTAGAGGGCGTCGTGCATGGGGGGAAATCTAGCGTGGCCTCATGAACAACCAAACACGCTTGGTGAGGTCTTAACGCGTTTCTCCAGGACCGGAAAGGCGATTCACCAGATCCAGCAAAGGTGTGCTGAGCATTAGATACCCGCGTTGGCGTTGAAGATTGTAGCCTGCGCCCACTACGAGCGCATCGTCGAACAGGCTGATCACCGGTCCGAACCCCAGCTGCACCTCGCTATTGCGCGTAATTACGACGGACGTCAGCCCAACTCCGAAGTCGAGTGGCCAGGTCTTACCGTCGCGCTGCGAGCCGTCGGGTTGCATTTTCGCGAACGACCGATAGTGAATGATCCACGACGCGGAGACGCCTGGTAGGATGCCGTCGGTCCGCGATTCGCGGGTAAACGCAAGGCCGCCACTCCAGCGACGATGCAAGCCGTAACTTCGTATTCGTAACGCGGATGTTGGTTCGGCCAGAACCCGACTAGCCGATCCATCGGAGACGCGAAGCGTCAGGAGGACGACGTCCCCGTCCAACGGTTCGATGCGCGTGAGATCCAGCATTCCTGGTCCCAAGTCCTCAGCGGTTCGCGTCACGAGTCCGGTGGGATCCACCGATTCAGTTCCACCGACAATTCTGGCCACGCCGGTTAGTTGGAGCACCTTCACGAAAGGCTCGACCCGCTTCCGCAATTCCTGGTAATGCCGATCGATATTGTGCAAACTGGGAATGGCGGCCTTCCACCTGGAAATGCTGTCTCGGCTAAATGCATTGATGAAACCGAGCAGCTCCGCGTTCAGGCGCTGCTGGGTCGCGCGCGCGGCGCTATCGATGATCTGCATCGCGATCGCGAGGCCTTGCGGCCCGATCGCTGCGAATCTCCGGACTGCGTCCTCGCCCTGAGTCAATCCTCGCGTCAGGACATCGACCGCCATCGCGGGATCCGTGCTCCCCTGCAGTCCGCGGAGAATGGTGGCCTGCTGATTTCGCAGGCTGTCGATCACCAGTGCCAGCGAATCGGCCACGCCGCGCAATCTCCTCGCCAGCGCGGGCACTTGCTGCTGAACCGTGTCCGCGAAGGCCATAAGGGTGGCGCGGGCTGGGAAGGAGTCGAGAAAGCCGCCAAATCCGCGTGCTGCATCGCGCGCGGAACGAAACAGAGAGTCGAGCGACCGCGCCGCGTTGGTCGTGATGTCCGTAAACCGCGGAATGATGTCGGCGACCTGCCTCGCGGCATCCATCCCGTTATTGAGATCCGCCTGTTCCGCGGGCGTGCGGGCGAACCCGAGTTTGGGAACCGGATTGGGGTCCCCTGCCGGGAGGTTGTCGTATCCCTCAACGTGAATTTGGGCGGCGGCCCGCCGCGCGCTGTAGTGAATGGCCCAGAGTTGCACCCGCAATCCCCGGCCGCCTGACGCGCGCTGATAATCCGCCGTCGCGGTCGCCAATGCCTGCTCGAGCCGTTCGATATGGGTGCGCAGCAACGCGGCGACAGCCTGATATCCTGGGTCGGGCTGTGCCAATGCGCGGATGAGACCGGGCCGGTCGATCTTGTTCAAGTACTTCGTAACCGGTAGTAACAGAGTCCCGTGCGCGCGAATGGCCGACGCGAGCTCGGCGCCGGCTTGCGAGTCCGCGGGGTTGCGGTCGAGTGCCTGTGCGGCCGCTGTGATTCGTTGCACGATGACCGGCAGGTCGTGCGCGAGGGGCTGGAGGAGCTCCGTCACTTCGCGCAGGGAATCTGCCAGCGCACGGAGTGCCGAGCGGGCAGCCGCCAGCTCGGGCGTGTCAGGGCTGCCGGTCGGGACGAGGTTCCCGAGTTGCGGTGTTATCTGCACCCAGCTGTTGATGTCCACGAACGCACGCACACAGCGGCAGTCCTGGTGTTTGCTGCCGCGCTCGTCTATTTCCGTGACGACTAGAGCCGGCTCCGCGGCGGGCGTGGGAGGGCTGGATACTGTCGCCGGCGGTCGACACGCAATGCTCAGCGCGCTCCCGACAATCGTCCACCATCGATTTGCCGTGACGGGCATCGATTATCCTGCCTGTCCTTCCTGGAAAGCGATTTCGAGCTCTGGAAGGTCGATGTCGTCAGATCGCGACAGCCAGACGACCGGCTCATCCCGCAGGTTCAGGACGCACGCGACCGCGTCGTCCTTCATGTACTTTTTTCGTTCCGCGCTAGTGAGCAGATTGGGATCTCTGATCCACACGACACGGCGTGTCGAGGCCAAGGCCTGAGCGCGCACGTCGGCTTTGGAGGCGATCACGTCTTCCCCATGACCATCTCCCAGCACGAGCATCGTGATTCGAAAGGGGTCCGCGATCGCGTCGTCGAGGAGTTTGCGCGAACCAGCTGTGGTGTCGGGCAGGATCAGCATGACCCCCCCTCAATAGCCCGTGCAGTATTGAAAATGCATCGGGTCTTTGCTCTTGCCGGACCAATCGCCTCCCCATTTGAAGCCGGCCGTGCGAAATACCGCGACCACGTCTGGTGACATGTCGCCCGCCGTGCCCTGGGCGTTGGTTCTCGTGTTGAGGTCGATCGCGATACCCCAGCAGTGGGCGGAGAGTTTGTCGATCGTCCGTTTGGGGCGGAAGTTGTAGCACCCGCCGAAGGCTTGTACTTGCGACTGCAGTCCCTTGTCGCGGATAGCCGTGAACACGGCCGGGAAGATGTCCTTCAGCTTCACGTGGCACTGGAGCCGTGTGACGACGGTGGTGGGCTCCCAGGAGAACGGAATCGGGAACGGCAGCGGGGCCCGGGTCAACATTTCGGTTTCCCACCGCGGATCCAGCGTGCCGTCATCGCGGACGTACTCGTAGATATTCCCGAACGTCGCCAGCACTTGGTCGAGACCGTTGGGGACCGCAAGCGTCGGCGGAACGGCCGGTGCGGGTGCGGGAGCGGGTGCGGGCGTCGGCACGCGGGCTGGGGCCGCGGGGGGCGGCGCCGGCGGCGGCGCTGGGCCATCGAGCTCCCGGCGCGAAGGAATTTCCAGTGTTTGGCCCACGGCAACGAGGTTCGGATCGCGAATGCCGTTGTAGCGGCCCAGCAGCTCGAAGAGTGCGGCGTCTCCGTAGAACCGCTTGGCGATCTTGCCCATCGTATCGCCACGCGCGATGACGTAGCGCTGAGCCATGGTGCCAACCCCGGCGAAGGATGCGGCGAATGTCCGGCGCGCTGTGAAGCGCCGGAATAGATCCTTCGGTTCAGGCGAGATTCAGATCGCGATCTAGATCGCGCCCGGTCGCCGCAAAATCCTCCCTTCCTGCCGCAAAAACGCCCTAGTGCGCGCTGCGGGCGAGCTACCTCTTAAGGCATGCCTGTGCCCCGCGACATCGGCAAACCGGATACGCCGGTCCGCGCCATCGTGTTCTCGGGCGGCATGGTCGAAACGGTGATGCAGCTCGGCGTGGTGCACGCGTTGCTGGTGACGCGTGCGGTACGACCGGACGTCGTCGTCGGAATCTCCGCGGGCGCCATCAATGCGGTCGCGCTGGCGGAGGTCCTGCAGGCGGGCGAGACCGTTCCCGACAAACGTCTGCACGCGCAGATCATTCGCTTTCGCCAGATCCTCGATGCCTATCGACGCGCGCCGGGCGAGATCATCGACGCGCTCCTGCCCGATCCGTTTCAGGTCGAGGCGCAACGGCCGCTGGAGCCGCTGCGGCTGCCGATTCAACAGCAAGTCGAGCGCAATGGGCGACTGGAGGCGGTGCGGTCGCGCGCCGGCATGATCAACCTCTACAACCAGCTGCTGGACATGCGGATGTCCATTGGGACGTTTGCCCGCGCCGTGCGGGTGCTGCTGGGGTTCCAGGCCGCGGGGGAAATTCGCGCGCGCGGCGCCTGGCGCGCCATGGTCATCGACCAATGCATCCAGGGTTGGGTCGTGCTGGGCAGCAATCTGTTTCGGCTGGCGCCACTCGTTCCCGATCTGGTTGCCGTGCTGCTCGGCTTCAAACGGCCTGAGGAAAGAGGAGCGAGCGCGGCGGAGATCATCTTCCACGGAGACGTCATCCCGCGCGCCCGCAAGTTCTTCTCGTACGCGGCATCGCTCATCGGGCTCGCCGCGTTGTGGCTTGCGATCTCGGCGGTCGTGGTCTTGGCGCCGGCGGCGGTGGCGCACGCGTTGGCGCTGCTGATTCCGGGGCTCGTCGGCCATCGCGGGCTCGTCACGGCGTTCAGTTATCTGGCCGTCGCGTTGGCGGTATTGGGGCTGATACAGCACCGGCCGGCGCATGGTCGCTGGCGAGCGCTGTTCGTCGGGCTCGCCCGTGCGGTCCCCTACTTCGCCACGTTTGTCGTGTTGGTGATTCGCTGGACTGTGTTGCTCGCCATCCCCGTGCTGGCTCTGTGGCTGTTGCTGTGGCTGGCGGTGCACAAGTTCGAGCTGCGGGCGACGGCAGCAGCGTGGCAGGCGGCGGTGCAGCAATGGTGGCAGGCGGCGGTGGAGCAATGGTGGTTCCCGGCGTATCTGGTGCTGCTGGCACTGTGCGCCGGATTCATCGTGTGGCGCCGCTACTTCGCACAGCCGCCCGCGCGGCCGTTTTGGGCGCGGCTGTTGGAACGGTACGAGCTGCACGATTCCTTGTTCAGCTCCTATCCACTGCGGCAGCTCTTTGTGCGCCTGTTCGACCCGCGGTACTACGGTGGGACGCAGATTCAGGACGCCGTCGAGCGGGCGCTCAGCGATGACGATTCGCCGGCGCGACAGAACATCGCCGGCAAAGCGCTGCAGGATTACAGGCTGCCGAGGGTCGGCCTGACGGTCGCGGACGTATCGACGGGACAGCTGCACTTTCTCGATCCGGCCGTGCGCGTGGTCGACGGCCTCCTGGCGGCGATGGCGATGGTGCCGCTGTTTCCGCCCGTCCCGATCGATGGCACGCTGTGTGTCGACGGGACGAACATTTCGAACGAGCCGACGCGCGCGCTGCTGGATTTCCTGCGAGAGCGGCTCGAGCCGCAGGCAACGGTGTTGCACATCTACAACGTTGCGGCGCTCCCGGTGAGTGGTCGCGGACTCACCGGCGCTCCCGAGCCGCACGAGTCGGAGTTGGTCGTCATCGCGCAGCGCGCCATGCAGCTGCAGCGCTACCGCGATGCCACACTGGAACGCCGTCTCACCGAGCTGTATACGAAGTCGATTCCCGGCGACCGCATTCTGTATCCCGCACCGGATCCCGATTCCGCGGAGCCTGCCCCCAAGCAGTACGTGCGCGCCTGGGTGCATGCGATCGAGCCTGATCGTCCGCTTGAGCTCACGCAGCGCATTTTCGAGGCGGAATCCACCGAGCGGCGTCGCGACCTGATCACGGAAACCGTTGCAGACGGCTGCCGGGCGGCGCTGGAGGTGATGATCCAGCCGGCGATCGAGGAAGTCCGAGCGGAAAAGGGAGCGGCGGTGCCGGACAAAGCAGAAAGAGACGAGCGGCCGGTGCTTCCCTGCCGACTGGCGGTGCAGAAGCATCTCAAGATTGCCGACGCGGGCCTGCCGGGAAGCGAAGCCGGCGACGACCACGGGCCCGGCCTGTCGGAGGTGTGTCGCGTCTGTGCGATCCGCCGCGAGGCGACGCTCGAAGGTCGGCGGACCTATCTGAATCCGGGGTCGCTGCGGGTGCCGCCGCAGCACTTTCACCAGCCGCGCTGGCCGAGCGAAGAGCAGAAGGAGTTGGTCGGCGAAGCGGACTTCGACGTAACGAAGAAGACCGGTGAGTTCGCGCGGACGCCGGCGGCGGACGCTCCGGGATGGAAGTGGCCACTCGACCGCGGTGCGGAGCTCGGTACACAGCGGCCGCTGATCAACTTGTTGTTCAGTGGCGGCGTGTTCCGCGGCGTCTATCAGATCGGTGTCCTCAACGCGCTCAGTGAGGTGCAGCTCCGACCCGATGTCGTCGCCGGAGCCTCGGTCGGCTCGATCACCGCCGCGATGGTGGCGCGGGTGCTGCTCGAGGACAGCGACAAACACAAACGGCAGCAACGCATCGCTGAACTGGCGGCGACCTACCTCGCTCTCGATCGCCTCATCCTGACCGACCGGCTGGCGGATTTCGTCCGCAATCTCACGTTGCGTGCCGCCGCGACGCGACTGTCGTTGCGTCAGGCGGACAGCGGCTTTCGCCGCTACGACCGTCCCGGTCGCGGTCAGTTCGAGCAGGAATTGCGCGTCGTGCTCGCGGGACTCGAGCGCCTGTTCTACATCAGCCCCTTCGAAGTCAAGGACCTGGTCGAAGCGATCCGTGACCGTCGCACCGACCAGATCTACAACCTCGTGCGCCGCTATCTCCAGGAGTGGCTGGATCGCAGCGGCATCGAGACCGAAGCCTTGGGCGCCGAGCCGCTCGCCCTGCTGATTCGGGAGCACGTGATAGCAGGCCTGGCGGGAGATGCGGAACCCACCCAGGTGCCGTTCGACGTCTTTCTCAAGGACGGCCTCTGCCTGCTGGCGACCACGACGAACCTCACCCAGGGCCGCCTCGAGATTCTTGGCGACGACCAGATCTGGGCGCATACCAAGCTCACGTTGCTCGACAGCCTGCTGGCCAGCAGCGCATTCCCCGGGGTGTTCCGGCCGCGTGAATCGTGGGAGCTCATGCCGGCGACGAAGGACGAAGACCAATTCATCGATGGCGGCGTGATCGATAATCTGCCACTCGACGCCGTCGCGGAGTTTCTCCATCGCGCCGCGGTCGGCGGAAAAATCGAACCTCGTCCCGCGAAGGGACCGCACCTGCTCTTCTCGGCGTCACTCGAGACCGAGCTGACCCAATTGCGTGCACCGCAGATCGCCGCGTTGCAGGGCAATTGGCCCGCGCTGTTCCGGCGCACGCGGCAGCTCGGGTACAACCAGAAGTTGGCAGTGTACGCGGCGACGCAGCGTGATCTGCGCGCGATCCACGAATACACGGTCGCGCACGGCGGCTCCCCGGCGTGGACACCGCTCGATCTCGAAGTGGTCACGGTGCGGCCAAAATGGCTGTGCGGGACGTTCGCGTTCCATCCCATGCTGGGGTTCCGTCGGGCCAAGCAGGCCGCGAGCATCGCGCACGGCTGCGCCACCACCCTGGCGGAGCTCGGCGCGCTGCCGAAAGACCCTAAGACAAAGGAGTGGGCGAGCGCGTGGGGCATCAGTCTCGACCGCCTGCCCCCGGTCGACGCGGAGCAGTTGGTCCCCCGGGATCACGGTCCGAACAAGTGTTGGTTCCGGCCTGACGTCGATTGTCCGTTCAGTTCGGTGCAGCTCGCCGGGCTGAAGCTCGAGGAACACACCGCGAAGCAGCTCGAATCGATCTACCACGCCTGCGGTCGTGTGGAGACGCACCAAGCCAAATAGGAGTGGACTATGGCGTCGCTACTCGAAGTCCTCATCGCATTCGTTGCCGTCATGCTCGTGCTCGCGCTCGCCGCGCAGAGCCTGCAGGAAGTCATCAAGATCATGTTCGCGGTGAAGAGTCAGACGGCCGTGCGCGCACTCCGGGGCCTGGTGCTCGAGGCCGCGAAGGCGAGCAAGCTCCTCGAGAGCGATGGCGACGCGATCTTCAAGACGGTGGTCGAGCGACTCCAGGGGCTGGGCCAAAACGGCGTGCGCAAGACGGCGTTGCGGCTCGATTCGCTGAGCGCCGAGAAGCTCGCGAGCCTGATCGAGACCGCGACGCCGGTCGCGGGCTCGAGCCTCGAGCCGACGGTGGGCACCAAGTCGGACGATCGACTGAAGGAGGTCGCGAAGCGAGTGATTGATTGGTTTCCGTTGTCGTGGGATGCGGTGGACGATCGCTATCGGCGGCGGATGCGGGGGTACGCGATTCTGTCGGCGGCGATCGTGGTGATTGGGTTCAACGCCGACGCCTTCGCGGTGTTGAAGCGGGCGCGGGAAGACCCCTCCTATCGGACGGCGGTGACCGGCGCGGCCACGCAGCTCGATACCTTGTCCCAGCTCCAGCGTCGGCTTGCGGACACGACGCAGACGGGCGGCGACACGACCGCGGCGGGAAAGAAGGCGCGCGCCGATTCGCTCAAGGCGGTCACCGACACGATGAACGCGAGACTTGAGGCGATCAGGGCCGGCCAGACGGGATTCGTGCTCGGCGCGCCGGGCGGGCAGCGCTGGGACGACATCAAGTGGTGGATTGGGATCCTGTTATCGACGTTGCTTGTGAGCTTGGGCGCGCCGTTCTGGCACGACGCGTTGGAGTCGTTGTTCGGGCTGAAGAACCGGATAGAGGCGCAGGCGAAAGCGGCGGCGGCGACGGCGGCGGTGCGGGAGGCGGTGAAGGAGAAGGTGACTTAACGCGGCAGATCCTCGAAACGCCAGACGCCGAGACTCTTGTCGCTGTATGCGCCTTCGTTTTCCGTGCATTTCTCGTCGATGAGGCGCAGCGGGACCGGAAAACTGAACGGCGGCTGCGTCAGGCTCAGCGGCCTCCACTCGCCACTCGCGATGTCAACGTTTTGTCGCGGGCCGGTGAATGTCGTAGTCAGAAGATACGTTGCACCGGTTGTCTTGAAATTGTGGAGGACTTGAAAGGCATCGAGAAATGACAGATGAGGAAGGAAATCGCGGCAGAGGACGGCATCAGTGCGTGGCAGCGCGTCGCCGAGCACGTTAGCTCGCTGGAACCGACGGTTGGGGGTTGCGTGCCGCCGTTGGTTCTCGGCGATAATTGGGCCTTGAATGTCAACGCCGACGTACTCGAGACCACCAAGCTCCAGGTGTTGCATCCAATTCATGTCGCCGCACGGAGCGTCGAGGAGCGTGCGGACCCCAAGATCGCTGAGCAATGCGGGCATGCACTCACGGAGTGTGCCTGTCTGGGCAAGACTGGACCCCGGTCCGGAGAGCGATTCACTCCCGTGAGACCGGTATAGCTCGCCGTACCGCGCGAAGATCCACTCGTGCGAGCTTGACTTAACCACCCGTCGTAGATCCATAGCTCCCGAGGCGACGGCGTCGTGCTCCACGACGTGAAGGCCGTAGGCCGCTGGTTCTTGGCCGCCGGGTAGACCGAGCATGTTGAAGCTCGTGAGGTTCGGGAAGGCATTGAGGGCATTGCCGTCCCAGTTGTCTGGATTGAACAGCGGTGGGAGATGCCACCAAAGCTCGTATCCTAGATCGTCGATCAAATATTTGCACAAGCGCTGAGAATTCTCGGGGCGGTCATTTTCCAGGTAAAGGATGGGACGATAAGCCTTGATTAATTGCGTCCCGCCGAGCAGCACTTCGAGCTCCATGCCCTCCACATCTATTTTGAGAAAGTGGACGGGTCCTATGGACAATGCGTCCAGTGCCGCAACGGCGACGGCGATTCCATCCTGCTGATCCTGGACCGACAAGCCGGCGAAATTGTTTGCAGTGGTGTACGAGCAGCGGGGCATGAACGCTTGGCGCGCTGTGGCCCCGACCGCGCAATTGTGGGCGCACACATTGAGCAAGCCGTTCAGAGCAATGTTCCCGCACAATAGGTAGAACAACATGCGCTGTGGTTCGAAGTGGAGGACTTCGCCGTCGCTTCCTGCGAGGAGCGACAGGGGCACCGTGTGCGCGCCGATGTTGGCGCCGATGTCCAGGATGCGCATACCGGGCTTTACTATGTGCCGAAACAGTTCCACTTCCCCTTCGCTAAACTCGCCATACAACTCCAGGCTACGCCCCACGTACGCATCCCATCTGTTGTACATCATCCGTCCATATCGAGTAGAGCGCTCTCGATTACAGGGGGGCGCGTCGCGGCGGATCAGTTCCGTCATAGGGCGCAGCCAAACCGTGCCACAAACAGGTCATCGTCGCGTACCCGAGAGCCGCGCAGCTCGCGGCGGCGCGCGGAAGCATCGCTCTCGAGCAGGTACACCAGGCCGGATTGAAAGGCGGCCCACTCGCGGTAGTGCGCAATCACGCGAGCAAAACGATCATCGTTGAAATGGACAAACGCGAGACGGAGCTTGTTATAGAGCACCTGAGCCGGGTCTACTCGGTAAGGAATGCGTTCGCGGAACAGGTGATAAACGAGAGCGGCTGGTTGAACTACCAACTCGAAACCCAGCAGCCACACGCGCAACGCTAGCTCGAGATCCTCGCCGCCCCACTGGCTCATGCCGTTATCGTAGCCCCCGACAGTCTCGAAATCGCGACGGCGCATCGCGTGACAAAACCCGGGTAACAGCGGGACAGCGTAGGGGGTG
>DASPXD010000223.1:0-11425 GCA_035637435.1 Gemmatimonadales bacterium
GACCACTACAGCTGAAGTGCGGTCGATCATCAGCGACCTTCAGGGGAAGTCCCGAGTCGAGTACAAGAACTACAAGACTCTTCGAGAAGATGTCGAGGATCGGTTCTTGTCGAACTTGCCGTACATGCTCCGGTGGAAACAGTTCAAGGCCGACAACAAGGGAATGGTCCCGTACGTCCTAAAGTTCGTCTCTGATGTGAGGTCAAGTGGACGAAGTGTTCGTCCCCGCCTTGAGGCGATTCTAGAAGGCTCAGGATTTAACGTGACCGATGTGACCGATGCGATGCGGACTGCGAAAATCATTTCCGTCCAGCGAGGTCGGAAGGGTGGATATTTCTACCCAGCGAAGTGAGAGCTTCAGGAGCCCGCGCCCAAGCAAACACTCCCCGCACTACTTATACCTCGACGCGAATTGGACGCGAGATAAGCCAACGTCAGCCCACAATTGTCGGCGATCATCTAGTGCGGTAGCCCCCCTTGCGTTGACCGATTAGGTCACTACACTCCCTGTTAGATCGCCCGGGAGCGTTGTACCAGGCTCGGGGATTAGGGCTGCGGTTCATTCGCTGCTCATAGCGGACCAGCGTCGCACCGGATGTGACGCCTCCGACCATCAACACGGTCGGAGGCGTTTTTGCGTTCCCCCTCTCGCCTCGACCGAACACTTAGGAGGGGAAGAGGTCCCGGGAGGGACAAATGAGTATGCGATTGCACCACAGGTTTTCGGTCGATCCGAAAGTTGAGTTGAGGACGGACTACGAATCGAGTGACGGTCGGACAGTGGAAGGTCGTCCCTACGTTTGGTTCAGCTCGCTGGAGGACGGGCGGCTGCGGACGAGGATAAAGGCACTCCCGATGTCGATTGAAACGCGTAGAATTGGATTCGACTCCCTCGAAGGAGAAGAAGGCGATGACAAGACGCTATCTCGAGCTAAACACCTATCTCAACGGAGCGAAGTTTGCCGGGGGAGTAATGAAGTCTGGCAGGACAGCGACATGGGAAGACATCAATGGATGGGACGGAGTCCATTTGCTCGTCAGCGTGTTGCTTCTCGCGGGGGCGTGGTCGTCTCGTTTTCCAAGCTTCAGCTCCTTGGGACGGTACGCCGTCGTTGGCATCGACGGATACTTTTTGGTGCTGCTGCTCCTAGCCGCGTGTCGTTGCCATCAGTTGTTGCCGGACAGATTCACGGCTCTCTTCATCGCCCTTTTCACCTTTGCTGCTCTAGTTTTTGCCTTCGCGACAGTCTTCCTCGAAAATGGTCGCTTCGAAAAGCGCGAACTTGGTATGGACTCGCGGACGAAACGGGTAACGGTCTCGAGTCCGACGCTAACAGATGCTCGGGAAGCAAGGTACGTCAGTTTGGCTGTGATCACGACGGCTGCCCCGGACTACGCGCCCACCACATCTGAAGGCCGTCGCGAAGTTGCGTTAGAAACCCTTAGTGGTCTCCTGTTTCTCCTCGTGGCGTTCCCGATCCTAGCAGCGCGGCTTGCTGTTTTCGAAGGCCCGCCGAAGGCGCCAGACGGGAAGTTCCGCGTCAAGTTCTCCGATGGAAAGTGGCAGGTCACCGTGGTCAGAGACGTTACGACCGAAGTCCCCGGCGTCCTGGGCGAGGAGGCTGAAGTTGTCATTACGAATGGCAAGGTCTTTTCGGTGACGAAGGTAAAATGAGGTCATAGGAAGCTCGCTAAAGCGAGGTTCTTAATTCATTCCCTCGGCCAATCATGAAAACTGGGATTGCACTGAACTAGGCTTCTGCAGCCTACGTGTCCTGCTGTTGAGGGGGCTGTAGGATGCAGTATGTTTCGCTTGAACACGGGGCGACTTGCAGGTCTGGACACCTCCTACTTGCTCTTTGGGACCAGGAGGTCGCGGGTTCGAATCCCGCCGCCCCGATTACCCGTCGACCTGCGGTTTCAGGTACTTCTCGTAGCAATCCTCGCACACGCCGTGACTGAAACGCGCCGCCGAGCGCGCTTCCACGTAGCGCTCGAGCGAGGTCCAGACGCCGTCGGTATCGCGGATGCGTTTGCAGTAACTACACATCGCGAGCAGCCCTTCCAGCGTCATCAGCTCTTCACGCAGGCCGAGGATGCGCTCGGCGACCTCGAGCCGGGCAACCAGCTCTTCGGGAATGATCGGCTTCGTGATGAAATCGTCGACGCCCGCTTTCATCGCTTCGAGAAAGTTGCCGAGGCCGGTGCGAATCGTCTGCATCATGAAGTACGTGTAGGGGCCGGGCGGGCGCGACCGGATTTTGCGGCACAGCTCGATCCCGTCCATCGCCGGCATCAGCCAGTCGGAGACGATCACACGATGGCGGGAGACCTGCCACAGCGCCCAGGCGTCGACGCCGTTGTCGACCGCCGTCACCTCGTGGCCCTGTGCGGTCAGAATCGCGGTGAGCGTCCGGCCGGCAACGGCATCGTCCTCGGCGAGCAGAATCCGCATTATTCCTCCGGCAGCAAGGCCCGCTGCTGGCGCAGATACTCGGTCACTTCGTGAGCGACGGGCATGACGCTTTCGAACACTTCCCGCGCTGCGGCGACGTCCCCGGCCCGCGCGGTATTCTCCACCCGTTCCAGCAGCTCGGCGAGCCCCCGGGCCCCGATCGTGGCGGCCGCGCCCCGGTACACGTGGGCGGCCTTCGCGATCTCCGCGCCGTCGCCGCCGGCGACCGCGCCGGCAAGTGTGGCCAGCCGATCGGGTGCCTGGCGCACGAATGTGTCGACGATCGAGTACAACGCCTGCTCGGCGCCCGCTTCGCGCAGCGTCGTGCGGAATCCTTCCAGGTCGACGGGTGGCGCGAGGTCGGGCGGCGGCTCGACCGGCGCGGACGCCGGGCGCTCCGCGGTCGCTTCGACCAGCGCGAACAGCTCATGGGCCTTGAACGGCTTGGCGAGATACTCCGTCATGCCGCGCGACAGGCAACGCTCACGCTCTCCCGACAGCGCGTGCGCGGTGAGACCGATGATCGGGAGATCCTCGCCTTTGGGCAGCGCGCGGATCGCCTGCGTCGCTTCGAAACCGTCCATCTCCGGCATCTGGATGTCCATCAGCACGACGTCGTAATCGCGCTCCCGCACGGCGTCGACCGCTTCGCGGCCGTTGCTCGAGACGTGCACCTGGTGTCCCCGTTTCACGAGCATGGCGACCGCGACCTGTTGGTTCACGGGATTGTCTTCCGCCAGCAGCACCCGCAGCGTGCGCCGCGACTCCGCGATCGTGTGCCGCGTGACCACTTCGGGCGTGCCGGCGTCCTCGGATGGTCCCGCGAGGACCGTGCCGAGCGCCTCCAGCAGATCGGCGCGTGAGAGCGGCTTGGTGAGATAGCCGCGGATGCCGAGCTCGCGGCACCGTTCACCGTCGCCGCGCTGCCCGGCCGACGTGAGCATCATCAGGCGCGTGCTTTTGAGAGCGGGTTCTCCCCGCACGGCTGTGGCGAGCTGGAAACCGTCCATGTCGGGCATCTGTACATCGAGGATGGCGAGGTGGTAGGGCGTATGCTTCTGTACCGAGCGTCGCAGTGCCTCCAACCCTTCGGCGGCGGTCGAGGCTTCGTCCACCTGGACGCCTTCCGCGCCGAGCATTTCCCGGAGAATACGTCGATTGGTCTCGTTGTCGTCGACCAGCAACATGCGCCGGCCGCCGAGCGCGGCCACACCGGCCGCCGACCGTGGGATTCCCATCTCGGGGAGGAATGTGAGCGTGAATGAGAATTCGCTGCCCCGGCCCACCTCGCTCGTGACCTCGATGTTCCCGCCCATCAGTCGCACCAGCCGTTGGGAAATTGCGAGCCCGAGGCCGGTGCCGCCATAGCGTCGGGTCATCGTCGAGTCGGCTTGCGTGAATTCCCTGAAAACGGTCGCCAGGTGCTCGGGCGCGATGCCGATCCCGGTATCGCGGACGCCGAACCGCAGCTGGACGGCGTCGTCGGACACGAGGGCGGTCGTCACCGAAACGACGACCTCGCCCTGCTCGGTGAACTTGATCGCGTTCCCGATCAGATTCATCAACACCTGGCGCAGACGGGTGGGATCGCCGCGCACCCCCCGTGGGACCTCCGGAGTCACCTCAGCGAGCAGCTCGAGATGCTTTTCCCGCGCGCGAACCGCCAGCAGGCTCGCTGTGGCGTGGACGACTTTCGAGACATCGAACGGAATCGCCTCGAGCTCCAGATGGTCGGCCTCGATTTTCGAGTAGTCGAGGATGTCGTTCAGAATCATGAGCAGCGCCTCGGACGAGGACCGCACCAGCTCCAGCGCGCGGCGCTGCTCCGTCGACAGCTCGGTATCGAGGATCAGCTCCACGAAGCCGAGCACGGCATTCATCGGGGTCCGGATCTCGTGGCTCATGTTCGCGAGGAATGCGGAACGCGCGCGGGCAACGCGCTCGGCGAGGTCGCGGGCCCCCCGCATGACCCCTTCGGCGTGCTTGGCCGCCTCTTCGCTGACCGCGAGCCGCGCCGTCACGCGGAGGTGATCCAGCAACGTGATGTGCGCGCGCCGGGCCACGATCGCCATTCCCAGGGTGAACAGGCCCACGACGACCGCGGCCGCGAGATGATGGCTCTGCTCGCTCATCGCCAACGAGACGAAGACGGGGAGGGCGATGCCCGCGAGGAAGCCGCGGACGCTCAACGGATCCGCCGCGAGCGTCGTCAGCGAACTGGCGATCAGGCCGGCGAGGACGACGAGGAGGAGCGCGGTGGTCTCGAAGGGTACGATCGGCAGCACCAGCGCGCCGCCCACCCCCCAGGTGATGGCAAGCAGGGTGACCGTAGCGCGCACGCCGGTACGAACCACGCGCTCGGTCAGCCGACGGCGTGAGGAGATAAACAGCCACGCGCCCCGCACCAGCGCGGTGAACACGACAGCGCCGGCCCAGCCGAGCAGGAGCTCGTGCGGCGCATCGGGCCAGGCTAGGGCCACGATGACGGTAATGAGGAGGGGATGTACCCAGACGCCGAGGCGGCTCTCGCTGAGCAGCCGCGCCTGCAGCAGCCGGGCAAGATCGGACCGGACGCGCTCGTCGGTCGCGACGGCGTCTTCCGGATGCGCTTCGTTCACGAGGGCGGTAGCCATGACCGCCTACATGGTACGATATGACGGGAAAACGGACTAGGGCGTTTTTGCTGCATTTCGCATATTGTGACGCCATGATCCGCCTGGCTCTCCTGGCCTTGACCGCTACGTTCGTGGCGTGCGCGAGCGACGCGCCCTCCGTCCCCCAGCTCGCCCCGGGCCTCCCGGCGATCGACGTCACCGATCCTGCGCCCCGATCCATTCTCGAGGTGCCCGCGGCGCAGATGCCGGCCGCGCTGAAGCAGTTCTATGTCCTGACGCCTGACGCCCGCTTCCTCTACGCGGTGGCTGAAGTACATCGACTCGCCACCGGCGCGCCGGCCGACACGGTGAAGGTGAGCTGGAAGGGCGATCGCTGGGCGATCGCCTATCGTGGTGAGCAGGTCGGCGACTTGCCCGACGTGCCGGGATTCGACGATGGCAGCGCGCTGCTGAACAGCTGGGCGGCGCGCCTGGTCGCGCGCTTCGCGTTCACCACCGCCGGCCCATCGGTTCCGGAACGCGATTCGGTGCGCGCCTTACTCGAGCGACTGGATCCGCCGCAGCTGAGCGCGGCGCTGCGCCTGGTGGACGCCGGATGGCGCCGCGGTTCCCATGCCGCCTGGCTCCCGCTCGCCGCAACCGGTCTGACGCTGCTCGCGATTCAGTTGCCCAAGGTCGACGTCGTAGGCGACCCCCTCGTGGGACGGGCGCTCGCCGCCACGGCGCTGGCAGGTGCCGCGGGGTATGCGGACTCGATCACTCGAATCCGCGTGTTGCTCGCGGAACACATGGGCTACACGCGGGACGCCGCGCGGCTTGCGGCACGGCTGCCGGCTGACGATCCCGCCCGTCTGCTTGCGCTGCGCGACCGCGCCGACCTGCGCGCGGCAGCCACCGGTACGGAAGCGACGGCGCTCAGCCGCTATCTGTACGTCAGCGCCATCGCCGATCTGGGTGAGAGTAGCGACTTCCAGGAGGCTCTGGAAGCGGTGGGAACCGAAACGTCGACGTCCGGCACGCTGGGCGCGGCCGTCACCGCGAACGAATTCGAAACCGACGCCCTCGTCGCCTCGCTGATGCCGGCGACGCTGGCCGGAGAGCTGGCACCGTTCACGCGACGCGCCGGCTACTTCGAGCGCCTGGGCCGTGCGCTGGCGCGTCTGGTCGCGGGACGTGCGCCGCGCGGCGCGGTGGCGTGGGCCGATCTGTTCAGCACCAGCGCGGATGGCGGGAAAGCGCTCGCCGACTTCGAAGTCGATCTGGGAGCGTTGGCCCCGCAGTTCGGCGGGCCGTTTTTGAACGGCGATCTCTACGGCCTGTACTTCCGCGCGCAGCTCCACGCCGCATTCGAGCGCACCTGCATTCATTACGTCGACGGACTGTC
Source organism: Gemmatimonadales bacterium (assembly GCA_035637435.1). Lineage (GTDB taxonomy): Bacteria > Gemmatimonadota > Gemmatimonadetes > Gemmatimonadales > GWC2-71-9 > 20CM-2-65-7. Next base: position 6,455 of record DASPXD010000223.1, read on the forward strand.
CACCGTGAGCGGCTCCACGCGGCTCCTGAACGCCTTTGACGAACCGCCCCCGCCCCCCGGACTGTGGGCCGGCGTCACCCGCTGGTGCAGCGGCAGGGCCGCCGTGATCGCCGGACGCGGCTCCGCCACCCGGCTGCTCGACGATCTGAGCACCGTGGGCGGCATGAGCGAGCCCGCCCTGAGCCGTTCGCTCGACGACATCGACGACCTGCTGCGCTACCTGGACAAGGAGCATATCGCTGCGGCTCGCACCGTGTTCGTGCGCCTCGATAGCCGGCCGCACGAGCTGCGGCGGGCCTCTCAGGTCGCCACCGATGAGCTGGGTGATGTGCCGCTCGCCGAGCGGCTCGATGGCCGCCTGCTGGATCTCGCGAGCGTCGATTATCCCGACCTGGCGGTGTGGAATGCGCAGTACCGTGGCGACGCCCGCGCCCTCGCCGCTCAGGCGCGCGATCGCAGCCTGACGCTCGAGGCCCGCTTCAAGGCCCTGGATTATCTGCTCGACGTCAGCGCCGATACCGTGGCGACGTTCGCGGCATTCGAACGGCTGCTCGCCGAGGCTCCGGACAACTGGGACGAACGGCGGCGCTACATCGAGATCCTCGAGCGCGCGCGTCGCTTCAGCGATGCCGCGCGCGTCAGTCGCGCCTGGCTCGCGGGTCATGGCCCCGATCGCGGCTTCGATTATCTCTTTGCCAGCACGGCGCTGGCGCGGCAGTACCAGTACATGGGCCGGCTCAACGAAGCGTACGCGCTGCTCGAGCCGCTCCAGGGGAGCTATCAAGCGGGTGTGCTGCAACGCTCGGCGCTGGTCGCGCTCGCGACGGGTCGGACGGACCTCGCCGAGGAATTGGCGCAGCGCGCCGTGGATCGCTATCCCGGGTCGGCCAATGCGCGCATGACGCTCGCCGAGGTGCTGTGGTCGCAGCGCGACTACGTGGAGGGTCCCGCCGCGCTCCACGATCCGCGGCACGTTCTTTCGTATGACGACTGGCGGCACACGATCGCGCCGGCGTTTGCGCGGATCTTTGGACGCCGGCCGGTGGGGGAAGGGGAGAGCGCGTTCGACGCGCTGGCCCAAGCCGCCATTCCCAACCGGTTGCTCGATGCGTTGCCCGCGGCGGTCGCTGACTCGGGCTACTACGCCCTTGCCCTGTCGTTGAAGCAACGCCTGTTGCCGCCCGTGGGCGGCGATGATCGCGGCGACGACGCCGCGGCGGTGGAGTTCTATCGCTACGTCGTCGCGGCACGCGGGGTCGGCGCCGGCCGCGACTGGCTGGCGACGCGGTGGTCGCCGATGCAGGCGCGGCGCCAGGCGTTGTCGATCTACCGGAACGGCCAGTACGACTTGCTGTGGGATTTGCAGGCGGTGCCGGACGACGGCGCGGACGGCTCATACTACTGGTTAGTGCGGACGCTCGCCTGGTTGCAGGATCCCCATCGTGATGCGGCGCGCGGCGCCCAGCTCAACGCGTTCTACCGGCGCGCCGACGCGCGCTTCTATCATATCGCGGGCCGCTGTCTGCTGGGGATGGAGCCGGACGAGACGCTGCTGCTGTGGGCGACCACGCCCCACCGCCGCGCCGAGGTCAGCTATTACCTGGGCATCAAGGCATTGAGCCAGCGGCGCTATGCCGCGGCGTCCGACTGGCTGCGCGTCACCGTAGAGACCCAGTCGGAGCGTGACTGGGAGATCTTGTGGGCGAAGGACCTGCTCACGCGCTGGTCCAGCACGGGCCATGTGCTTGCGGTCGCGGTGCCCCGGGTGGCGGCGAAGGCGCCGACGTGGTAAGGGTTGATTAATTTGTATCCGGCGTGCGACGCGCCCGTAGCTCAGGTGGATAGAGCAGCAGCCTTCTAAGCTGTTGGTCGGAGGTGCGAATCCTCCCGGGCGCACTCGATGAACCTGCTCCTCGCCGAAGACGACGCCGTCGCGCGCATGACGTTGACCGCCGTGCTCAAGGGCCTCGGCTACGAGGTCACTGAAGCCGAGCACGGTGGCGAGGCGTGGGCCAACCTGCAGCTCGGGTACTTCCCGATCGTCATTTCGGACTGGCAGATGCCCGAGGTCGATGGCCCCGAGCTGTGCCGGCGGATGCGCGCGCGGGCGACCGATCGCTACAGCTATTTCCTGTTGGTCACCGCCACGGGCGGCAAGAAACGCTACCTCGAAGGCATGGAAGCGGGCGCAGACGATTTCATCACGAAGCCGATCGATATGGACGAGCTGCGCGCACGGCTCAAGGCCGCCGAGCGGATCCTCGGGCTGCGCCAGCATGTGCAACATCTCGAGGGCTTGTTGCCGATATGCGCCTACTGCAAACGCATTCGCGATGCGTCCGAAAAGTGGGAATCGATCGAACGCTACGTCGAAGAGCGATCAGAAGCGCAGTTCAGTCACGGCTATTGTCCGGACTGTTACGAAAAACACGTGCGGCCTCAGATAGAGGGACGTTGACGGCGCGCGGGTCCCGCCGTATAACCGAAGGACCGACTTCCGGAGGCTCCCGTGCGATTCCCGACGCTCGCGCTCGGACTGGTGGTGGGAACTTGGTCGGCGCCCCTCGCCGCCCAGCAGCAGATCGGCACCGTCACCGGCACCGTCACCGCGGAGGCCGGCACGCCGCTCCCGAACGTCGTCGTCGTACTCGTCGGCACGGCACGCACCGCCGTCACGAACGCCCGCGGCGAATACCACCTCAGCGTCCCCGCCGGCGCACACATCCTACGGGCGCGCGTCATCGGCTACGCCGCGGCGGAGCAGCGTGTCACCGTCGGTGCCGGCGAGACGGTCACCGCCAACTTCCGACTCGCGCCGAGCGCCTTGGCGCTCTCCGAGGTCACCGTGATCGGGTCCCGCACGGCGCGGTCCGCGACCGAGACCCCCGTCCCGGTCGACGTGATTTCGGCCGCCGAGATCGTGGACATTGGGCAGACCGAGGTGAACCAGATCCTCGCCACCCTCGCCCCGTCGTTCAACGGGTCGCACCAGACCATCGCCGACGGCACCGACCACATCGACCCCGCCAGCCTCCGCGGCCTCGGTCCCGACCAGGTGCTCGTCCTGGTCAACGGCAAGCGTCGGCACACGAGCGCGCTCGTGTTCGTCAACGGCACCGTCGGCCGGGGAACCGTGGGCGTGGACTTGAACGCCATTCCCACCTCGGCCATTGACCATATCGAGGTGCTGCGCGATGGCGCCGCCGCCCAGTACGGTTCGGACGCGATCGCCGGCGTGATCAACATCGTGTTGAAGGAGCAGACCGACCGGGTGGAGCTGACCACGACGGCCGGCACGACGGCCGGGGGCGAGAGCCTTTGGGACATCACCAACAGGCACGACGGCGACCAGGTCAAGACCGAGATCAACTACGGCTTCGGCGTCGGCAGCCGCGGATTCTTCAACGTCGCCGGCGAGTATCTGGACCGTGGCGCCACGAGTCGGGCCGCCCCCTACTCGGGCAACGACATCTTCCGCGGCGTCACGACGCAGGCGGGCACCGACTCGGCGCTCGCCGTCAACGGGCTCACGCGCAAGGACTTCACCATTCGGCTCGGCCAGGCGGAAGCCACCGTCGGCATGGCCTTCTACAACATGATGGTCCCGCTCAACGACCACGCCGACTTCTACAGCTTCGGCGGCATCTCGCACCGCGACGGCCTGGCGGCCGGCTTCTATCGACTGCCCAGCCAAGAGGGGCGCGTCGTGCCGCAGCTCTACCCGTTCGGGTTCCTTCCCGACATTCACACGGTCCTCGATGACAACTCCTCGAGCGCCGGCGTGCGCGGCACGCTCAACGGCTGGGACGTCGACTTCAGCGTCACCCGCGGCACGAACGCACTGCACTACTTCGTCGAGCACTCGGACAACGCCTCCATGGGCACGGCCAGCCCCACGACATTCGACGCGGGGCAACTCACCTTCGGCCAGACCGTCGGCAACCTCGATTTGCTCCGGCCGCTCGGCGCCCGCCTAGGCCTCCAGTCCCTGTCGTTCGTGGCCGGCGGGGAGTTCCGGCGGGAAGAGTACCGCATCGACGCCGGCGAAGAGGCCTCCTGGCAGCTCGGCAACGGTGGCGACTCGGCGGGGGTGGACTTCGACACGACCAGCGCGGGGGCGCCTAAGGAGTCCGGGGCCCAGGTCTTCCCGGGGTTTCAGCCGGCCAACGAGCTCGACCGTAGCCGCAATAGCCTCGGCGTGTACGCAGGACTCGAAAGCCAGGTGACCGATCGCTTCCTGATGGACGTGGCGGGACGCTTCGAGAGCTACAGTGACTTCGGTCGCACGTTCAACGGCAAGGTCGCTGCCCGGCTAGATCTGACGCCCTCGATCGCCCTCCGCGGGGCTGCGAGTACCGGATTCCGCGCCCCCTCGCTGGCACAGGTGTGGTTCAACAACGTGAGCAATCAGTTCGCCATCGATGGCAGCGGCAACTTGATCCTCAACCGGATCCTCACCAGCAACAACCAGAGCCCGGTAACGAAGGCGTTCGGGATCCCAGATCTCACCGAAGAGACGTCCGTGAACCTCAGCGCAGGAATCACCGCGCGCCCGCTCGCCAACGTCTCGCTCACGGCGGACGTCTATCGCATCACGATCGACAACCGCATCGTGCTCACGAGCCAGTTCTCCTCTCTCCCCTCGGTCGAGCCCAATCTGGCGATCCGCACCAGGGTCGCGCAGATCCTCACGCCGTTCCAGGCGCAGGGGGTGACCACGGCGCAGTTCTTCGCGAACGCGGTCGATACCAAGACCCTGGGTGCCGACGTTGTCGTGGCCTATGCGACGACGCTCGGCGGCGGTACGCTCAACCTCACGGGGTCGGCGAACTTCACCAAGACGGACGTGGAGCGCGTCAACGTGCCCCAGGCCATGGCCGACAGTTTCGCGAGCGGCAACCTCGATACGATCCGCGTGCGCATTCTCAACCCCGAAGATCGGAACCGACTCGAAGATGGGCTCCCTCGCCA
>DASPXD010000224.1:0-5161 GCA_035637435.1 Gemmatimonadales bacterium
TGAGCGCGGCGAAGCGGGCCGGTGCGCTGGGGGCGCGGCTCACCGGGGCGGGGTGGGGTGGTGCGGCGATTGTGCTCGTAAGTACGCGCGACAGCAAAACGATTCCTGCGATTCAGCAGGCGTACGAACGGGCCTACGGGAAGACGCCGCCGATCAGCGAGGTGAAGGCGTCGGCGGGAGCGCACACGGAGCGGCTATAATTCACCGTCTGCTCGGGTGGCGAAATTGGTAAACGCAAGGGACTTAAAATCCCTCGGGGGCGACCCCTTGCAGGTTCGATTCCTGCCCCGAGCACATCGCTCTGGTCGCCCCGGTGAAACTTTGTCCGGGAAAAGATGACATAACCCCGCCCTGAGCTGGACTTGCCGCGCACCGTTTCGCGCAGCAACATGGGGAATCCGATGTCTCCTTTTGAAGGAGGGTTCCCATGAGATCGTTGCAACGTTGGACTCTTCTGCTCTTCGGTCTCGCCGTCACCTCACCACCAGTCGCATCAGCGCAAGGCACCGCCAGCGTCTCGGGTCGCGTCGTCGACTCGACGAGCGCACAGCCGGTTGCCGGCGCGCGCGTCGGCATTGTCGGCTCGAGCATCGGCACGCTGACCGATCGCGATGGCCGGTACGTGCTGCGGGGGTTGGCAGCCGGCACGATCACCGTGCGCGCACAACGCATCGGCTTCGCACCACAGACGGTGCAGGTGGCGCTGACGGAAGGCAGCAGCGCGACCGTGGATTTCACCCTCGCCGCCTCCGCCACGACGCTTACCGACATCGTGGTGACCGGCTACGGCACCGACACGCGCGAGAATCTCAGCACATCGATTGTCTCGGTCGATGCCCAGCAGCTGCAGAACACGCCGGTGGCCGGCGTGGACGCCGCGATGCAGGGTCGGGCGGCGGGCGTGCAAGTGGTTCAAAACGCCGGCAACCCCGGTGTCGGCATGACGGTCCGCATCCGCGGGGCCGCGTCGATTACGGCGAGCAATCAACCGCTTTATGTGATTGACGGCGTCCCCATGCTGCGCGACGACTTCTCGCAGCTGGGCGTCGGCGGTCAGGATCTCACCGCCACGACCGGACTCAATCCGGATGAAATGGAGAAGATCGACATCCTTAAGGACGCGTCCGCCGCCGCGATCTACGGTTCCCGCGGCTCGAACGGCGTAGTCATGATCACCACCAAGCGGGGTCATGCTGGCAACACGCGCTTCACGTATACCACCTACGTGGGCACACAGGCGGTCCCGAAAGGCAGCCGCTGGGACCTGATGAACGCGAAGGAATACGTGACCTATATGAATGAAGGGGCGGAGAACGATGGCTACGGCCCCTTCTATTTCGGCGATCCCGATACGATCGGGGCCGGGACGGACTGGCAGGCGGCAGTGTTTCGCAAAACGCCGGTCACCAACTTCACGGTGGGTGTGAACGGCGGCAGCGAGCGCGTCCAGTATTTCCTATCGGCCTCACAATTCAAGCAGGACGGCGTCGTCATTGGATCTGGCTATCATCGTGAGGCGGGGCGGCTCAATCTCGACATCACCGCCTCTGACAAGCTGCACGTCCGCAGTTCGCTCTCGGTGAGCCGCGAGCAACACAACCGAATAGAGAACGACAACAGCATCGCGGGCGTGGTCACGAACGCGATCGCGAGCCAACCCAACCTCCCGGTCCGTCGCCCTAACACCGACGTCTACACGACGACTGATGACGGCTTGGCATACGAGAATCCCGTCGCCATCGCCGATTACGACAAGACGCAATCGCGCGGCTTGCGCGTGTTTGGAAGCCTCGAAGCCAATTACGCACTCACCGAACAGGTCACTCTCAATGGCCGGTTCGGCGCCGACGTCCTGAACTTACGCGACTTGCGTTGGTACTCGCCCAACGTTGCGGGCTCGTACGGCGAGAGCGTCGGCGGCGAGGCGATCATCGGCAACAACACGCCGACGCGCTATGTGGTCGAAGGCTTTACCGACGTGCATCCGCACATCGGCTCATCGGCAACGTTGGCCATCACTGGCGGGTCCAGCGTGGAATGGAACTCCGCGGAGCTCGACTTGCTCGACGGCATCGGCTTTCCGGGCGACCAGTTCCAGTATCCCGGCAATGCCGCGACCGTGGTCGCCTACGAGGGCGACTGGACGGGTCATAACCTGGTGTCTTTCTTTACGCGCGCGAACGCCACGTTCAAGGATCGCTACCTGCTCACCGCCAGCCTCCGTGCTGACGGCTCATCACGCTTCGGCAGAGACAATCGCTGGGGTACGTTCCCGGCGGTGTCGCTCGGCTGGAAGATGACCGACGAGCCGTGGGCCGGCAGCCTCAAGCGGCGGGGCGACCTGAAGCTGCGCCTCTCCTACGGCGTAACCGGCAACCAGGATTTGAACGACAACTTTGCTCCGCTGTCGCGCTTTGGCCGCGCCGCCTACGGGGACATCCCCGGGTTCGCCCGCACCAGCTTCGGCAACGTGGCCCTGAAGTGGGAGCGCACCCGCGAGTACAACGTCGGCCTGGACATCGACGTCTTCCGCGGACGGATGAACATCATTGGTGACTGGTACTCGAAGAAGACGGATAACCTGTTGCTGAACCGCCCAATTTCCTCGACGAGCGGTCTGACGATCGTGACCCAGAACATCGGGAGCATCGAAAACAAGGGCTATGAACTGACGCTCGCGGGCGCGGTGTTGCAACCTGCGAGTGCCGCGGCACTACACTGGAACGCGAACTTCAACATCTCGTGGAACCGGAACAAGGTCACGAAGTTGTTCCAGCACGAGCCGTTCAGTGTCGGTCTCTACAGCACGAGTCGTGTGGAAGAGGGTCATCCGTTGTCGGAGTTCTACACGCTGCGCTTCACGGGTGTGGATCCAGCGACCGGCGACGCAATCTTCGACGACATCAACAATGACGGCGTGATCGACGCTGCCGACCGCGTCTTTGTCGGCAGTCCTCACCCGAAGTACTGGGGGGGATTCACCAACAGCCTGACGTGGCACGGCTTTGACTTCAACTCGTTCCTCCAGTTCACGCAGGGGCAGACGATTTTCAATGCGATCAGCGTCTTCGCGCACGACGGCGGCTACAACTATGACAACAAGTTCCGCTCCTCGCTGCACCGCTGGCAGCAGGCGGGTGACGTGACGAACGAGCCGCGGGCGAGCTTCGACGGCACGTCCGGGGCCGATCGGATCTCGAGCCGGTTCTTCGAGGACGGGTCGTACCTGCGGCTGCAGGAAGTGACGGTTGGCTACCGGCTGCCGGCGAAATGGGCGAGCACGATGCACATGGCGGAGTCACGCCTCTACGTCTCGGGTCGCAATCTGCACACCTGGACGAAGTATTCCGGCTACTCGCCGGACGTGAACAGCAATGGCTCCAGCTCGAATACCGGGCTCGCGACGGAGTTCTATGCCTATCCGCTCGCGCGCACGATCATGGTCGGCATCAGCGGCGCATTCTAACCACCAGCATGGGAGCTCTTATGATTCGCAAGACTCTTCTGCCGGCGGTGCTGGTCATCATCGCTGCCGGCTGTCAGCAGATTCTCGACGTCAAGCCGATCAACGAGGTCGAGGAAGAGGCCGCGATTACCACTCCCGCGGGCGCGCGGGCGGCACTCGCGGGGATGTATGACGGTCTCCAGAGCACAGGATACTACGGTGGCACGTTCGTCTTCTTCAGCGACCTCTCCGGCGACGACGTACGGCATACCGGGACGTTCACCACGTACCATCAGGCGGACATCAACCAGCTCACCGCCGACAACACGACGATCGAAGGACTGTGGGATGCGCTGTACCGGGTGGTCGGCCGGGCGAACAACATTCTGTCGCGCGTTCCCAACGTCGCGGCACTCCCGCCCGACGAACGGGACCAGATGCTGGGCGAAGCGCACTTTGCTCGGGCGCTGACGTTTCATAACCTCGTGAAGTTGTTTGGCGAGCAATCATCCTCGGGCGTGGGGATTCCCATCCCGTTGGTTCCCCCGCCGGATATCGCGTCGACGTCAAACGTGACACGCGCCACGACCGGCGCGGTGTACACCCAGATCCTCACCGACCTCGCGGTTGCCGAGTCGCTGATGACCGTGGGGACGGGTGGACCGGGGACGCATCAGGGGAGCATCGCAGCAGTCCGCGCGATTCGCGCGCGTGTCTATCTCTATCAGCAGAACTGGGTGGCGGCGGAGGCGCAAGCCGAATCGGTGGCAGCGATGGGCTACTCGCTCGCACCGAATTACGCCAGTCTCTTCGACAAAGACGGTGTGGATACGCCCGAGGACATCTTCGTGCTCCAGTTCACGCCCGTCGACTTCCAGTTGCTCGGCTATTACTACCGCGCGAAGGGCGCGGCGGGCGGGCGACGGGAAATTGGGCCGACTGCGACCTTGATCCGCCAATACGCGCCCGGCTACACCGGTACGCCGGCGTCATTTGTCACGACCGACCTGCGCGGCCAGCACAACATTTCGTTCCAGGTCAGTACGGTATACGGATCGAAATGGCCGACCGGCATCGGCGGGGAAGACTTCCACGTGATTCGGTTTGCGGAAGTGCTGCTGATCAAGTCGGAGGCGGAGGCGCGGCAGGGAAAGCTCGCCGAAGCCGACAGCGGCGTGAATGCGGTCCGTGCGCGCGCGGGTCTCGCGCCGTTGAATCTGACGGCGCTCGGACAGACCGCCGCGATTGACGCCATCCTGCAGGAGCGGCGCCTCGAGCTGGTGTTCGAGGGCGACCGGTGGCCCGATCTCGTTCGTACGGGAAAGGCGATTGCGACGCTCGGTCTTCCAGCGTTTCAGCAGCTGTATCCGATCCCGTTAAATGAGCTCGATGTCGCACCGGGGTTGGTGCAGAACAGCGGCTACTGAGTCGCACAGCAGCACAGATACAAGAAGATGCGCCCGGAGCATTGCCCGCCGGGCGCACTGCATTCCTGTGACCCGCAGTACAGTGACGTGCCGCAACCCCTTGCCAGTGTAGGCGAAACTCCACACCTTGGCCCCCGAATCCACACTGAGACCGGATCGGCGGGGGAGCGCCCCCCCTCCCGTGCCAAGGTCGGCGAAGGACTGTCCTATGCGTCTGTGGCACATCCTTCCCGCGTTCGGCTGCAGTGCGTTCGTGGTTGGCTGCGGACTCGCGGAGGTTTTTGGCTCA
>DASPXD010000225.1:0-1681 GCA_035637435.1 Gemmatimonadales bacterium
CGTGGCCCGTGCTGCGGACCATTCCGTTTTTGGGACCAGTCCGCGTGGCGCTGCTCCTGGCCACGATGCAGACGCCCTGGCGGTTTCGGACCAAACGAAACCTGTGGGCCTACGCCGGACTGGCGGTAGTGACGCGGTCTAGCGCCGAGTATGCGATCGTCGCCGGCCAGGCCGTGCGGCGACGCCGTCCCCCGATGACCCGCGGGCTGAATCGGAACCACAACCGCGTGCTCAAGGATGTCTTCAAAGGCGCGGCCACGGCTGCCACAGCGCGGCCCGGCCCGCTGCAGGACTTCTACCACAGCGTGATTGCTCGCGGGACACGGGAGGAACTGGCCCGCTTGACGCTCACCCGCAAGCTCGCGGCGCTCACGCTCCGGCTCTGGAAGAAAGGAGAGCGCTACGACCCGACCAAGCTGACAATGCCAGCGCGCTAGCGCCGGTACCGCGAGGCCGCGGCGAGGACGTTTCCCTCGGCGGCGGCTCCCTGATACCGGGACGAGGGTGCGGAGGACAGTCTCGTAATTTTTAGTACGCCCGGTCCGCAGTCAGGCCGAGGCACTCGCCTAACTCTAGGCCCCTCCGCAGAACCTGAAGAAGCGTCAGGCCGGCTCCGTGCCGAGTCTCAGATAGAACCATGGTTTGCGCGCGCGCGACCGTCGTGCTGGCACGTCGTCCAGTCGGATTGGGAGCTCAAGCGAGGAGAACGATGCGGAAGCAGACTGCGCCACAGATCCGGGACAACCGCGAGGCCTCATCTCGCAAGCAGTCGGGGCTGATTGCCCAGGACGTGAGCGCTCCGCAATCAGCGATGGAAGACTCCGTCCTAGACAATCACTCTCATAGAACTAGTGATTAACTAGCGTCACTGCAGGGACTCCGTTGACAGTTGATATCTGCATAAGTCTCGATTCCAAGATAACGTCGATTATTATCGAGATCGCAAGCTGTATAACGTTCAGGTTAGTGTGTTAGGCTGCAGAAATCCGATAGTGAGTAAGGAGCCTCAAACAACAAGGCGCGGCAGCTCGTCAGCCGCCGCGCCTCATCGCCTCGCCTCCGAAACCAGCGCAGACATCACGCCGCCTTCGGCGTCTCACTACCGCCCGCCCCGGACTCGGGCTCGTTCTTGCTCTGGAACGACCGAGCCACATTGCGGGCACTCTCCCATGCTCCCATCAGCTCGGCATTATCCCCGAACCGACACCGGACCACGTGTCCGGCAAGCGGAGCTGCCGGGTGAGAGTGGGACAAGGATTCCAGTTGAGCCGTGCGCTGAAGCGCCGGCTCCTTTAGGACACGGACAAGATCCGACCGCCGCGTCCCCCCTTTGTCGATTCTCCCCCCTCCCATTCGTCGCATTGGTGTAGCATCCCCCTACACCCCGAACGCGAGGCACGCGGCAGTGAGAAAGCTCATCGTACACGAATTCGTCACCCTGGACGGCGTCATGCAGGCACCCGGCGGCAAAGACGAAGACACCGATGGCGGATTCACCCACGGCGGCTGGACCGGCGCCTACTGGCACGACGACATCGGTGCCGCCTTCTTCCGCCTCATGCAGGACGTCGACGCCTTCCTGCTCGGCCGGCGCACCTACGTCGGACACGCCGCGGCGTTCGAGCCGATGCAGCCCGGCGACCCCTTCGGCGACGTGATGAACGCACCCAAGAAATACGTC
>DASPXD010000226.1:0-2286 GCA_035637435.1 Gemmatimonadales bacterium
AACTCGTTCATCTTTCCGGTCGTGGGACGGCTGCGCGCCGATGCCACACCCGAGCAGGCAAAGAGCGAGCTCGTGGCGATCGCGCGCGCGATGCCACCGGACCCCCGTGCGGCGGGGCTGACGCCGGCCGCGGCGATCGTCCCGCTCAAAGACACGGTGACGGGGAAGGCCCAGACCTCGCTCTACATCCTGGCGGGCGCGGTCGCCTTCGTGCTCCTCATCGCGTGCGCCAACGTCGCCAATTTGCTGCTGATTCGCGCCGCTACGCGGCGGCACGAGATGGCGCTACGCGTCGCGCTGGGCGCGAGCCGCGCGCGCATTGTGCGGCAGCTGCTGACCGAGAGCGTGCTGATCGCACTACTCGGGGGCACGGCGGGGATCATCGTGGCCTTCGTCGGCGTGCACGCCCTCCTCGCCATGGCTCCTGCCGGGCGCATCCCGCGGATCGACGAAGTGCAGCTGAACGGCTGGGTGCTCGGGTTCAGCCTCACCGTCTCGCTCGTCACCGGCATCCTCTTCGGGGTTGTGCCGGCCCGGAGCGGCGCGCGCCGCGAACCGCGCGAAGCCCTCGGCCACGGAATGCGTCTCCTGGGTGGACCCCAGAGGCGCCTCCGGGCCGGCTTCGTGATCGGCGAAATCGCGTTGGCACTCGTCCTCATGACCGGCGCGGGACTGATGATCAAGAGCTTCCTGGTGATGCGCTCACTCGATACCGGGTACGACGCCTCACGCGTCGTGACGATGGCCGTCGATCTCCCCCCCATCGGGTATGCCGAGGCGACGCGCATCCGGGCGTTCCACACACAGCTGTTGGAGCGCCTGGCGCGGATCCCCGGTGCCGACGCGGTCGGCGCCGTGTCGTTCCGTCCGATGGCGGGCATGGGGATCATGGGCAACTTTTCGGTGGATGGCCCGACGCCCTTGCCGCACGGGTACTCGGTCGACAAGCCGACGGTGAGCCCGGGCTACTTCGGTGCGCTCGGGATCCGGATCCTCGCGGGGCGCGACTTCACGCCCGCCGACCGCGCGGGTGCGCCCGGCGTCGTGGTGGTCAGCCAATTGGTTGCCCGGCGCGTGTGGCCCGGTCAGGACGCCGTCGGGAAGCGGATTTCGATGCAGGACGACCCGGGCCCAAACGACTGGCTCACCGTCATCGGCGTCGTCAACGACGTCGTTCAGGACGAGCAGTTGACCCGGCACTCGACGATCTATCTGCCGTATCTCCAGACGACCTGGCCGGGCTTCATCAATCACATGACATATGTCGTTCGCCCGGCGCCAGGCGCGGCGAAAGTCGCCCCGGCGATGCGCGCCGCGTTGCGCGACGTCGACCGAGCGGTGCCGGCGCAAGCGCTGCAGACGATGGACCAATCCATGCTGGACACGATCGCCGAGCCAGTGTTCCAGATGCGGCTGTTGACCGGGTTCGCCCTGCTCGCGCTGTTGCTCGCCGCGCTCGGCACCTATGGCGTGCTCGCCTACGACGTCACGGAGCGCACGCGAGAGATCGGCTTGCGCTTGGCGCTCGGTGCCACGCCCGGGAATGTGCTCCGCATGGTACTGTGGCGGACGGCCGCGCTCGCCCTTGCTGGCGCCTTGCTCGGTCTCGGCGGGGCGCTGATGCTGACCAGAGTACTCACCAAGTCTCTCTTCGAGGTGAAGCCGACCGATCCGGTGACGCTCGTAGCGGTCACCGTCGTACTGGTGCTCGTGGCGCTCGTGGCGGGGTTCGTCCCGGCGCAACGGGCAACCCGGATCCGGGCGCTCGTGGCGTTGCTGCAGGACTGACCGAGCCACAGCGCGTCCCCTATCGAGCCTTCTTGGCGATGCACTCGATCTCGACGGCGATGCCACCCGGCAGCGCGCCCGCCTGGATGGTGGTGCGTGCCGGAAACGGCGCCGTGAAGAACGTCCGGTACACCTCGTTCATCGCGGCGAAATCGTTGATGTCGCGCAGATAGACGTTGCACTTGACGACGTCATCGAGTGACGCGCCCGCCGCCTGGAGAATCGCCCGCAGGTTCTCCAACGTCCGCTGCGTCTCCGATCGCACGTCCCCGAGCTCTCGTTTCCCGGTCTGCGGATTGGTGGGTCCCTGCCCGGCAACGAAAATCAAATCTCCCTCGACGACCGCCTGCGAATACGGACCCATCGGCTTGGGCGCCTGCTCGGTCACAATGGCGTTTCTCACGGGCTCCTCGGCGGCGCCAGGAACCGCAAGCAAACCGGTCTCGGTATCGCGATCCGCTGGCGCGTGGGTGTCAACCTGCCGTTGTCAGGGTCGCG
>DASPXD010000227.1:0-3291 GCA_035637435.1 Gemmatimonadales bacterium
GGGCGCCCGTCACGACCATCGCTTCGTCGTCTCCGACGACGAGCCGCATTTTCGGAAGGTCGGCGCGCTGTTTTTGGGGGAGAAGCTCAAGCGGGTTGAAGTCGTCCCGCTGTGAACTGTTTCAGCTCCACGTGGTCCCGCGTGATCACGGCGTAGCGGCCGCCGTCGAGAAACGCACCCGGATTCAAATAGGTCCGCCCATCAGGCAACCGGTTCACGACGGGCCGATGCGTGTGCGCCATGATGACGAGATCGACGTCCGGGTGGTTGGCGAGGAATTCGCCCGCCCATTCCCGCTGCGCGACCGCGGCTCGGTCGAGCACCGCCCGGTCCTTGGTGTTGTCGGCGAGGTGGCGGGAGAACAGATCGGCGATCCAGAAGCCGATCGTGGGATGGAGCACGCGAAATACCGCGACCGTGACCGGGTGGCGCGTGAAGCGATGCATCAGCTTGCCGCTCCAATGCTGCTCGGTGAGACCGTCGCCGTGCGTGATGAAGGCGCGACGCCCGCCCAGCTCCAGCTCCGCCTCACCGCCGTAGAACGCGATGCCCAGGTCCTCGGTGAAGAACGTCCCTCCCCAGCGGTCATGGTTGCCCCCCACGAACGTGATCGGGACGCCGCGGGCGCGGACCTCCTGCAGCTTCGCGACGGTGGCAAAGTGTTTGCGGGGGATGACGCTGGGATACTCGAACCAGAAGTCGAAGAGATCGCCGGTCAGCACGAGGTGGTCCCCGGGTCGCGGCACCTCGTCCAAAAAGGCGTGGAAGGCGGCGCCCACCGCGGCCGGCACCTGACCAAGGTGCGCGTCCGCGACGACAATAACCCGCGACGTGCCCGCTGGGGGGGGGGCTGACACGGCCCAAGCTTAGGAACCTGGAAGCACGCACGCAAGCACATTAGAGTTCTCACCATGCGTTCAACCAAACAGATCGCGATCGCCGTTGCCGCCGTGGTCGTCGTGGCGGGAGGATTCGCCGTGACGAAGCTGATCGGACGACCATCCGGATCGGGGGCCGCCGCTTGCCGTGCGGTCTCGGGCGAGGCACGCCGCACCTGCTATGCGCGACTCCTCTCGGATCGGCTGACGCAGCACGGCCTGGCCGACGCGGTGGCGACGCTCGACGCGATCACCCGCGCCGATGCCGACGCAGCGGAGCATGCGCACGAGTACGCGCACGGCATCGGGATCGAGGCGTACGGCTTATCGCCCGACATCACCGCGACGTTCGCGGCCTGCGGTGACGGCTATTCGTCCGGCTGCCGCCACGGCGTGATTCAGGCCTACTTCGAGTCCCGGCAAGAGGTGACGCAGCCGCAAGTCGAAGCGCTGTGCCAGCCGTTCAAGAGCGCCACCGCGAGTCGCTGGGTGCTGTTCCAGTGCGTCCACGGGATGGGCCACGGCTTGACGATGTTCCGCGGTCATGATCTGCCGCGCGCGCTCGGCGACTGCGACCTGCTGACCGATGGGTGGGATCGCGAATCGTGTTATGGCGGCGCGTTCATGGAAAGCGTGATCAACGCCACGACTCCGCATCACCCCGCGACGATGCTCGCCGCGCACAGCCACCACATGGCCGCCGCCACGTTCAAAGCGATGGATCCCGCGGACCCGCTCTATCCCTGCTCGATCATGGCGGAGCGCTACCTGCACGCCTGCTATCAGATGCAAACGTCCGTGATGCTGAATCTGAATCACGGCGACATGGGCGATGCCGCGCGGTCGTGCGAGCGCGCCCCCGCGCACGTGCGGCCTGTCTGCTTCCAGAGCCTGGGACGCGACATCACGTCGTACACGGCGCGCGATCCGCAGAAGACCGCCGACATGTGCGACAAGGCCCGCGAGCCCTATCGTCCCGCCTGTTACTTCGGCGCGGCGAAAGCCCTGGTCGATTGGACGGCGACGACGGAATCGGCATTCACGTTCTGTCGCATCGTCGCCGCGGAGCCCGGCGGGCCGACGTGCTACCAGGCATTGGGGGAGGAGATCGCCACCTTACTGGCGACGACGCCGGAGCGCGAAGCGCAGTGCATTCGCGCCGAGGAATCGCAGGCCGTGGAC
The DNA here is from genome assembly GCA_035637435.1 of Gemmatimonadales bacterium. Lineage (GTDB taxonomy): Bacteria > Gemmatimonadota > Gemmatimonadetes > Gemmatimonadales > GWC2-71-9 > 20CM-2-65-7. Next base: position 2,061 of record DASPXD010000227.1, read on the forward strand.
GCCTGCCGTCGCGGCGCAGGAATTCCCGCTTCGCGTTGACTTTTCGAGTGGCGGTTCGCATTCTCCCGCCATGACAGCGACGTCGGAACGGCTGCGGAGTGTGGGGGCGGTCCGTCCTGTGCTCAAGGAAGATCGCAATCCCGGCATGCCGCTCGATCTCGACGTCGTCCGGGCGCTGCGAGTGAATCGCAGCGCCGTCGAGCGCCGCGCCGCCACGATCCCCACGCGCCGTACCGTGAAGAAGGAATGGCAGGCGGCCTGGCTGCTGCGCGCGATCACCTGCATGGACCTCACCACCTTGCAGGGCGACGACACGCCCGGGAACGTGCTGCGGCTCTGCGCGAAGGCGCGCCGCCCCCTGCGTCCCGACCTCGTCGACGCCCTCGGCGTCGGCCAGCTCGACATCAAGGTCGGCGCGGTCTGCGTCTATCACGCCCTCGTTCCCACCGCGGTCGCGGCGCTCGAGGGCTCGGGCATTCCGGTCGCGGCGGTGTCGACCGGCTTCCCCGCCGGGCTCAACCCTTTTGCGCAGCGGCTCGAGGAAGTGCAGGCCTCTGTCGCCGCCGGTGCGCGGGAGATCGACATCGTCATCACGCGCGCGCACGTCCTCACGGGCGACTGGGCCGCGCTGTACGCCGAGGTGCGCGCATTCCGCGACGCGTGCGGGCGGGCGCACATGAAGGCGATTCTGGGCACGGGGGAGTTAGCGACACTAACGAACGTGGCGCGGGCGAGCATGGTCGCGATGATGGCCGGCGCCGACTTCATCAAGACGTCCACCGGCAAGGAGCCGGTCAACGCGGTGCTGCCCGTCGGCGTCGTCATGGCGCGCATGATCCGAGAGTATGAGATGCGCACCGGAGCAGCCATCGGCTTCAAGCCGGCTGGCGGCATCCGCGCCGCCAAGCAGGCACTCGACTGGATGATCCTTATGAAGGAAGAGCTCGGCGATCGCTGGCTGAAGCCGGCCCTGTTCAGGCTGGGGGCCAGTTCCTTGCTGACCGATATCGAGCGCCAGCTCGAGCACTTCGTGACCGGGCGCTATGCGGCGGCGCACCGCCACCCGATGGTCTGATGGCGACCGTCGCGAAGCTGTTCGAGACGATGGAGTACGGACCGGCGCCGGAAAGCGACGCGCCCGCGCTCGAGTGGATCAAGCAGCACGACAACGGCCGCTTCGGCCATTACATCAACGGCCGCTGGGTCGCCCCCTCCGAAGCGGGGGGGGGGG
>DASPXD010000228.1:0-9040 GCA_035637435.1 Gemmatimonadales bacterium
CCGTCCAGTCGCTTCCAGTTTTCCGCGACGCCCAATTACCTGCGCGACATCACCGCGCGCCAGTGGGTTATGACGGTCGATAGCGGCGGCTCGGCGGCAACGTACAACAAGCGCTACGTCTTCGGGCAGATCGATCAAAGCACGTTCTTGATGGATTTGCGCGCGAACTACACTATCGGCCCTGATCTGACGCTCGAATTGTGGGGCGAGCCGTTCGCCGCGAGCGGTCACTACTACGGGCTCGGCGAGCTGCCACGGCCACGCACGTTCGCGCTGCGCCGCTACGGCACCGACGGGACGACGATTGTCCGCGACTCGACGGGCGATTATACCGTGACCGACGGTCCCAGCCACACGGTGACGATTCCGAATCCCGATTTCCATTTCCTATCGTTCCGCAGCAATGCGGTCCTCCGTTGGGAATGGAGGCCGGGGAGCACGCTGTACGTGGTGTGGGCGCAGGACCGCGGTGGATCCCAGGCGCAAGTGCGCGCGGTGGGATTCAGGGACCTCCTCGACTCGTTTGGGGCGAGAGGGGACAATTTTTTTGCTGTGAAAGTGAGCTACTGGATCCCCGCTAAGTAGGGTTCTTTTCCATCTCGAGCAGAGCTTCCTTCCGCTCAACGCCCCAGCGATAACCGCCCAGCGCACCGTCTTCTCGCACCACGCGATGGCACGGGATGATCAGCGCGGCGGGGTTCGTCGCGCACGCACGAGCCACGGCGCGCGTTGCCTGCGGTTGGCCAATCTGCTTCGCCACGTCCGCGTAGGTGCGAGTCTCTCCGAACGGGATCCGCTGCAGCTCCTGCCACACGCGCCGCTGGAACGCCGTCGCGCGGATGTCGAGCGGCAGGTCGAGATGCGGCTCGCGACCATCCAGATACGAGAGAATCGCGTCGACGAACCCCTCCAGCTTTCCGCCTTTCTCCCGCTGCACCCGCGCCGCGTCAAACTCCGTGCGCAGATCGGTTTCGAGCTTCGCGACGTCCTCGCCCAGCATGACCCGGCACACGCCGCGCTCCGTCGCGGCGACGAGCAACCGGCCGAGGGATGTCGCCACGGTGACGAAGGTGATGTCGATGCCTGCACCACCCTTGGCATAGGTGGCGGGTGTCATGCCGAGCTGCTGGTCGGCGCGCTCGTAGACGCGGCTCGAAGAGCCGTAACCGGCTTCATACAATGCGGGACTCACTGATTTACTCCGTTTCAATTCCTGTTTGAAGCGCGCCACCCGGCGGGCATCGGCGTAGGCGCGCGGCGTGATGCCGAGGACGCGCTTGAAGGCGCGCGCCAGGCGATGGGGCTCCGTTGTTGGAGACTGGCCGGCGTCGAGCGCCCGGCAGGCTTCGCGCACCAGCGCGACCGCCGGATCGGTGCCGTTGACGTCAGCAGGATGACAGCGGCGGCAGGCCCGGAAACCTTCGCGCTCGGCCGCTTCGGGGATGGGGAAAAACGTCACCTGCGTGCGCCGCGGCCGGCGGCTGGCGCACGAGGGGCGGCAGTAGATGCCGGTCGAGCGGACGGCATACACGAACACCCCGTCGAAGCGGCGATCTCTCGCCAACACCGCCTGCCAGCGCTGCGTGGGACTCATGGCTGACAACTTAGCGGGAGTGCCCACTCGGGTTCTATCCGCTTTTTGCGCTCAAATCCTCACTGCCACGGCTCGTCCTTGGACGGCCCATAAATCGAGGGGACCTTGCCGCCCGCCATGCGCAGGTAGACAGAGAACTGCCCGCGGTGATGGATCATGTCGTTCAGCATCAGCCAGAGGAAATCCTGTCTGCGCACGTCGCCCATCTGCTTGGGGGCCGTGTAGAACTTGATCGTCGAATTCAGATAGCGGTCGTCCACGTTCCGCACTTCGTCCGCCATCTTCTTGAAGACCCGTTCGATCTCGCCGACCGTACCCTGCCACGTGTCCGGCATCGTGGGCATGTTCGCGGGCGGAAACTTGAACTCGCCTTTGACAGCCTGGGCCGCGGCTGCTCCTTCGAAAGCAAACGTCCAGGCGAGCTCTTTGGCGTTGCGACAGGTGTCATGGGGCTTCAGGGTTTCTTTCCCCCCGGGATAGGCGCGCAGCAGCTTCATCGTGGTGGCCGCTTCGCGCTCCCAGGCGTCGAGGAATGCTTTTCTCTCGCTCATAGCTGCCTCCTTGGATTTCCTAAACTACCTCACGTGACGTAGCTTCGCCGACACCGTGACGAATCCGTACGACGCCGAGTTACAGGGACGACTCGCCCGAAGTCTCGGCGAGGCCTACGAGGTGCGCGCGCTGCTGGGCCGCGGCGGATTCGCAGTCGTCTACGCGGCGCTCGACGTCGCCCTCAAGCGCGACGTCGCGGTGAAAGTCCTGCGACCTGAGCTTGCAGTGGAGCCGCTGATGCGGCAGCGGTTCCGCCGTGAGGCGGAAGCTGTGGCGCGCCTGCGTCACCCGCACATCGTGCCTATCTACAGCGTCGGCGAGGGGGAGGGTCTCGTCTGGTACGTCATGCCTCTGGTCGGCGGCCCCAGTCTCAAGACACATCTCGAGCGCGTGGGCCGGCTCGCGATCGCGGACGCGCGCAGGATGTTGTCCGAGGCGGCGGCCGCGCTGTCCATCGCGCACCGCGCCGGCATCGTGCATCGCGACATCAAGCCCGACAACATGCTGCTCGACGGCGTCGAGGCGCGCGTGCTGGTGAGCGACTTCGGGATCGCCAAGGCGCTCGGGGGGGGCCCGGAATCGCAGACCCTCACGCAAACCGGCGTCGTGATCGGGACGCCGCAGTACATGAGCCCCGAACAGGCGAGCGGCGCGAAGACCGATGCGCGCTCGGACGTGTACTCGCTCGGCGTCGTCGCGTATCAGATGCTCACGGGCGAGCTGCCGTTCGAGGCAGGCACCGTGGCGGCGCTGCTCGTCAAGCAGCTGTCGACGGACGTACCCAGCGTTCTCCGGAAGCGTCCCGATTGCCCGTCGGATTTGGCGGCGGCCGTGATGCGCTGTCTCGCGAAAGAGCCGGGGCAGCGTTGGGCCTTGATGGACGATTTTCAGCATGCTGTCGCTCCGCCACCGGCAACGATCGACGTGCGTCGCTCGAGCGGCGGGCTGCGCGCGGCAGCCGCCGCGTCGCCGCTCGCGCGTTTCAGGACCATCGTCCTGGCTGCGCTCGCAGTGGTCGTGCTTCTTGGGGTGATCGACGTGGCGCGCGGCCAGGCCCTATTCGGGCCGCTGGGGTTGCTTGTCGCGGCGTTCGTCGTGGCGGTCCATTACGGGCGGTTGTGGACTGCGGGGTACACTTGGCGTGACGTGTTTGGGCCCGTGTCCGCGAGCACGATCGCGCGTTCGCCGCTGCCGCTCGACTCGGCGGATTTCGGGCCGCACGAGGGCGCGATCCAGCAGGCGCGCGCCGAGCGCGCCGCCATGCGGGTACAGCTCGAGCGGATGCCCCGCTCGACCCGCCCGTGGTTCGAGGCCGCGGTGCGTGTGGCGGATCTGTTGTTGGCACAGGCAGGCGCCCTGGCGCGACAGCTGCATGGGCTGGAACGGCAAATCGATCCGGGTCCCGAGGAGATCGAGCGGCGCTTAGCGGCGACGGAGGGCGAGCCGCCGTCGCCGGGACGCGCGCAGCGTCTGGCGGTGCTCGAGCGGCGCCGCGACGCGGTGCGAGCGCTCGCCGCGCGGCGCGACGAGAGTGGCGAGGCGCTGGGTCGCACGCTTACGACGCTGGCGCGATTACGCGCGGCGGTGGAACGGGGGCCCGAGGGAATTCAGCAGGCGGTGGACGATGCCAACGCCTGCCTGGAGGTGGCGGGAGCCTAGCTCACCTGACGCCGCATGACGGCCGCTGCGGCAACCGCGACAGCGACTGCTGCGACGCCAACGGCGAAGAGGACGGCGATCGGACGCGGCGCCGGCCCCAAGGGCGGCATGTCGGGCACAAACCCACGCGCCCAATGCGTCGTCCACGTTTCGATGGATTGGCCGAACGCGGATGTGAATGCGCTGTCCAGCGGCGCTGTCGAACGCCAGAATTGCGCGAATCGGTCCCGTCCCATCTCCCGCACCAGCGACGCGAGATAATAGTCGTCGCTCAAGAAGTTGCGCGGCCAATAGGAGCGTTGGAAAACGCCGGCGAGTCGCGCCGGTTCTGGCCGGACGCGAAAATTCTCTTCGTTGTTGGTGTGCTCCATGGCGGTGCGGCAGCGCCCCAAGCGGCCGGTGGTGCAAGCGGCAGCGTCGAACGACATGTTCGAGAAGACCATGTCCAGTGGCTGGCCCTCCCACCGCGTGCGCGGTGGTGGTCCATGCCAGTTCCCTGAATTGGCGAGCTTGAACGAGCGCTCCCGCAACCAGCTTTCGATATGTGGCCCGGGTCGGCCAAACGCCGTGTAGTAGAGGCATGGTCCCAGGGACTCCAGCAGCAGTGGCTCGATCTCAGCAGCCCCGATCACGGAGTTGAGTCTGACCCACTCGATCGTCGGGTCGATGGCCAACGACACCGCACACGTTCGACCATCGAGCGCCTGTGGGAGGGCATACGTAGTTGTGTACCGTCGTGACCGACTGACCTCGAGCATCACCAGGAGTCGGGTTCCATCGGGGCCATGGGCCTGCTGCCACACATGCTCGACGGCGCTGCGGATTTTCAGTTCTCTCTCCCCCGGAACCTTGCCGTGAACCACGACCGTCACATCGCCCATCCGCGGGCCGCCGGCGCGCACCGCTGCACGAACCGAATCATGAGATCGGAGGCTGCTGAGCAAGTCCTCGGTCCGTTGCCGGGCACGATTGATCACATTGAGCCGCGCCTCCTCGCGCGACGGAGCCAACGGCGACGTGTATTCGTCCGACAACGGCTGCGGCGGGAGGTAGGCGACGGTGAGCAGCATGCAAGTGAGCGCCGCAATCGCGGTCCAGCGCGACACTTTCACCGCCACCTCGTGCTGCGCAGCGCGAGCAACCCGAAGACGACGCTCCAGCCCAATGCCGTCCACGCAAAGGATGGTGCCAGCGTGACCGGACGGGGACGTGCCGCGATGACGAAATCGCGCCACTGGTGGATGAGCGAGTCGAGGGGAACGGCTGCCGCAATCGTCAGCCGCTGGGTCAAGGGTCGGCCGCTGCTCTCAGAGAGCCGAACAAAGGCGCGCCGGCCGCCGAGCGAGAGCGCGACGCGCGCAAGCGACTGGCGCGCCTCGTTGGAGAGCGGAGGCTCGATCCAGGGCAAGGCGTGCAGGACCTGAAGGCACGCCGCATCGGACTCCTGCTCCACGCAAGCACGGATGGTCGGATTGAGACCCAGACGCTGAGCGCTTTCCTGATTGCGGCGGACGACAGTCCTGCGTTCGGGTGCATCGTACCACAACGGGGCCCGATCACCTTCCACAATGCCAAGGGCCGTCGCGCAACTTTCCACGACGCCGGCATAACAGCGGCGCACCGCGACCGCAGGCGCCGTCACCAGCTCGACGTACACGTGGGAACGCTCGACACGGGCCGTGGCGTCGGGGAGCAACATCGGTCCGAGCCAATTCGTGAGCGCTGTGTCCGCGCGTTGGCCGATGGCGGCGCTGGCCGCGCGCACGAGCTGGAATGCGACGTCGGCGACTGTGGCCTCCTTCGACCCCATCACCTGTTGGAGCTGCTGCACAGCGGGGGAAACGTTCCTTAGGGGCTGTCCCTGCTTGAAGAAGAGCAGCGGCACGCCAGCCATGTGTTGCACGGCGTCGCCGTACAACGTATCGAGCTTTGCCCACGCGATGATCGTCGCCTGGGACACCAGCGCGGCATCCGCGGGGCGGGCGACGACCACCAGCGAACCGGCCTTGAGCGTATCGAGCGGCTCGATTCGCGCCTTTTCGGCGCGGACGAGCGCGTCGCTGGCATCGTGGCGCAACACGTCCAGTTTCTGCAGGCGACGCTCGAGCGCGGGAGCGTCCTGCGCGGCGGCATTCGTGACGAGCGAGAATGCGGCAACGGCGAACACCCATCCGCGCACCCGGTCAGACATCGATCAGCATCCAGCGACCGGAGAAGATTTCGAACGGCCCGGGCCAGAGGAGCAATCGATCAGACACGAAGGGAAGCAGCTGGATCTCGATGCCCGCGCTTGCCGCAAAGATCTGAATGAGGACGATACCGCCCAGGGTGGCCAGCACATATCCGGCTGTGCGCGTCGTGCCGGCGGTGATCGCAAAGAACACGGCGTAGGCGACCGCGAGGGCGAGCGTGAAGCGTGCCGCGAGGGCGACCGGATATGCGTGCAACCCCGCGGGGATCTGCGCCGTCGTGGCGGCGAGCACCGCGCCGATCCAGAGTGCCAGCGCCGGGGCGATGAGGAGCACGATGCCCGCACCGAAGCGCTGCAGTGCATAATTCCAGCGCGGCACTGGTAACGACAAAGCGTAGACGTGCCGGCCGCGGTGATCGGCGCCCCACGCCGTCATCGCGATGGCCAACGCGATGCCTGTCGCGAGCAACGGATACGCAATGCCCCACGTTTGTACGGCGCTCAATATTCGGCGCGCTTCCCAGCCCGACTGGTTGGGCGTTCCCACGGCCTGCACCGAGAACACCGGCAATGCGAAGGCCGCGATCACCGCGGGCAACAGAATCAGTCGCGACCACTTCCATTGCGTGAACAGAATCATGCGAAACATGGACGGCTCCGTTCTCAGTCCCGCGGCTCACGGAATGTGCGCAGCAGCTCGACGAACCCTTCTTCCAAGTCCAAATCGATGACTTCCCGCAGCGACGCGCCGACGCCGTCGAAGTACTGGCTCATCGGCGCCTGCCACCCGCGGACGGTCCAGGTCTCCGAGCCGCCGTTCCCACCCTCACGGGCGAGCACGACGAACGGCGTGTCCCCGGGCAGGGCAGGGGGATTGGCGACGCGCAGCCGCTTGATGCCGTTCTTGAAGCTTTGCATCGGCAGCTCGGCGACGAGCCGGCCGCGATCCATCACGCCGACCCAGTCGCAGATGCGCTCCAGCTCGTGGACGAGGTGGCTGGAGATGAAGACGGTCGCGTTTTGCTGCGAGACATAGTCGAGCAGCGCGGCGAGGACGTCGCGGCGTACCACGGGGTCGAGGCCGTCGGTGGGCTCGTCCAGCACCAGCAGCTCGGGGCGCTGCGCCAGCGCGAGCAGCATCTCGAGCTTTCCCATCTCGCCCTTGGAGAGCTGGGAGAGCCGCCGGCCGCGGTCGAGCCCGAAATGCCCGATCAGCTCATTGGCCCACTTCCAGTCCCAGGTGGGATAGAAGACCGAGTGGAAGCGCAACGCTTCATCGACCGTCAGCGTGGTGTACAGGTGCGGCTGCTCGGGCACGTAGCCGGTACGCGCCAGGATGCGCGGGATGTCGCGCGGCACCTCGGCGCCCAACACCGCAATCGATCCGCGCAGCGGCCGCAGCAGTCCGAGCATGAGCCGTACGGTCGTCGTTTTGCCCGAGCCATTCGGGCCCAGGAAGCCGTACAGCGAGCCGGTAGGGACGCGGAGTGCGAGCTCGCGCAGCTCGAAGCTCCCCGCCTTGTAATGGAGATCGCGGATATCGATGGCGTGGCTCATGAGACCTTCACCTCCAGCTCCTGCGCGATCGCCTGCAGCAGCTCCCTGGTGGTGAGGCCGAGCCGGCCCGCTTCGGCCACGAGCTGGCGCACCAGGCCGGCGGCCTGGCGAGTGCGCTCGCTCGCGCGGCGCTCGGGGACGACTTCGCGCACGAATGTCCCGGCTCCCTGGCGCATTTCCACAAAACCCTCCGCTTCGAGATCGCGGTACGCCTGCACCACGGTCGCCGGATTGACGCGCAGCCGCCCGGCGAGATTGCGCACGGACGGCAGCGCATCCCCGGGCTTCAAATCGCCGGCGGCAATCGCCACGCGCAGCCGACCGGCGATCTGGGCGTACAATGGCGTCGGGCTTCTCGCGTCGATGTGCTCGAACAACGCCGATCCTTAGTGTATCGTTGTACTAATACAGTATGTCTTTTCCGCTGGCTGTCAAGCCCCGGGCCGGGTCGTAGCTTTCCGCATGCTTCGCGAATGCCTCCCGATCATCTTCTTCGCCCTGGCCGCCATCGGCGGTTTGACCTGGACCATCATGGCGTTGCGCCGCTCCCTCGCGCGCGAGCGCCGGCTCGCCCGCATCGACGATCTCACCGGCGTGCGCAACGCCCGCGCCTTCCATGAGGCTGCGGGGGCGGAAATCGAGCGCGCCCGCCGCTACCAGCATCCGTTCAGCGTGGCGGTCGTGGATCTGGGGACGCGGGTCGGCGATGAGCTGGTGCGGGCCGCCGCCTCCGTACTGCGGGGAGCACTCCGGGCCACTGATGTGATCGCCCGCCTGGGACGGGACGAGTTCATCGCGCTGCTGCCTGAGACCACCGCTGCCTCGGCGCGCATCGTGCTGGAAAAACTACGCGCGGGGCTCGCCGATCTCCGCACCACCGACGGCCGCGCCGCGGCGCCGAGCATCGGCGGCGTGACGTTCCTCAACCCGCCGCGCGCGGTGGAAGAAATCGTCCGGGCGACCGACGAACGCATAACCGAAGCGAAAGCGACCGGCACGCCGTCTCACGTCACCTGGAACGCGGCACCCGCCCCCGGCCTCGAAGGACGATGAACCGGCAGAACATCACGAGCGGCACGCCGTGGGAGCCGGTCGTGGGTTATTCACGCGCCGTGCGCGTGGGACGCGTCATCCACGTTTCCGGCACGACCGCAACCGACGCGGCGGGCCAGATCGTCGGACACGGGGATCCGTATGCGCAAGCGGTCCAGGCCCTGCGCAACATCGGCCAGGCGCTCGAGCAGGCGGGCGCCGGGTTTGCGGATGTCGTGCGCACCCGGATGTATTTGACCGACATCGCGCACTGGCAGGCGGTCGGTCGGGCGCACGGAGAGGTGTTTCGTGACATCCGGCCGGCAGCCACGCTGGTGGCGGTGACCCGGCTGATCGATCCGGGCATGCTGGTCGAAATCGAGGCTGAAGCGATTCTTCCCCAATGAAAATCGTAGTAAGCGGGTCGACGGGCTTGATCGGCTCCGCGTTGGTCG
>DASPXD010000229.1:0-5328 GCA_035637435.1 Gemmatimonadales bacterium
TGGACTGCGCGAGCTTCATTCAGGGCCGCAACTGGCCGCAGATCTACCCCTTCGGCTACCTCCCGGAGTTCGCGCCGAACGTGCTGGACAATTCGATCGTCGCCGGGATCCGGACGCTCGCGAGCGGCTGGTCGATCGACCTCGGCACCTCGTACGGCTACAACCGGTTCGATTATCACATCCGGCACACCCTGAACGTGTCGCTCGGTCCATGCCTCGACCCGGCCAATCCGTGCGCGCCGGGCCCGGACAGCACGTTGGGCACCCCCGACGACATGGCCAATCAGACGTCGTTTTTTGCGGGCCGGCTCAAGCGCGACGAGATGCTCGTGGGCCTGAACGCCGCCAAATCGGTCAGCCTCGGCCTGCGCGAGCCGGTCAACGTGGCCATCGGTGCCGCGTTCCGGCGTGAAGGCTATCAGATCACGCGCGGCGAGCTTGCATCCTACGTGAACGGCCATCACCTCGGCCCCGACAGCTCGGCGGGGCGCCCGTACTCGCAGGTCTTCCCCGGCTTCCGGCCGCAGGACGAGTCGAATTCGCACCGCACGAATGCGGCGGTGTACGCCGATCTCGAAACCAATCTGACGGCCAAGGTCCTCGCGAACGTCGCGGGGCGGTTCGAGCACTACTCCGACTTCGGCTCGCTGGCGACCGGCAAGGCCGCGGTCCGCTTGCAGCCCTCGCGCCAGTTCACGGCGCGCGCCGCCCTCAGCACCGGGTTCCGGGCGCCGGGACTGACCCAATCGCATTTCAGTCGCGTGAATACGAACGTCATCGGCGGCGTGGTGACGGACGTGCTCATCGTGCCGGTGGCCGACAGCGCGGCGCGACTGTTCAACTCGAAGCCGCTGCAAGCCGAGAAGTCGGTGAACGTGAGCGCCGGCTTTGCGTTCAGTCCCAATGACAACGTCACGTTCACGGTCGATGCCTTTCAGATCAAGATCAACCACCGCATTCTGCTCAGCGCGACATTCGCCGACAGCGTGACGCAGGCGATCTTGGCGGCAAACAACCTCACGAATGTGAGCGGCCTGCAGTATTTCACGAACGGCCTCGACACGCGGACGCGTGGCCTGGACATCACCGGCACGCTACGGATGAACGCCGGCGCGGGCACCATCGATTGGACCGCGATGGCGAACTACACCAAGACGGCCATCACGCACCTCGATCCGCGTCCTGCGGTATTCAACGGTACGCCCTCGACTGTGGGCGGCATCATCGATTCTGTGACGTACATCGCCATCACCGAAGAGCGGCCTGACTGGCGCGCCACGTTGACCGGCGAGTACAACCTGGGCCGAGTACACGCGCTCGCGCGCGCGGCGTACTACGGCAAGTTCTCCTCGGCCCAGCCCGGCTACTGCGACTTCTGCCGGGAGCGTTACGGCGCGAAGACCTTGTTGGACGCCGAAGTTGGGTACCGGTTCGCGAGTGTCAATCTGGCGGTCGGCATTCGCAATCTGTTCGATACCTATCCGGACAAGCCGAGCTCGCAGCGGATCGTGGATTCGTTCGGCGATCGCTCGATGGACTTCAACAACAATTTCGGGACGTTCCCCTGGGCCGCCGCGTCACCGTTCGGATACAACGGCCGTTACTTGTACGCCCGAGCAGAGATGAGTCTGCTCAAATAGGGAGGAGTTCTATGGTTCGCGCTGCAAGGTTCCTGAGCATTGCCGCCATCGCTGTTCTGTTCTCCGCCGTCCCCGCGGGGGCGCACGCCCAGAACGGCCGGATCCGGGGCGTGGTACGCGACGCCCACAGCGTTCCGATGGCGGGCGCCACGGTCCGGGTGACAGGTGGCACCGGTGCTGCCCGCCGCGCGACGTCGGATGCCGACGGCGCGTTTTCATTTACAAACGTCGCCCCCGGCACCTACACCGTATCCGCGTCCCTGCCCGGCGTCAGAACGCAGGTGCAGCAAGGCGTTCGGGTCGCGGCCGACGCCGAGGCGGTGGTGAACTTCGTCCTGCAAGCGCTCGAGATGGAAGCGATTACCGTCACGGCGATGAAGCGTGAGGAGCAGCTCCTCAACGTACCAATCTCGATCGCCGCTCCGACGGAGCAGGCGCTGCGCGTGCGGGGCGTGGACAACATCGAAGAGGTCGCGCAGAACGTCGCCGGGTTCAGCGTGCAGAACCTCGGCCCCGGACAGAGCCAGCCCGCCATCCGTGGCGCGTCGTCAGGCCAAATCTCGCGCGACCAGCCCGGTGTGAAGGAAGAAGTGGGCGCCTATCTCGACGAATCGGTGATCTCGCTGTCCCTGTTCACGCCGGACCTCGATCTGTTCGACGTTGGCCGCGTTGAGGTGTTGCGCGGGCCGCAGGGAACGCTGTTCGGTTCCGGGTCCCTCTCCGGGACGGTGCGTTACATCAGCAATCAGCCGGAGCTCGGCATCAGCAAGACGTTCGGCGAGACCGAGGTGACGGAGATCGACGGCGGCGAGCCCGGCACCAGTGCCAAGCTCGGATTCAACGCGCCGCTGGGAGACAAAGCCGCCGCGCGCATCGTGGGGTACAGCACGCGCACCGGCGGCTACATGGACGCGGTGCAGCCGAACCTGCGCATCGATCAGAACGTCAACGGCAACACCCGCGCTGGGCTCAGGGCCGCGATTCGCTTGCAACCAAGCAGCAAGTTCAGCATTACGCCGCGGCTGGTGTATCAGCGCGCCAAAGCGGACGGCTGGAATCGCATCGACGCCTATAACATTCTGGCCAATCCGTATACGACGACGCGCCCCAAGGTCACCCTGGGCGACCGCCAGCTCTTCACGCAGATGGAAGAGCCCGTGACCGACAAGTTCCTGCTCGGGGACGTGAATCTTCAGCTGGATCTCGGTGCCGCGACGCTGACGTCGGTGTCGTCGTACACGCACCGCAACATTCTGGTCGTGCGCGACGCGACGGCACTCTATGCCAGCATCGTGGGTGGCAGTTTCCAGCTGCCCGAAAACATCTACACACTCGATGCACCGCTGTACGACCACACCAATTCGATTGTATGGACGCAGGAAGTGCGCTTGGCCGGCAGCGCCCAGAACCAGCTGAAATGGCTGGTGGGCGCGTTTTACAGCAACAACAAGCGGGGCTACGGGCAGGACGTGTTCGTCAAGAACTTCGACACGCTCGCCGCCCCGATCTGCTGCCCAGTGCTCGAGCCCGGTGGCTTCCCTCCCCCTCCTCAGCCCGACGGGTGGACGATGGGGCCGCTCCTGACCACGAAGGACCACTTGTTCTTCTCCGATCTGAATTACAAGCTGACGCAGACGGCGGTGTTCGGCGAAGCCACGTTCAGCGCCACACCAAAGCTCGACCTCACCGGCGGCCTGCGCTGGTACAACTTCGATGAGAACCGCGCACAGGCCTTCGACGGGTTCTTTGTAGGCTACGTCACCCGGCCCGGCAAGACAAAAGCCAACGGATTGGCGCCCCGCTTCATTGCCAATTACAAGGCGTCGGATGCGTTGACGTTCAATGCCCAGGCATCCCGCGGCTTCCGGCTCGGCGGGATCAACGACCCGCTCAACAAGCCGATCTGCACTCCCGCGGATACGCTCACGTTCGGTGGCCGGGACTCGTGGAAAGACGAGACGGCCTGGAACTACGAGGCCGGGATGAAGTCGCGCTTGTGGGGCGGGCGGGGCTCCGTGAATCTGTCCGCGTTCTACATGAAGATCGACAACCTGCAGCTGAACCTGACCGCGGGCACATGCTCCTCGCGTCTCGTGTTCAACGTCGACAAGGCGAAGAGCCAGGGTCTGGAATTAGAGGTGACGGCGTCGCCCAATGAGCATTGGGATCTGGCATTCTCCACCGGTTTCAACGACGCGAAGCTCTTGTCGACCGTCACGACCACGGACACCGCTGGCGTAACGACCGTGGTCGGCGGTGTGAAGAAGGGCAACCGTCTTCCCAGCGTGCCGAAGGTTCAGGCGAGCGCGGCGATCACGTACGGGATGCCGATTGGGATCTCGCGCCTGTCGCTGACCGGCAGCTTCCAGTATGTCGGCTCGCGCTACACGCAGATCGACGACCTGACGCCGGGCATCGACACCGTGCACGTCGGTAGGATGGGGCAGTATGTCGGTGGGCAGTCGCCGACGCAGACTTTCGTCTTCGACCCGCTGCTGGCGGCCTACAGCCTGTTCAATCTGCGCGCAGGATTGTCGCGCGGGGGCTGGGAGGCAGCATTTTTCGTGAACAACGTGACCGACGAACGAGCGTTCCTGGCACTGGATCGTGAGCGTGGACTGAATGCGCGCGTCGGGTATCTCACGAACCAGCCGCGGACGTTCGGGCTGTCGTTGCGCTTCGATTACTGAGGCCGCTGATCACACAGATCAGTAACTGATTTTCGCAGCTAGAAGCACAAACCGCCGGACGGCATCGCCGCCCGGCGGTCTTTTTTCTGCGGGAATCAGCGTCTAATCTGTGTGATCAGTGGCAAGGATCAGCGGCTCCCCATTCCCGCGCCGGCTCCCATCCCCATCCCCGCCCCCATCCCGGCGCCTTCCGTATAGAACTTCGCACCGATGGCGACCGCGACCGGCCACTCCACGAGGGCAATCAGTGTCGTGATGACGGTGAGGTTCTGCGGCATCAACGCCATCGGCCACATGAACAGCGTCGGCAGCAGTCCCCCGAGGACCCATCCGGCGACGCCGGCTTTGACCGCCGTGCCCGGCCCCGCGCCGAACCGCGGCCGGATGGCCGCGTAGAGCCACACGAGGACGATCCCGGCCACAAAGTCGAGGAACACGAACCACGGGACTTGTGCATTGGTCATGGCGGGTTTGCCGAGCGCCTGCATCGCCGCGGCCATTTGCGCTTTGAAGACCATGCCGAACACTACGAAATCAACCACATTCAGGACGACGCCCGCGATCAGGCCCCCGATAAGCACCTTCTGCATGTTGATCTTCCCCATCGTCGTACCCCCTCCAAAAGAGAGGACAGCGTCCGACCGGAGCACTCCTGCCGCCGCCAGGGTAGGGAATTCGACTGGAATCGTCAAGTCACAGCACGTTCAGCACCGCCAACAACCCCCCCATGCCATCGGAAATGACGGCCACACCGGCAGGCACAACCCATTCGTTGCCATCGACTACCAGATTGAAGTAGTACGTCCCGGGCGCCAGCTGCAGCGCCGCTTCCCAGATGTCGTCGCCGAGTCCGCGCAGCGGCGCCTGAGTCCAGCCGTTCCAGCTGCCCGCAATCGCGACGGAGTGCGCAGCGGGCATCCGGAAGCGCACGACGACGCTGTCGCCGCGATGCTCGGCGACCAACGGCCGGAGCAGTGATCTGGGTGGGGGGGGAGGCG
>DASPXD010000230.1:0-2166 GCA_035637435.1 Gemmatimonadales bacterium
CTTCCCGTGTGGAGCCGGCACGTCGGCGACCCGATCCTCGAGAGCAACATCACGCGCCGCGTCGACTTCGCCCTGTTCATGGTGGCGGCCCTCGAGAACGACGAGCTCATTCACGAGGCGCCGGCGATCGCCAGCCGGCAGTCGCCCTCGGCGCTCGCGCAGGCCGCCAGCGACTGACGTTTCAAGTAACGCAGCGATCTACATGACGAGCGCTCCGCTCAGGGCGACCAAGCGGTGATGATCACTACTTCACCGCGTCCACTCAGCGGTAATGCGGATGGAGCCTTTATGGAGCCCCCGTGGTTGCAACAGGTGGCAGTCAGCGGCAAATCGATTAGGCGCGAAAGCGGGGAAAACAAGCCAAAACCATTGCCACCGGCTGCCACCAGTTGCCTAGGAAGTCCATGGTAAGCAGGGCGTCTGCCGTGGGCTGCAACCCGTTGCGGGAGGTCCCCTCCCTGCGAAGGAGGAGGTCGATCTCCTCGCTCCGCAAACGCCAAGTCCTGCGAACCCGAAGGCCCACAGGACTTGGACGCGGTCACTCTTCCAGTTCGCTGCTAGTCCGTCAAGCCGCCCCGGCGGTTGAGCATCGCAGGGCAGCTTTGCTTCTGCCATTCCGACGCTTTCTCAGGCGACGATCCTGAGGACGAGGACTGCGAAGACCACGCTCTGGGTGCTGTGCACCGCGATCCCAATCCAGGCGCCCCGGTACCGCTTCGATGGATACGCGAGGATGAACGTGTCGAGCAGCGTCGCTGGGATCACCCAGGGCACGTGGAGGTGATAGGCGGCGAACAGCAGCCCGTTCGCAACCCAGTCGCGGCGTCCGAAGGCGCCGTTCATGCGTGGCAGCAGGAACCCGCGGAAGAGGAGTTCCTCGCCGAGCACCGTGTTGAAGACGAACAAGAGGAGGATGAGCCCGAACCAGCCCCACGCGCCGTGCAGAAATGCGTGGCCGGCGTGGGATCCGACAAAGGTGCCGAAATCCCGGTTGTCCGCGTGCGGAAGCGACGGGATGAGCGCTTCGACCCCGAAAGCCACGCTCAAAGGGATCAGGACAAGCCACACCCTGCCGCCGATGCGGCCGCTGCGCGGGCTTCGCGGGGAGCGGAGCCAGAGCGCCTCGCGTAGCGTCGACCAGCGAAGACTCCGCTGCTCGCGTCCGACGAGGACGATGACGAGCACGAACTGCCAGACCAAGCCGGCCGTCAGACACGCGATCAGCGCCTTCGCCATCGGCACGTTGCCCTCCCCCGAAAGCCGGTCTGCGACAGCGGGCGCGATGAGCCACGCCAGCGCCGCCATGGGCAGCGCCGCGGCCGCCCAGACCGCAACGATCGCGCGCCGCCGGTATTGCGGAATCTCGACCGTCGACACGACGGCGTCGGCGTGTGACTGGGTAGCTCCTTCGGTCAGTGGAAGCGAGCCGTCCATCTGGATCCCTCCTTTGCTGGTCGAGTGCATGGCTCGACGCTAGGAGGCCGGTGCGCAGAGCACATCGTCGGAAGGCCGCATTCGAGCTCGTACCAGCCGATGATTCCGGCTCCTACTCAGGTAGGAGGTGGAGCGCGAGCGCCTGCAGTACGTGCAATCCGTGAGCCGCGTCAGTTTCCTCGCGCGCCGTACGGCGTCGCCCTGCGTGAGGCGCTCTTCTTGTCCGGACAGCGTCCGAACCCGCGTCGCGGCGATGCCGCGCGCGTTGCGTTTCTTTGCCACGCAGCATGCTCGCCCCATTTATTAGGAGCGCGCGGTCTGAGAGCGACAACATGCGGGCTGCGTAGGCGCGCGGGCTAATCCTGTAGTCCGCACACGACATCCGGGTTCCTCTGGTGGGCTTCGGAGTGATCCCGGCCGCGTCGAGCCGCGGCCGGGATCGTGCAGGGCTACGCCGGAGCGGGAGCCGGTGGCGCCTCAGGGGCCGTCGCCGGCTCCTCGTGCTCGAGGCGTGGGAGCCACTGCAGCCAGCCGGGGAGGTACCAGTTCCGCTCGCCGAGCAGCTTCATCGTCGCCGGCAGCAGCACGCCTCGGACGAGTGTGGCGTCGATCAGCACCGCGGCTGCGAGCCCGACGCCGAACTGCTTGAAGATCAGCATCGAGAGGGTGGCGAAGATCGAGAAGACGGCGACCATGACGATCGCTGCGCTCGTGACTACGCCGGCGGTGGAC
>DASPXD010000231.1:0-126299 GCA_035637435.1 Gemmatimonadales bacterium
TGCTTATTTGGCCTTGCTCCGACCGGGGGTTGCCGTGCCGCGCCTGTTGCCAGACGCGCGGTGGGCTCTTACCCCACCGTTTCACCCTTACCCTTTGGATACAAGGGCGGTCTGTTCTCTGTGGCCCTGTTCCGTCGCCTCGCGGCGCCCAGGCGTTACCTGGCGGTCTGCCCTGTGGAGCTCGGACTTTCCTCGATGAACCCCTGTAGCCGATCCACCGCGACCATCGGCCCCACCACTTCCAGAGCAGGAAACTACCGGGCCGCCGGGTCCCCCGGCAAGGCTTACCTCGTGAAGCGGCGAATCATGCGACCCAAACTGTCGGTCGCGGCGCCTCCCGCTTCCAGCCAGAAACCATCGTTTTCGCTGAACACAGTGGCACGGACCCGTGGCTCTCGTGGGTCCAGCTGCGTTGCGGAGAGCGCGAAGATCTGCCGGTCTCGATAGTGTTGCAGCAGGGCGCGCCCGTGGCGCTCGCGCAGCCAGAGCAATACCGGGGCGTCGGCAGTCGACAGGCCGCGCAACAATCCCAGCGAGAACCAATCGACCGGCATGTCGGTCGCATGAAACGCGAAGCGCAGATCCGGATGGACGCGGCGCAGCTCATCACGCAATGTGATGGCGCGCTCGGTGACGGCCGCCTGCAGCGCGTCGAAGTAGGGGCCGAGCCAGCCGCGCTCGAGCAGCGTGTCGTAGCGCACGGCCGGCGGCAGTGCCCCAAGCCGGTCCGTCTCCGCGCCGTCGAGGCCCAAGGCGGCCAGGCCGACATGATAATCGGCGTCGCAGAATCCGCTGCCGCGATACAGCGTCATCGCGCTGTCGAGATCCAGCGCCACACCGGCAATGACATCGGGCCGGGCGCCGCCGAGACGCGTCAACGTACGGTAGGCCGGCCGCAGCGCGCCGCGCCAAAACACCGAATCGAGTCCGCAGGCGATCGGGGTGTGGTCGCCATGGCGGTTCACCTCCTCATTGCCCTGCGACGCCAGCGCGACCAGCGACACCGCCGGGAACCAGCGAACGCTGGTGGTCTGCAGCCGCGCGCCGGTCACCTTCCAGATGTTGCGTGTGCCCAGCGTGTCGGCGAGCGCCGGTACCGGAATGACGGTCGCGAGCGCGTTGAGCGCCGCCACGTCCACGAATCCAAGCAACGAATCAAGCGACTGTGGGGTGAAGCGGCTCCACAGCACACGCATCCCCTGCCGGGAGATCCAGCCCGGCGCAGCGACGGTCTCGGCTTCCCGGCTGGCGGAAACGGGCTGCGGCAGCACGATCGCCGGAGCGCCGGCGGGCGGCCGCAGCGGCGGTGCATGGACGACGACGGGTTGCGGCCCGCCCGCGAGCCGCAGTGGCGCCGGCCGCGACGCCGCGCCGACGCTGGCCCATTCGGCGGGCCGGCGCGTCCACCGGGCCAGTGCTTCGAGAAAAGCGCGCGTGCGCGGGTCCTCGCCGCCGGAAGCCAGCAAGCTGCGGCTGGCCACGACGATCAGGCCATCGCCCGCTCGGCTCGCGGCAACGAGCGCGGGAGCGCTCGCACCGGCGCGGGCGAGTGCCTGGCCGCGCTCGCGGACCTTTAAGGGAAGGTTCTTGCCGCCGGGAAAAGGAGCGAAGCCCGCGTTGTCGAGCGCCGAATGCGGCAGCGGCAGCGCCGGAGCATCGAATTGTTCCGTGCCGATCGTGATCCCGGCGCCCAGTGCTGCCAGCCATCGATTCATGACCCAGCGATCCAGTGTCCCCACGTCGCGCTTGGAGCTGCCACCGCTGCGATATCCCAACACGATGACGCCATCGCGTCGGAGCCATTCGTTCAGGATCGCGAGATCGCCGATCGTCAATGCGTCGGAGGCACTCTCGGGCTCGCGCCCCCCGAGGACGAGGACGGTGCGATAGCGGCTCAGGTCCTGGCGGGTGAGGTGCGGATAGAACTGGCGATACTCGATGCGATATCCCGCCGCATGCCAGGGTGCGGCGGTGGCTGCGAGCGTCAGCGGGTCGGCGAGCGTGAAATCAACGACGAGCAGCCGGCGTGCCTCCGTCTGGCAACCGGCAACGAGCAGCAACAGGACGAGACACGCGCGCCTCACGATAGGTCAGGTCACCAGCGCGTACGGCAGCAGCGCCTGCCGCAGGTCGGAGGCAGTCTGCCAGCGCGCCTCGCGCGACTTGGAAAGCGCCTTCATCACCGTATCGCTGAGCGCCCGCGGCACGTCGCGCCGCAACTTGCGCAGATCGGGCGGCGGCGCGTGCTGCTGCATGTCGAGCACCGCGGCGGCGCTGGCGGCAGAGAACGGCGGCCGGCCCGCGAGCGCTTCGAACAACACGACGCCGAGCGAATACAAGTCGGTGCGGCCGTCGATGTCGGGCGAGCCGCCCGCCTGCTCCGGGCTCATGTATTCCTCCGTCCCGACGACAAAGCCGCTGCGCGTCACGCGGTCCTCGCCCGATGTGGCGATCGCTCGCGCGATCCCGAAATCGACCACGATCGCGCCGCTCCCCGATGCCGACAGGACGATGTTGTCGGGCTTGATGTCGCGGTGCGCCAGCTGGTGCTCGTGGGCGTGGCCGAGCGCGTCGAGCACTTCGGTCGCGACGCGCACGGCGCGATCGATCGGCAGCATGCGCTCACGCCGCATTACCTGCCGCAGCGTCTCGCCCGCCACGAACGGCATCACGAACCAGAGCAGATAATCGGTTTCGCCGG
Source organism: Gemmatimonadales bacterium (assembly GCA_035637435.1). Taxonomy (GTDB): domain Bacteria; phylum Gemmatimonadota; class Gemmatimonadetes; order Gemmatimonadales; family GWC2-71-9; genus 20CM-2-65-7. The sequence goes on from DASPXD010000231.1 coordinate 2,702, forward strand.
AATCGAGCAGCGGGGCGATGTGCGGGTGGTCCAGCTTAGCGGCCCAGCGGATCTCGCGCAGGAACCGGTCGGCGGCGACGGAGACGGTGAGCTCCGGATGCAGCACCTTGATCGCGACTCTCTGGCCGTCCTTGTCGAACGCGCCGAACAGCGTCGCATTGCCCCCACGCCCCACCGCGGTGATCACGGTGTACCGGTCGCCGAGCGCCTGCCGCACCCGCTCGATCAAATCGCGAGTCATCGCGGCTCAATAGGCGGCCCGATCCCCTAAAAAGGAAGGGCTTGTCTGCGGGAATCAGTTGGCTGGCAGCACCCGCGTCCAGCGGAGGTCGTCAAAGATGGCGTAGGCACCACCCTCGCCCGCGAACCGCACCGCGGCGATCCCGTCCCCGCTCACGCACAACCGTTGCTGCACCCGCTCCGTCGTGGATTCGGTCCTGCTCAGGACGTTGCCGTTGGCATCGAGTGCTTCGATGAACGCCACTCCACCGGGCGGCGGGAAGAGGCCGTGATATCCTGTCGGCGTCGCGCTGATGCATGACTCGACGGCCGGTACGGCGAACGTGGCTGTGATCGCGCCGTAGCCGTATTCACTGAAGTCGGATGCGATCCCCAGCGGACAGACACTGATGTTATTCTGACCCGAGCCGAATCCCAGCAGCCCGGTCCCCAGCAGCCCATAGTCGTTGGCATAGACCCCGCTCCCGGTGCACAACAGACTGAGCGGCTGGGTGCGGCTGAACGTGACGCCCGCGGGGGAATACAGTGCATTGACGACGGCGCCAGGCAAAATGGCGCTCACGTCGGGCGCCTGATCGAAATTCATGTCCAACTGGCTCGGCAACGCCCAGGTAAACCTGCTGTACATGTCCGTCTCACCACCGGCACCGATATGGAGGGTCATGGTGGTCGTGGCGTGCAGCGGCCGCGGGACGAACAGCGCGCCGAGTCTCGCCGCAAGATATCCCAGGATTTGGGGATACGCCGGCTCGCAAGACAGGAACGGCGCGCCCACGTTGCGTAACGCGCGGATCGGGGGGGTTGCTCCGACATGGAACTGGAAGATCTGGAGCAAGTCCTGCGTCACGTGATCCAGGCTGCCGGTTTCCGCGCAGATCCCGACGGTGACGTTGGTGTTGAACCTGCCGCCCGCGTTGACCTCAGCCAGCGGCGGCTCGGTATGGATATCGTAGCACGAATTCCCGATCGGCCCGATGCTTCCCGAAAACACCGGCTCGGGCAGCCCGGCGATACAGGGCCGATCGTCCGCCGACTCGATGATGATCGTGGCCGGTTGGTCCACGGCGCCCGCCGGAATGACGACACCGGCTTGACCGTGCGTCGTCACGATGGTGGTGGTTTGGTCCGGCTGCGCCGTGCCCTCGCCGCAGTCCGAATCCGTGCGCTCGCATTGCGACCCGACGCCGATGAAGAATTGGATGGGGAGTGTGCGATCGTCGAGCAGCGCGATATACCCGTCCGTGTCCACGTTCTTCAGCTCGCTACCATCGTCCACGACGTCCATGTCGACCACACCGAGCTGCCGAGAGCCCGTCTGTACGGCGATACGGTACGTGCAGCTGGGGTCGAGATTGTCATCGGGGGTATGCCAGTTCGCGTGATACGCGGCGTCGGCGATTTGCAGATCGGCGCCCGAAAACGTGCGTATGACCTCGCCGCTGCAGAGGTTGCTGATCGTGACGGTGGGACGGAGCTGCTGGGAGAATACTTGCTCTGCGGGTGCCTGCTGATTGAGGAGCGGCGGGAGCCAGAAGAAGAACGCGTTGCCGTTACCGTGACCGCCATCCTCGACCAGCGCTGCCGGCCCTGCCGAATAGCTCCGGTCGCCGTGGCAGCCCAGGGCTCCACCTACAGCGAGCGCCACGAATGCCCCGAGCGCCGCAGACTTCATGCCTGCCGCAGGAAATAAATGCACAATCTTGGAAATAAATACGCAGCGACAAAAGAAAATCGGACAACGGATTGAGGTCCGGCCAGACGGAAGGCCTAAATCCAAAGAATGAGCCAACGCAGGGCGGCTCAGTATCGAGCCGCCCTGGCCTTGCACGGTACTGCCTCAGGTTATGGGACGCGCGCGATACAGGTGTGCGTCCCGGTGCCCGTCGCTACGGTCGTACGGGCGAACGCCGCGCTCGGATCATACTGCACGATGGCACCTTGGTATTCCGCGGCCCAGAAGCGATCGATCGGCGGATCGTAGGTCAAGCCCGCATTATCGATGGGGCCCGCACCGGCAAGCAGTGTCACCGCGGCCGTCGTCACGTCGACGCTGTATAATGACCCGCCACTCACGTTTGAGACGAGCGCGATAAACTGCCTGCGCGTCGGATCCCACGCGAGTCCGTTGATCGAGGGGCTGCTGAGCCCCGTCGAGCCAATCAACGTCGCCGCGCCGGTTGTGAGATTGAGGGTGTAGAGATTCCCAGCGGCGGAGGCCGCGTACATCTGACCATTAGGCGGATAGAGGCCCAACGCGAGCATGTCGGTGATGCCATGAACCCCGACCGCCGTGGCCGCACCCGTCGTCGTGTTGACCGTATACAGCGAGTTCGTCGCGCGACCGTCGACCATGTAGAGCGTGTTGTTACCCGGATTCCACGCGCAATCGCCGAACGCGTAGCCGACGCCCAGCGACCCAATGTTGGTGATCGTGAGCGTGAGCGGATCGAGCCGCTGCAACATGCCATCCGAGTCACGGATCAAGTAGAGGCCACCGACGATCCCCGTCGCCCTGAACGGCACCCTCCCGGTGCCCAACGCCACAGGAGTCTCGGGATCGGGCGAATCGATATCCGGCATGAACGGCTTGACCGTCCCGCCCGGATAGTTGTTCTGCGCCGCGATCCCCCGGCCGGTGGCGACCGCGGTATTGCTGCCGGCGCGAATCGTCCACGAGATTTGCGCGACGCCCTGGCCATCGCTGGTCGCCGTGCCGATGACCGTTGGCGGCCCTTCGAACGTGGGCTCGACGAACGTCACGTGGGCGCCTTGTACCGGGTTGTCGTCCCAGTCGGTCACCTTCACCGCGGTCGGCAATACCGTTCCGGGCGCCGCCGTGCGGTCCGCATCGGCGCGGTTGAGATAGTCCATCTTCGCGGGCAGCGCGAATTGGAAGTCACTCACCGTGCGTGCCGGACTGAGGAGTGCCGCGGCCGCGGGCTGCGGCGCGCTGCCATTCACCGTGGGACTCGAGGGCGGGCACGTCGTCGTCATCTGCAGCCCCGGCACCGGCGTGGGTGCCGAAGGGGGCGGCGTGCAGCTGGTGCCCGTAGAGCTCGACTCGCCGCCCGCGCCGACATGCAGCACCGCGCTGCGCGTTGCGGCGTAGGCAGGCGTGGGACCAAGCAACCGCGCCGCGAGCGAGCGCAGCCAGCTCCATCCACTCCTGCTTTGCCCGATGGGGCTTCCACAGTTGGGGGCGGCGTGCGGCAACGCGCGAATCAGCGTCCCATCTTGCTGGTGCAGCGTGATGAGATCTTCCTGCCGCGTCTCGTCCGGCGTGTGATAGACGGAGTTCAACACACACAACGAGACTAGCAGCGGCTGCGAGAATGCGAGCTCTCCCGTGCCGACGCCGTCGAAGTAGGTGGAGACGCGCAGGCAGGGCCCGAATGTCGGGAGGTCGACGTCGATGCCGCTGCAGACCTCGAGGTTGAATGTCACATCAGTGATGGTATTGCCGCCGAACGTCGCCGAGGTGCCGGGCCGGACGTCGAACTTGAAGTCCTCGCCTGCGCCCATCAGCTCGATCGTGCCACCGGTATTCAGATTGACCGTGCTCGAGTTGCATGGCGTGCCATCTGTGGCGCACAACACGCCGTTCTCGATCCGGAATTTGATCGGCAGCGTCCGGCCATCCACGAGCGGAATGAACTCACCCGTTTGCAGGTTCTGGAGCTGCGTCCCGGTCAGTGAGACCACGGGATCGACGTCGGCGAACCCCAGCACCCGCGTGCCGACGAGCACCTGGATGCGGTAGAAGTTCGCGAGGTTCAGGTTGGACAGAGCGGTATTCCAGTTCACCTGATACAGCTGGTCTGTGCTGTTCAGGCTGATTAGGCTCGGACCGAACCGCGTGACTGGCGCGCCGACGCAGTCGCGCGTCCCGTCCGGCGCCGGTAATCCCAACAGACAGATCTCGACCGCGGGTCGCAGGTTCGGATTGAACGCCGCCGGCTCGAAGTTGGGATTGTTGCTGGGGTTGTTGAACATCGGGGGGAGGAAGAAGAAGTCGGGGTTACCGTTGTGCGCACCGTCGGACACCGCAAACACTGGCCCGCTCGACGGCGGCGTCACCGTGTTGTCTCTACATCCGATCAGAACGAGGGAGGCAACAGCGGCGAGCGTGAAACGAGTGCAACAGTTCATGGGGCACAGCTCCTGGCGATCACGGACAGGGTGCGGGCGCGGCGTCGAACCTACGAACTCTGGGCCAACCCGCAAGTACAGTGCACAGAGGATGTGTGATCTGGATCACGCACGACACGGCCCCTAGGGGAGGCCGAGCAGGCGCTGGACCGTCACCGGCGTGCTGACGTAGTTGTTCTGCTCGTTCGACTCAGTCTGATCGTTCGTCACATCAACGAGAATCCCGATGTAATAGGAACCCGGCGGTGTTGACGCCGGAATCACGAGGGTCTGTCCGCCGAGCGGCAAGCCATGCCCGGCAGTCAGGACACTTGGCGTGATTAGAACGCTCGCGAGCTGCTCGTCGCTCGGCGTGATGACAGGGTCGGTCGAAAGGTAGAATCCGCTCGTCACCTGATTCGTCGCGTCAGTGGTGCCTTGATTGAAGATCGTCCACGGAGACAACAGGACTGCGCTCCCTGCAAGCACTGAAGTCGGTGTCACTGTGGGCGTGCCCGTCGAGATGACCAAGTCGACGTCCAATCCTGTCGCGACGAATGTGATCATCCCGATCTGGAGCATGACCGCCTGCTGTTGTTCCGTCGGCAGGGAGATGTCGGGCATGAACGGCTGCACCGCGCCGCCCGGATAGTTGTTTTGCGCTGCGATGCCGCGTCCGGTGGCGATAATTGCGTTGACACCGGCTCGAATCGTCCACGAGAACTGCGCGATGCCGTCGATATCACTCAGCGCGGTAGCGATTTCGAGGCCGGCCGGATCGATGAACCGGACGCGTGCGCCCTGTACCGGGTCACCATCCAAATCCGTGACCCTGACGCGGGTCGGCAAGGATGTACCGGCCGGGGCCGTGCGCTGGGCATCACTGGGATCGACGTAGTCCATCTTCGCGGGTAGCGCGAACTGAAAGTCGGTTACGGTGCGAGGCGGACTGATCAAGGCGAGGGCTGTGGTTGCGGAGCCTGCCGCAGCGCTGGCCGCGGGACTGCTCGCGCAGGTCGTCAGGGACAGGGCCGGGGCGACCGAAGACGAACAGGACGAGCTGTCGGCGCCGAGGATGTCTGTTTCGCCGCCGGCTCCAATGTGGAGCAACGTGCTCCGCGTGCTGCGTGTGGCCGCATAGGCCGGGCGGGGCAGCAGCAGCGCGACCAGACCGTTCAGCCACTGCCAGCCGCTACGCGACGCCCCAGTCGGGCGGCTGGGACTGCTCGTCTCGCAATTCGGCTCGGCATGCGGCAAAGCGCGGATCAGCGCGCCATCCTGCTGATGGAGCGTGATGAGACCCTCCTGCCGGGTCTCGTCCGACGTGTGATACTGCGAGTTCAACACGCACATCGAAATCAGAAGCCGGTTCGAGAACAGCAACTCGCCGACCCCGGGGACGCTAAAAAAGGTGGACGCGCGGAGACATTGGCCGACCCTGGGCAGATCCACGTCGATGCCATCGCCCGGACACACCTCGAGATTGAACGTCACCTCTGTGACGTTCAGCCCGCCTATGGTCGCCGCTGTATTGGGAGCAACGTCTAACCGGAAATCTTCACCTGCAGCGGCGAGCTGGACGGTGCCGCCCTGCGCAAGATTGATCGTCCCGGCCGCGCAGGCCAAGGCGTCGAGCGAGCACAACGCCCGCCCTTCGATCCGGAACCTGATCGGCAAGGTCCGCCCGTCTACGAGCGGGATGTCTTCGCCGGTCTCGAGATTCTTGATTTCGGTACCGGACAACACCGGCTCGACATCCACGAAACCGAGCACGCGAGTGCCGATGAGTACGGTGATGCGATAGAATTTTGTCAGATCGAGGTTGGACTCGTCCGTGTCCCAGTCGACCTGGTACAGTTGGTCCGTCACGCTCACTCTGACATCACTCGGAGCGAAGCGCTTGAGTGGATCTCCTGCGATGCAGTCGCGCGAGTCGTCCGGTGCCGGACTCAGTTCGCAAATCTCGACCGTGGGCTGCAGGTTGGGATTGAACGCGGCTGGCTCGAAGTTAGGACTTTGATTGGCGTCGTTGAACAGCGGAGTGAGGAAGAAGAAGTCGGGGTTGCCGTCGTGCGCCCCATCGGACACTGCAAACGCCGGTCCGATTGATGGAATGACCGTGTCACCGCCACATCCGTTCAGCGCAAGAACGGCAATAGCGACGAGCGCAAAGCGCCTGACAATCGTGGACATGTTCCGGGCGACGACCCCCTCTTTTATCCCGCCAGTCACGCAATTCCTAGGCCTGTCGTAGAGGGCACATCAGACGGTTTTGAGGGTGACGTCCTTAGGCGGGAGCGAGGATTATGGCACGCGCGCAACAAGGGAGTGTGGTATGCCAGCAACACGGTGGTACGGCAGCAACACGCAGGAACTTAGTGAGTCCCGCGCCGCAGAGCGGCGAATCCCGGATTGCTCTCGAGGCCCCGCCACCACCAGTGCAGCAACCCCCCCCGCTCGAAGGAATGCCCCGGATGGCTGGCTACGTAGCGGCGCAGCAAGGCGATCGCCCCTTCATTGTCCCCCATTTGGGCCCGCGCCACGGCCTCATAGCCGGGCAAATCCTGTTCCGGATCGATCTTGGGATCGGTGGTGCGTGCCCCCGCGAACACGTGCTCGGCGCTGTCGCGGAGGCCGGCACGCCCCAGGGCCCCGCCCACCAGAATCCGTCGTAGCCGGGCCCGGAAGGGCCGCTGCGCGGCTGGGGTGAAGCTGTCGGCCCGGGCCACCATGCTCCATGCTCTCGGCGCATCGAGGTCGGCGCCTGGAGCGAGCAGCATCCAGAGCTGGCAGTCCACGAACCGCGCGGTATTGGGGAAGCGCCTGGCGCCTTCATCGCACCAGCGGTGCGCTTCCTGGAATTGCGCCAGGTCATACGAAGCGTAGAACAGCCGTTCCAGCACCGTTTCCGCGTCGCGCAGGTACGCATCCGCTTCGTACGCTGCGCGGGCTTCGAGGACGACCGCGACGAGGTCTTCCCGTGGTGGCGCGTAGTGCAGTTGGCTCAGCACCGCATGCACGCTCGCGAGGGAGGGATCGGCGCGGACCGCGCCTTCCAGATCGGCCTGGGCGCTGTCGAGGAGCGCCGCCTGCCGGGTCGAATCGGTTTCCACGTTGAGCCGCCACAGCGCATACCGCAGGGTGCCGCGCAAGCCGAGCGCCGCCGCATCGGAGGCGTTGATCCGCAGTGCTCGCGCGGCGTGGACAAGCCCGTCGCGCAGCTGATTCGCCCGCTCGGTGCGCTCGGTGACCGCGCGCGAGGCCAGAAGCGAGACATACCCGTGCAGCACGGCGGCTTCCGACCACGCCGGGTCGGCCTGCTCCGCATCGTCGAGCAGCGAGTCGGCCTGACGCGACATGACCAACGCCGCCGCCGCGTCTCCACCCGACAGCGCGCGCTCGCCGCGGCGGCGGACGTCGTTGGCGCGTTGCACCAGGGCCCACGCCGCGGGGCTCTTTGTCTCCGCTTGCAGCTCCCGCAGCTGCACTTCGTCACCCAGGCGCGCGCGCAGCAGCCGCGCCGCTTCCTGAATGACGGAATCGCGCACCCGGAGCAGCTGATTGCCCGGCAGCGTAAAGCTCGCGCGCTCACCGACGTCGGCGCCGCTGGTCCCATCCACGAGGCGGACGTTGACGCGCACGCGGTCGCCGACCGGCTCGACGCTGCCGTCGACCAGCGTGCTCGCGCGCAGCGCGCGAGCGATGCTGTCGGGGGACAAGGAATCTTCCTTGCCGCGGAACGGCGCGACGCCGTTTGCGGATACGACGCTGAGCGCGTGGACCTTCTGCAGCTCCGTGATCAGCCCCTCGGTCAGACCGGCAGCGACGTGGCCGAGGGAAGAGTCCCGGCTCAGGTCGCTGAAGTAGAGGACGGCGACGCGGCGCGAGTCGAGCGCCCCCGTCGCGGGCGGCCCACCTCGGCCGCCGCCGACGATCACCAGCCGTCCCGCGACGACGACCAGCGCGATCACCGCGGCGGCGATGATCGACGAGCGCCGGCTCCAGCGCCGGCGCCGCGGCTGGGCGGTGATGCGCGAGACTCGTCCCGTGCTCGCCGCGGTCAGCGCCTTGGAGAATTCTCCGGACGTCTGATACCGGTCCGCCGGCACCTTCTCCAGCGCGCGCTCGATCACGAGTTCGAGATCGTCCGGGATGGCGTCGCGCACGATCTTGAGCCGCGGCACCGCATCGAGGGAGTGCCGCGCCATGATCGCCTGTGCCGTCGGCCCCGTGAACGGTGGCTGGCCGGCGAGCGTCTCGTACAACACGCATGCCAGGCTGTAGATGTCGCTGCGCCGGTCCACCTGCCCCGAACCCGACGCCTGTTCCGGCGGCATGTAGGCGGGAGTGCCGATGGCGAGGCCGGTCTGGGTGAGCTTGTCACCGCCGGCGGCGCTGACCGCGCGCGCAATGCCGAAATCGGTGACGATCGCGTGGCCGCCCGAGAGCATGATGTTCTCGGGTTTGATGTCGCGATGCACTACGTCGTGGCTGTGCGCGTAGGCGAGGGCGTCCGCCACTTCGTGCGCGATCTGGAGCGCATCCTCCACCGGCAGCTGCGGCTCGCGCTCCAGCCGGTCGCGCAGCGATTCGCCCTCGACGAACGGCATCACGTAATACAGCGTGCCGGCGGCATCGCCCGAATCGTAGACCGGCAGGATGTTCGGGTGTTGCAGCCGCGCGGCAAGCTTGATCTCGCGCAGGAAGCGCTCGCGGCCGAGGGCCATCGCGATCTCGGGGCGCAACGTCTTCAGCGCGACAAACCGCTCGTGCTTGATGTCGCGCGCCAGATAGACCAGCGCCATCCCTCCGCGGCCCAACTCCTGATCGATGATGTAGCGATCGGCGAGCGCGGCGTTCAGTTCTGCAAAGGGATCAGTCACTCGGATAACGATAGTTGTGCCGGACTTCGTCAGCGAGCGCGCGCGGTAGTGCCGCGAGGTCGGCAACGGGCCACCGCCGGTCGACCGTGACCGCGACGCGGCCGCTGCCCGCTTCCACCGCGATCAGCCGCACGCGCACCGAGTCCCCCCCCCCGCCCCCTCCGCCCCCCCCATTGGTAGCCATCGGGTCCAGCCGCCCGTAGACCGCGAGCCCTGCGCTGGTGCGGCGCGCGAGATCGATCGCCGCCAGCTCGGGACGCGACTGGCCGCGCCAACGCTCGCGCACGACGGCCTGGGGGACTGCCGCGAGCGGTGGCACGCTGTCGAGCTGGGCCGTGAGGCCTTCAGCGAGACGCACGCGCCACGGCTCGAGACCCGGCACGAAGATGTCGAATGGCGCGACCGCCGCCAGCCGCGGGTTGGGCGCATGGCGGCGCGCGTAGAACACGAAGCTCACCGCGCCGGCCACGGTGAGCATCACCACCAGAGCCGAGAGCAGAATGAGCCAGCGTTTGGAGGTCATTGGCGCCCTATCACAGGGCCGGGTAGCTTCGCACTGCGGTCACCCGTTCACAAGGAGTTGCCAGCATGCCGCGCCGTTTTGTCCTGCCGTGGGTATGTGCGGTCATGACCCTGCCCTTCGCTCCCGCGGCCGCACAGCAGTCCAGCCAGCCTGACAGCGTACGCCTGCATCAGCTCTTCCGGCAGAACTGGGAATACACCATGCGCGAGTATCCCGAGTTCGCCACGTCGGTCGGCTACCCCGGCCAGAACGCGCGCTGGACCGACTACGCGCTCGAGGCGATCGCGCGGCGCAAACGCGAGCTCAACGATCCCCTGAATGCGCTTGGCACGATCGACCGCGCCAAACTGACTCCGGCCGATCAGCTGAATTACGACCTGTTCCGCCGCAATCTCACCGACGCCATCGCAGAGAGTCGCTTTCCGGGCGAGCTGATGCCGCTCACGCAGCTCGATGGCGTGCAGCAGGACGTGCCGAGCACCATCGCCAAGATGCCGGCCGCTACCGCGCGGGACTACGAGGACATCCTGGCGCGCCTGCGCGCCATTCCCGTCCTCGTGAACCAGACGATCGTCCTGCTGCAGCGCGGACTTGCGGCTGGAGTCACGCCGCCCGGCATCACGCTGCGCGACGTCCCGTCGCAGGCGCAGGACCTCGTCGTGGACGATCCTCTCACCAGTCCATTACTCACGGCCTTCACGCATTTTCCCGCCGACCTCCCCGTAGCGCACCAGCAGCGCCTGCGCTCGACGGCGATCACCGCGTATCGGGATTCGGTGGCTCCAGCATTCCGCAAGCTGAGCACGTTCCTGCGGGACACTTACGTTCCGAAGGCGCGCACGACGACGGGCATGCGGCATCTGCCCAACGGCGCCGCCTGGTACCAGGTACGGGCCCGTGCCTCCACGACCACCGACCTCACACCCGACCAGATCCACGCCCTCGGCCTCGCCGAGGTCAAACGGATCCGGGCGGAGATGGATTGCATCATCACAGCCAGCGGGTTCAAGGGTTCGTTCGCGGAATTCGTGCAGTTTCTACGTACCGATCCGCGGTTTTATTGGACCACACCGGAAGACCTGATCCGCGGCTCCCGCGAGCTGATGAAACGGATCGACCCGGAGCTCACGAAGCTCTTCGGCACCCTGCCCCGTCTGCCCTACGGCGTCTCTCCTATTCCTTCTTATTCAGAGCGCTCGCAGACGACGGCATATTACCAGCCCGGCAGCCCGTTGGCCCATCGCGCCGGCACGTACTTCGTGAATACCTACAACCTGCCCATGCGGCCGAAGTGGGAGATGGAAGCGCTGTCCCTGCACGAGGCAGTGCCCGGTCACCATCTCCAAATCGCGCTGGCACAGGAGCTCGAGGGCGTCCCCGAGTTCCGCCGGTACGGCGGCTACACCGCGTTCGTCGAGGGCTGGGGCCTCTACAGCGAAAGCCTCGGCGGCGAGCTCGGGCTGTATACCGATCCCTACAGCAAGTTCGGGCAGCTGACGTACGAGATGTGGCGCGCGATCCGGCTCGTGATCGACACCGGCATCCACACGATGGGTTGGACCCGTGAGCAGGCGATCGACTACTTCAAGGCCAACGCGGCCAAGACGGAGCACGACATCACGGTCGAGGTGGATCGCTACATCGTCTGGCCCGGCCAGGCGCTCGCTTACAAGATCGGCGAGCTCAAGATCAAAGAGCTGCGCGCATACGCCACGACGACGTTAGGCGATCGCTTCGATGTGCGCGCCTTTCATGACCAGGTGCTGGGGGCCGGCGCCGTGCCGCTCGATGTGCTGGACGCGCGCATTCACGCGTGGGTGGCGTCGGTTCAGGCGCGGTAGGCGCCAGACAATCACGGTTTCTGCTGAACGGGTGTCGCGACGGCTGGTCGCCGCAGCAGCGCCATGCGCACGCTGCCGTCGGGATGATACTCCGGCACGAACAGTGTTGGCTCGTCGTCCCCCCCCCGTTGCCCCCGACGGCTCGCTCGCCCGACCACGACCGCGACGCCCTTGAGCTTCACCTTCTGGTAGTGGAGTGTCGCGTATCGCGCGACGTCCTCCTCAAACGCGGCGCGCTCCTCGGGATCGAGCGCGGCACGCGCGTCGTCGAAGATCGCGAGCACCAGGTTGGTGGTGTCGATCACCATGACGAGGGCGTTGGTGACGTGAAACTCCCGTTGAATTTCGGATTGCAGCTCAAACTGGATCTTGGGAAGTGCGTCGCAGCCGATGACGGCGGCGCAGATGCAGAGCACGCTGAGGCGGACGGTGTGTAGCATCTTTTTGCAGTAGACTCCTCAGAGAAACTCGCTCGTCGGTTCGGGACGCGCAATGCAGGCGCGATGACCAGCGGTTGAGGGACCGCGATTATCGTGATCGCACATGTTCACGGTGTGCACGGTTCTTCCTCCGCCTGAGCGCCCGCGCATCGATGCCGCCGGTGACGGCTGCTTCGATACGCTCCACGCCGACTCACTGCATGAAGCGCTGCGTGTGGTGCGCCGCCGGCGCGTTGACGCGGTGGTCATTTCCGTGCACCGCTGCCAGGGCGAAGGGCTGCCCGGCGTCGCCCGCTTCGTGCGTGAATTCCCCGCCATACCGGCGGTTGCGCTGGTGTCGCGCCACGATCGCGAAGCGACGGAGACGTTGTTGCGCCTCGGCGCGACCGGCGTGCGCAGTGCCGTGGACTGTACCGAGCCGGATGGGTGGCGCCGCCTGCGCGATTTGGTGGGTCACCCGGCCTCGCCGGTCGCGGCGCGCGTCCTCGCGCGGCTCATCCCGGCGCTGGGTGAGCCGTCCGAGGAAACGCGCCTCTTCTTCGAGGCGGTCGCGCGGTTGGCGCCGGCGCTCAGCACCGTGCGTGGGCTTGCCCGGCATCTGCGGGTGCGGCCGAGCACCTTGATGTCGCGCTTCCATCGCGCCGGCATTCCGTCACCCAAGAGCTATCTCGCTGGCATGCGATTGCTGCATGCCGCCTTCCTGTTTCAGAACCCGGGCCTGTCGGTGTCGGATGTGGCGTACCGGATGGACTACTCGTCACCCCAGAGCTTCGGCCGCCACCTGCGCGCCGTCCTCGGCGTCACAGCGGGAGAGTTCCGGCGGCGTTTTCCCTTCGACCTCGCATTGACGCGCTATATCGACCTGTTGATCACCCCGTACCGGGAGGCCCTGCGTGCGTTTCGCCCCTTCAACGCGGGGTCGTGGGACCAAGGCCCGAACGCCACAGCGGTCTTCCGGGCGGGGTGAGTCGCTAGTCGGCGGCGGGACGGATTTGATGGTCGGTGGTGGCTTGATCGCGCCGCAGGACCGAGAACCGGGCGATCCCGCTCCGTAGCCGCTCCGCGAGCTGCGCCAACTGCTGTGATGTGGTCGTCAATTCGCCCATCGACGTGATCTGCGCTTCTGTAGCCGCTGCCGTACTGTTGGCACTATCGGAGCTCGCTGTCGAGATGCTGGCAACTTGCTGTAACGACTGTGCCAGCTCGGCCAGGCGCTGGGCCTGGCTGCGGGAGACCTCGGCGGTCGCGTTCACCAGATCCCCCATCAGCTGGACGCCCTGATGCAGCTCCTGTAGCGCGCCGTCCGCCTCGGCCGCGACCGCACCGATGTCGCGCACCTTGGTCTCGCCCGATTGCATCGCGCGGGCAGCGGCGTCGATCCCCGTGCGCAGATCGCTCACGAGCTCGGCGACTTCACGAGCCGACTTCCCTGCTTCGGCGGCGAGTGTGCGCACTTCATCGGCGACGACCGCGAAGCCCTCCCCGTGCTCCTCGGCGCGCGCGGCTTCGATGGCCGCGTTGAGCGCGAGCAGATGCGTCTGCCGGGCGATCCGCGCGATGGTCTGCGCGAACACGCCGATGCGCTCCGACATCCCCGACAGACCCGCGACTGTCGACGCCGTTGCGCGCACTTCCTCTCCCACCGCGCGAAGTGTGCCGCTGGCGCGAGCCACCCGCTCCCGTCCCCGCTCCGCCGTACTGACGAGGCGTGAGGCATCGACCTGCATCAGCTCCGCCCGCACGCGCAGCGACTCCGCCTGGTCGGCGGCCTTGGCGCTCTCGCCGCGCGCGCCGTCCGCGAGCCCACGCTGGTGGCCGAGGTCACGCGCCAGCCGCTGCGACGTCTGCGTCAACGACTCAGTCGTCGCGTGCAGCTGCTCGGCGGCGGCCGCGAGCTCTTCCGCGAACGCCGCGACCTCGTCGGCTTCGCGCTGGACCGACGAAATCGTGGCGCCGATTTCCTCGAGCATGCGGTTGAAGCTCTTCTCGAGAAAGCCGAGCTCGTCGGCTTCGGCGGCGGCGGCGCGCACCGCGAGGTAACCCTGCTCCGCTTCCCCCATGACACTGCGCGCGCGCCGGATGCGCTGAATCAGCGTCGCCGGAATGCGCTTCAGCGCCATCGCGACGCTGATGAACACCCCGGTTTCGAGGTATGCGATGGCGTCGAGCCCCGAACCACCGGGATACAGGCGGCCGTGCGCCCAGCTCGCGAGCAGATAGGCAATCGATGCGACCAACACCAGGAAGTCGCCGACCGCTTGGCCCTGATCGAAGGCATAGGGCAGGACGGCGATGAACAGCGCCGCGACCACGCCGCCGTGTCCGAACCAGATGACGAGCACATTGACGAGCGCCACGTCGAGCAGCGCGAGCATATAAATGAACCACCAGCGGTACCAGCCGCGCTCGTTGATCATGCCGACGATGGCGTTGATGACCGCGCCGGCGCCGGCGATGAGGACGATCGTGCCGAGGCGCGTCTGGATCATCGCCGACAGATTCCCCAGCGTGCCGAGCAGGAACAGCGCCGCGGCGATCGCCCAGCGGCGGCGGTGGCTGCGCTCGAACGTCTCGAGATCCTTGAAGCGCTGCTCGAGGGCAGTGGCTTCGTCGTGCCAGCCGCGGACCCGGGCGGCGAACGAGGGGCGGCGTGCAGGGTCGGTCATTTCCCCAATCCTAACCCCAGATCGGACGCCGTCAGGAACGCCTCGACGAGGTAGCCCTCGCGCTCGATCGCCTCGCGGCCGCCTTCCTCACGATCCATCACCGCCATGACGCCGAGCACGTGACCGCCTTCACTTTCGACGGCGCTGATGGCGTCGCGGGCGGACCGCCCGCTCGTGAGTACATCCTCGACGATGACGACGGGGAAGCCGGGCGAGAAGCAGCCTTCGATGCGTTTTCCGGTGCCGTGGTTCTTGGGTTGCTTGCGGACCGTGAATGCGTCGAGCAGCTGGCCGCGGCGCCGGGCCGTGAGCGCGAGCGCGTAGGCGATCGGGTCGGCACCGAGGGTGAGGCCCCCCACCGCCCGCGGGCTCCAGCCGCGCACCGCCAGGCGATCGAGGCCCAGGCCACCGACCACGGCCAGGCCATCGCCGGACATCGTGGTGAGGCGGGCGTCAATATAGAAGGAAGAACGGCGGCCGGACGCGAGGACGAAATCGCCGCGCTGTACGGAGCGCGCGAGGAGTAGATCCTTGAGCGTGGTTTTGAGGTAGTAGTAGTCGCTACTACTATTCACTTGGTCGCTTGCCAACGATGTTCTTGAGGGCGTCGAACAGACCCCGCGGCTTCGACTCCTTCGCCGCAGCGAGGGCCGCTTCCAGCTCCTCGGCGAACGCCGACACGGTCGGCTGGCGGTCGCCAGGGTGGCGCGCCAAGCCCTTCATCACCGCGGCCTCGAGACTGGGCGAGAACTTGAGATCCTTGCCGGCTTCGGAGAGCGGCGTCGGCTTGCCGCTCAACAGCTGCTGAAACAGCTCCCGCGGGCTGCGGCCCTCGTGAGGGTGCCGGCCCGTCAGCATGTAGTAGGTGATCTTCGCGAGGCTGTAGATGTCGGCCCGGCCATCGACGAGCTCGCCCGACAGCGCTTCGGGGGCGACGTACTGCAGCGTGCCGACGAAGAAGCCGGTGCGCGTCAGCCGCTCTTCGGCCGGCTGCTCGGCATCGCGCGCGATTCCGAAATCTAGCAGCTTCACCGTGCCCGTCGCCGCATCGTACATGATGTTTTCGGGCTTGAGATCGCGGTGGATGATGCCGGCGCGGTGCGCCGCGGCGAGCGCGTCCGCGAGCTGGCGCACCAGCGGCACCGCAGCGGCGGGAGCGAGGGGGCCGTCGCGGTGTAGGAAGTCGGCCAGAGGCTCGCCCTTCGCCCATTCGAGCGCGAGATAGTAGAGCCCGTCTGACTCACCGAAATCGTACGTCCGGACCACGCCCGGATGCACGACGCGGCAGCCAAATCCGGCCTCGCGCAGGAACCGTTTGACAACGATGGGGTCGCCCCTGAGGCGCTCGCGCAATACCTTGAACGCACAGGCGCCGCGCCCGGGATGGTCGGCGCGGTAGACCTCCGCCGTCCCCCCTTCGCCTACGCGTTCGAGGAGGCGGTAGCCGGCGATTGACCGGCCGGCCAGGTTTTCGTTCGCCATTGGGGTTGGCGCGAAACTAACGTCCCGATTTGAGGCTCGGCAAGTGATGCGACGCATGGTGCTGCCGCTGGCGGTCATTTTCTCCACCGGCGGCTGCGGATCATGGCAGCGCGTAGGGAGTCCCGACGCGGCACCGCGCCCGGGGACCACCGTGCCGCGGCTGTTCGACGCGACGTCGGTGTACCGCTCGATGGGCGCGTTCGTCGGCGGCGGCGCGCTGCCGTTCGTCGCGTCGATTCGCTACCTCGCCGGGCCGACGCCGGATTCCACACTCGCCCTCTTCTCGGTCTCGCTCACCAATCACACACTCACGTTCCAGCGCCGCGCCGGCGAGTTCGTCGCCGAGTACCACGTCGAGGCGTCGTTCCGGACCGACAGCACCGGCGTCGTGGCGGTGCGGCAGGTCGGCAGCGACGAGCAGATCCGCGTGCGCAATTTCCAGGAGACGCTGCGTAGCGACGAGAGCATCATCTTCCAGCAGTTCGTCATGGTGCCGCCGGGCGTCTATCACGTGCTGGTCTTGGTGCGGGACCGCAACGGGCCGGCGTTCGCGCGCGCGGAGCGGGCGGACACCGCACCGCGCTTCACCGCGCCGGCCATGACGCGGCCGATCGCCGTCTACACGGCCGAAGGCCGGTCGCAGCGCAGCGAAGTTCCCAAACTGCTGGCCAACCCGCGCGCCACGCTGCCGTACGGCATCGATTCCCTGCGGTTTTACATCGAGCGCTACGGGACGGGACCGTCCCGGATCGTCGCGCGCGTCGTCGATGGCGCCGATCACGAGCTGTGGCGCGACTCCGTGACGCTCAACGGCGGAGGCGATCTCGCGAGAGCCACGGTGCTCGTGGTCCCGGGCAAGCTGCCCGTCGGACAGGCCGAGTTCCAGGCGATCCCGGCCGCCGACGGTGACACGACGCGCTCGCGCTTCCTCGTGAGCTTCTCCAATCAGTGGGTGATTACGAATTTCGAGGAGATGACGAGCTTGCTGCGCTACTTCGAGCGGCAGGAGTGGGTCGATTCGTTACGGCGCTCCACCCCCGACCATCGCCCCGAAGTCTGGCGCGCCTTCTGGAAAGCCACGGACCCGGCGCCCATCACGCCGGAGAACGAGGCTATCGACGATTACTTCCGGCGCATCCAGCAGGCGAACGTGCGGTTCCAGGATGAGGGGGAGCCCGGCTGGCTGACCGAGCGGGGCGAGGTCTTCATCTCCCTGGGCGAGCCGGACGAGATCCTGGACCTCGCGAACGGGATGGATCGCAGCGGGCAGCGCGTGCTGCGTTGGACCTACACGTCAGAGCGTCTCGTGCTGTATTTCCAGGATCAGACGGGCTTCGGCCGGTATCGTCTGACACCGTCGGCGCGCGCCGAGTTTCAGCGCGTGCTGGCGCGGGTGAGGCGATCCGAACGGTGACTCGCGGCGCCGCGCTCTGGACCGCGGCAGCATTGGTGGCGCGTGCCGCTGTGGCGCAGGAAGTCCCCGTCCGTCCTGATCACACCGCCACCTATCGCGCCGATTCGCTCCGTCTCTCGGGACGCCCCTGGCATGCCGCCGAGACGCTGCTCGCCGCCGCCCGGCGCGATCCGCATCCCAATGCATTTCTGATCGTCGAAGGCGCCAAGGCGGAAGTTCACGCACGCCGTTACGAGCACGCCCGCACCCTCCTGATCGGCCAGCCGTGGCTGCTCGATTACGCCGACGGCGAGGCGCTGGCGCTGCTCGGCCAGGCGGAGTTCGGCCTGGACCGCTACGCCGAAGCGGCGACGCATTTCCAAATGGCACGCGCCCGCGCGCCCGCCGCGCGCGCCGGGTTGCTGGCAGTGCGTGCCGCTGTGGCGTTCGACGCGGCGGGACAGGCCGACAGCGCCGCCGCCGCGTTCGCGGCGGCCCGCGAGGGCGGGAAGCTGGCGGCGATCGATCCCTGGCTGCGCGTGCGCCAGGCGCGGGTCACGCGCGACACGGCCGCCGTGCGCGTGCTCCTCACCGACGTCCCGGCCCCGGCGGCGCGCGAAATCGCGATTGCACGGGCTCGCTCGCTGCTGCTCGCCGGCGACACGGCGCGGGCGCTCGACGCATTCGCGCTGGCAGGGAAGGGCGGGGGCCTCGAAGGGGCGCGCCTGGCGCTCGCGATGGGCGATTCGGCACGAGCCCGCACGACCCTCTACGGCCTGCTCGCGCGCGATCCCCTGAGCGATGAGGCCGCCGCCGCGGTGCCGCTCGCGCTCGTCCCCTTGGCCCCGCGCACGGCCGCGGAGCACGTCACCCTGGCGCGCGCGTTGAACCGGCGCACGAGCGTGCGTGACGCACGCCTCCATGTGGAGCGGGCGCTGCGCGAAGACTCGAGCGCGGCGACGCTCCTTTTCTACGCCGAGCTCCTGGTCGCGAGCGGCCAGCTGCGCGACGCGGTGCGCGCGTATGGCGCCGCGACCCGCGATTCGGCGGCCCGCCCGCTGGCGCTGTATCGCCGCGCGCGCGTGCTGGTCCGCCTGGGCGATTCCGCGGCCGTGCCGGGACTCTCCAGTTTTGCGCAGAGCTACCCGGCCGATAGCGCGGCGCCGGGCGCGCTCTACGTGCTGGCCGACATGCTGGACGGGCGCGATGACTGGGCGAACGCGGCGCGCTGGTACGGCGAGTTGATCAGCCGCTATCCCGCCGACCCGCGCTCATCCCTGGCCCGTTTCCGGCTGGCCGCGCACGCCGAAAGCGCCGGCCAACCCGATAGCGCCGCGCTGTTGTACCAATCCGAGATCGACGCGAACGGCCCGCAACGCACCGCGGCGCGCTTCTGGCTCGGCAAGATGGCGGAAGCGCGCGGCGATGCGACGCGCGCCCGCACCATCTGGCTCGCGCTCGCGCACGAAGATTCGCTGGGCTACTACGGCATGCGGGCCTGGCGCGAGATCGGTCTTCCGGCGCTGGCGTTTGCGGCCGCGCCCGCGCCGCCCCTGCCGCCCGCGCCCGTCGTCATCGCTCTCGCCCGCATCGACACGCTCGAGCTCGCCGGGCTCGACAGCGAAGCGCAGGCCGAGGTGCGCGTCCTGCTCGCCCGCCCTCCGCACGACCTGGACGGCTTGCTCGCGCTGAGCGAGGGGCTCAGCCTGCGTGGCTACGGCTCGGCGGCGGTGCGGCTCGGCTGGCAGGCGGCGCTGCTCGCGCCCGGCGATGTGCGCGTCTTGCGCGCGATCTTCCCCTGGCCGAACCGCGCGGCGGTCGAAGCGGAGGCTCAAGAGTTCGGCGTGGATGCGCTGTTGCTCGCGGCACTGGTGCGCCAGGAGAGTGTGTTCGATGTGGCGGCGCTGTCGCCCGCGGGCGCGCGCGGGCTCGCGCAACTCCTGCCCAGCACCGCGGCGCTCATGGCACGCGGCCTCGACGTGGCCTTCTTCCCGGATTGGATCACCGTGCCCGATTTGAATCTGCATCTCGGTGCGGCGCACCTGGCGGAGTTACTCAAACGCTTCGGCCGAGTCGATGCGGCGATCGCCGCGTACAACGCCGGGCCGGTGCCGGTGCGGCGCTGGCTGGAGCGCGCCGGCGCCGCGGATCCGGATCGTTTCATCGAGCTGATTCCCTATCCGGAAACGCGCGGCTACGTGCGCAGTTTGTTGCGCAATCGCGAGTTGTATCGCGCGTTGTACGAGCCTTGACAGCTTTCCGGGCCGCGGGTCTTTTCTAGCCGTCCACCGTTGGGCCCAGCAACAGACTCTGCAGGAGGCGGAACGTGATCAAGGGAAAGGTGAAGTGGTTCAATGACGCCAAGGGGTACGGCTTCATTGAACAGGAAGGCGGCGAGGACGTGTTCGTGCATTTCTCGGCAATTCAGATGGACGGCTTCAAGACGCTGGCCGAGGGTCAGGTGGTGGAGTTCGAAGTGCAGCAGGGGGACAAGGGGCTCCACGCCACGAACGTCGTGCGCGTCTAACCGCGCCCTTCACCCGACCATTCCGCCCCGCCCGATTCCCCGGGCGGGGTTTAGTTTTCCCGCCATGCCGCCGCGCCCCGCGCCGCCCATTCCCGCCACGTCCGCCGGCAGGACGAACGTCTTCCTGGTGGACGGCTACGCGCTCATCTATCGCGCCTTCTTCGCGATGATCGCCCGGCCGCTCACGACCAAGAGCGGAGAGAATACGTCGGCGGTCTGGGGCATCACCAATTTCCTGCTGCGCCTGTACGAGAACTATCACCCGGCATACGTCGGCTGGGTGCACGACCGCGGCGTCTCGTTCCGCCAGGAGCAGTATCCGGAGTACAAGGCGACGCGGGAAAAGCTCGGGGAGGAGCTGCAGCAGGACTTCGACCGCTCACTCGAGCGCGTCTGCCAGATCCTCGATGCGTTTCATATCCCCGTCATCGCGATCAACGGCTACGAGGCCGACGACGTCGTGGCCACGCTGGCCGGCCGGGCGGCGCAGCACGGCCTGCAGGCGGTGATCGTCTCGGGGGACAAGGACTTCTATCAGCTGATCGGCGAGGGGATCGCGCTGCTGAATCCGGGCCGCGGCGGACAGGCCGCGGTCGAAGAACAATGGGTGGATCAGTCCAATGCCAGCGAGCGGCTCGGCGTGCCGCCGGAGCGGGTCGTGGATTACCTCGCCCTCGTCGGTGACACCTCGGACAACATTCCCGGCGTGAAAGGTGTGGGCGACAAGACGGCGCTGCAGCTGCTCGACACCTACGGCGATCTCGACACCATTCTCGCCCGCGCCGCCGACATCCCCGGGAAACGGCCGCGCGAAGCGTTGCTGCAGCAGGCCGACAACGCGCGCTTGTCGCGCCAGCTCGTGACGCTGCGACGCGACGTGCCGGTCGAACTCGACCTCGAGCAGCTCCGCGTGCGGACGCCCGATACCGGTGAGCTCGCGTCGCTGTTCACCGAACTCGAGTTCCGGACCCTGATCCCGAAGCTCGCCGATCTCGCGTCCGTCGCTGTCCAGCCGGCGCCGGAGACTGGCGCCGCGCAGCCACCGGCTGCGCGGTCGCCCCGCGCGGCACAGCCGGCCGATCCGCGTATCGTCACCGATCCGGCGGAGCTGCCGGCCATGATCGAGGAGCTGCGCGCCGCGCCATTGGTTGCCGTGCAGACCGAGCCGGGCCTCGCCGGACTGTCGCTCGCCGCAGCACCGGGCCGTTCCTGGTATCTGCCATTCGGCCACCGCCTCGGCGAAGGCGAACTCGACACAACGCCGCCGCGCAACCTGCCCGCGCTCACGAGCGAGCCGTTGGCGTCATTGCGCGCGCTGCTCGCCGATCCCGCCGTCCGCAAGGCGGGGCACGACATCAAGGCGTCGTGGGTCGCGCTCGCGCGCGCCGCTGTTCCCTTTGCGGGCGTCGCCTACGACTCGATGATCGCGAGCTTCGTCCTCGATCCGGGCCGGCGCTCTCACGCGCTCGACGACCTGGCGCGCGAGCATCTGTCCGTCGAGCTGCGCACGACCGCGCAGCTGGTAGGAAAGGAGCGGACCTTCGCCGAGGTGCCGCCCGCGGAGGCAGCGGGCGTCTCCGCGGCGCAGGCGGAGATGGTGTTGCGGCTCGAAGCGACGTTCCGGTCCGACATCAAGGAGCATCACCTCACCCGCCTGCTCGACGAAATAGAGATACCGCTCATCCCCGTACTCGTGGACATGGAAGCAGCCGGCATCCTCGTGGATCGGGTGCTGCTCGGGGAGATGTCGCGTGGGTTCAGCAAGGAGTTGACGGGGCTCGAGCTCGACATTTACCGCGCCGCCGGAGGCGAATTCAACATCAACTCGACGCCCCAGCTCCGGACCGTCCTGTTCGAGCGCCTCAAGCTGCCCGTGCAGAAGCGGACCAAGACCGGCGCGTCGACCGATGTCGAGGTGCTGGAGCAGCTCGCCGCGATGGGCCACGAGGTCCCCCGCCTGTTGATCGAGTATCGCGAGCTGACGAAGCTGAAATCGACGTATGTCGACGCGCTGCCCGGATACATCCGCGCCGACACGGGGCGCGTCCATACGAGCTTCAACCAGACCGGGGCCGCGACCGGCCGGCTGTCGTCATCCGATCCCAACCTCCAGAACATTCCCGTGCGCACCCGGCGCGGCGGAGAAATCCGGCGGGCCTTTGTGGCGCCGCCCGGACACCTGCTGCTGATCGCCGATTATTCGCAGGTCGAGCTGCGGTTGCTCGCACATCTCTCCGAGGATGCGGCGTTCGTCGCCGCGTTTCAGCGCGGGGGGGACATCCATCGCCAGACGGCGGCCCTCATCTTCGGTGTGCCTGAAGCGAACGTCACGGGCGAGATGCGGAGCCGGGCGAAGACGATCAACTTCGCCACGATTTACGGCCAGGGCGCGCTGGCGCTGTCCCGCCAGCTCGGCATCACGCTCGAGGAGGCGAAATCGTTCATCAAGCAGTACTTCGAGCGCTTCGCCGGCGTGCGCGCCTGGCTGGACCGGACCATCGATGAGGCGCGCCAACGCGGCTTCGTGGAGACGTTGTTCGGGCGCCGGCGCTACATCCCGGAGCTGCGGGACCGCAATTTCAGCATTCGCTCATTCGGCGAGCGCACCGCGACCAATTCGCCGCTGCAGGGTTCGGCGGCCGATCTCATCAAGATCGCGATGATCCGGATTCACGCCGCGCTCAAACAGGCGAATCTCAAGTCCAGGATGCTGCTCCAAGTGCATGATGAGCTGGTATTTGAGATCCCTGAAGCGGAGACGTCAGTTGCCGGGGCCCTTGTAAAACGCGAGATGGAGGGCGTGGCCAGCCTACGCGTGCCACTGGTCGTAACTGTCGGTGCTGGAAAGAATTGGGTCGACGCGAAGGGTTAAGCACGCCTCTTGCAGGAACGAGGGGAAGGGCCCACAATAGGGGCGTCGATTACGGGGTGCTTGCCGGGTCGACGCCCTTTCGCGCCCGGAGGGTAAAGCGGTGAAGGCACGCGGATTTACGCTGATCGAGCTGTTGATCGTGGTGGTGATCATCGGGATTCTGGCGGCATTTGCCATCCCGAAGTTCGCCAACACGAAGCAGAAGGCGTACGTCGCCCAGATGAAGTCCGACATCAAGAATCTGGCAACGGCGGAAGAGGCCTTCTTCTATGATAGTGCGTTCTACACGACGAGCCTGGTCGCGCTCAACAATTTCCGGTCTTCGACCGGTGTCACGCTGACCGTCACCGAGGCCTCGCCCATGGGCTGGTCGGCCCAGGCCGTGCACGCCCAGACCGCGCGCCAGTGTGCGCTGTTTCAGGGCAACGCGGCGCCGGTGGTCCCGGCAACCGTGGAGGGCCGCATTACCTGCAGCTAGATCCGCCGTATCGGGAGTTCGAACGCCGCCGTGAGGGGATGCGATTCGCCCTCGACGGCGGCGTTTGGCTTCACCGCCACAAGATCGACGGCGAGCCGATGGTCCACCTGGTGAGCTCCGACAAGGAGCGGCTGCTGGCGTTGGGCCGCACGCTCGGTTTCCACGCGCGCTGGTTGCAGTACAAGCCGCTGAAGGATCTTGATACCGGGGTTCGCGTGCCGGCCTGGCATTGGGATGTGTGGGGAGAGAAACTGCGCCTGCTCGGTCCTAAGTAACCTCTTCGACGTCACGCCGGCGGGCCCGTACGCCCGGCCACCAGTTCCAGCGTCCCGCGATGTGCATGATCGCGGGGACAAGCACCATGCGAATCAAGGTCGCGTCGAGCAGGACGGCCACCGCCAGCCCGAATCCGATGAACTGCACGGCGAGCACCCGGGCAAACGCGAACACGCCGAACACGGCGATCATGATGGCGGCCGCAAAGGTGATCGTCGACGCCGTGGCGGACAATCCTTCCATAGTCGCGTGGTCGTTCCGCCCGGTCTTGTCGAACACCTCTTTGACCCGGGTCAGCAAAAAGACCTCGTAGTCCATCGACAATCCGAAAACGGTCGCGAAGACGAGGACCGGTACGACGACGAAGATCGCCTCGGTCGGTCCCGACAGCCCGAAGAAACTGGCGCCATAGCCGTGTTGGAACACGAGCACGGTGATGCCGAACGCGGCGCTCACGGAAACGCAATTCAGGACGACCGCCTTGAGCGGCACGAGCACCGAGCGGAATGCGATGAACAGCATGATCGCGGTCACGCCGAGGATCATCCCGACGATTCCGGGGAAGCGGTGCAGCAGATGCTGCTGCAGGTCGAGGCTCGACGCGGCAAAGCCACCCACCACGATCTCGGCGCCGCGCAGCCGCGTGCCGCTGGCGATCGTGCGGCGCACATGGCGCGTGAGATCCATCATGCCCGTCAATGACACGGTATCGACGGCGATGACGTCCATCAGCGTCGTGCGCCGGTCGGCACTGAGGTAGGCATTGAAGAATTCGGGGTAGCGCTCGCGGACTGCTTCGGCGTCGCTGTAAAAAATCGCGAGCTGCAGCGTGGACATGCCCGGCCGCAGCGTGGCAACACCCCGCACCTCGCGCACGCGCGCGTCCTTGCGGATCGAGTCGCTCAGCGCCTTGAGACCCGGCAGCCGGCGGCCCGAGAGCGCCGATTCGCCGGGAGGGAACTGCACGACGACCCGCAGCGGCTGGATGACGCCGCTCGCGCCCATGTCGCGCAGCGCGGCGAGTCCCTGGCCCGATTCGGCGTCCGGCGGAAACCAGTTGCGGGCGGGCAGACCGATTTTGATTTGCGTGAGCGGAAACGTCAGGAGCGCGGCGAGGAGGCCGCCGCCGAGGATGGCGCGCCAGGGATGATGGGCGAGCCCGCGTGCCCAGCGCTCCCATCCCTGCGGCGTGTGAATCCGCGCCAGCGGCTTGGCCAGCCATTTGGGGCGATCGATGTTGCGGCCCAGAATCGCGAGCGCCGCCGGCAGAAAGGTCGTCGCGAGCAGGACGGCCACCGCCACGACGATCAATCCGCCGACGCCCACCGAGCGCGTCTCCACGAGCGGCGTCAGAATCAGCGCGCCAAATCCGACCACCACGGTCAGGCCGGAGGTGACGACCGCCGAGCCG
This sequence comes from Gemmatimonadales bacterium, assembly GCA_035637435.1. Lineage (GTDB taxonomy): Bacteria > Gemmatimonadota > Gemmatimonadetes > Gemmatimonadales > GWC2-71-9 > 20CM-2-65-7. The sequence continues at coordinate 27,862 of DASPXD010000231.1, forward strand.
GCCGTCTGGATCGTGCGCACCGCCGCGTCGGTAGGCGAGAGCCCGCGATTCAGCTCCTCGCGGAAGCGCGTCACGATGAGCAGGGAGTAGTCGATGCCGACGCCCAGCCCCACCATCGTCGTGATGTTGAGCACGAACACCGACATCGTCTGGAACTGCGCCGCGACCGCGACGATGCCGAGCGCGATCGTGATCGCCAGCACGCCCACGATGATCGGCAGGGTCGCGGCGACGAGCGCGCCGAACGCCAGCACCAGCACGGCGAGTGTGAGCGGCAGCACGCGCTCCTCGCCGCGGCGCGTATCCTCGGTGCTGATGGTGCGGACGTCGTAATCGAGCGCGGGATTTCCCGTGACTTTGATGTCGAAGCCATCGGCATCGGGCAGCCGGTCCAGCGTGCTCCCCACCGTCTCGCGCAGCTCGGGCACGACCGTGCGGCTCACGTCACTCGTGCTCGAGGGGGTGAGCGCCGCGATGAGGAACGTGGTCTGCTTGTCGGCGCTGACGAACGTCGATTCGCCGATCGTCCGTACCGAAATGACCTGGCTGATGTAGGGCTCGCGGGTGAGGGCGGCGGACACCGAATCGAGCACCATCGCGAAGCGCGGCTGCGTGTAGCGCACCGGTCCGTGCACCACGATGGCGACGTATTCGGCGATGGGATTGGGAAAGGCTTCGCGAATGAGCTGCGACGCGCGCGCCGATTCCGATCGGGAGACCGCGGTGCCGCGAACGGCAAGGACGCGCTGTACGTGAGCGGCCCTGGGGACGAAGAGCAGCCCGAGCATCGCCCACGTAGCCAGGACCCAGCCGCGCCAACGCACGAGCTGCTTGGCGGGTAACGCGATCACCTATGATCCAAGCACATGCGGGCCACAATCATAGAGACGTGCAGAGTGCAAAGCTAGCGGCGCGGCATACGGTGCTCGCATATTGCGCGCATGGTGGAACGCCGGCTCTCGGGACTGATCACCGCTGCTGCGGTGTTGATCGTCCTGTTCATCGTGTGGGATCTGTTTCGTCCGAAGTCGCACCGGGCGGCGTCGGCAGACGCCGGCCCGCTGACCGTGGATTCCTCAATAGCGGTCGCGCCACCCGCCTTTCCGCCGCCGCCGATCCAGCCGACGACGACGACGCAAGGTGCCGCGGTACCGGCGGCCCCCGGCGGCCGCGAGCCGTCGTACATCGAGCTCCTGGCGCGATCGGAAACCCGGCGCCGCATTCGCTCCAGCGGCTCCAGCACCTTCCTCGGCGAGATGCTCGAGGCGAGTGGCGACTCGATGCTGCGGCGCTGGGAGAATCGCACGACGTCGCCCATCCGGGTGTGGTTCGCCCCCACGCACGCGGCGATGTTCCAGCGGGCATTCCTCGACGCGGTCCGCGGGGCATTTGGCCAGTGGACGGCGGCGGGGGTGCCGGTTCGCTTCGATTTCGACGGGGACTCCACGAACGCGGAAGTCACGGTGAAGTGGCGCGTCCAGTTCGAGATCGAGCGCACCGGCCAGACCGACGTCACCTGGGACGAGAACGGGCACATCCAGGGCGCGGTGCTGACGCTCGCGACGTTCGATCCCAAGGGTGAGCCGATGAGCGTGGATGATATCCGCGTCGTGGCGACACACGAGGTCGGCCACGTGCTTGGCCTCGATCACTCGAAAGATTCGACGGACATCATGTATCCGACGGCGAAGGTGAGAGACCTGTCCGATCGTGACGTGCGGACGGTGCTGCTGCTGTATCAGCTGACGCCGGGGAGTTTGCGCTGAGTCCACGCCACATCACGTCGTTCCTGCACCACGTTGCCCCCCCACCTACCGGTTCGCTCGCGCAGGCACTCGACACGCGCGTGCGGGAAGCGAAGTTGATCGAAAAACTGGAGGCGGGTGCCGTGCGCTGCTTCGCCTGCGGTCACCGCTGCCTGGTGAAGCCCGGCCGCCGCGGCATCTGCAAGGTGCGTTTCAATAAGGAAGGGACGCTGTTCGCACCCGCCGGCTACGTCGCAGCATTGCAATGCGACCCGACGGAAAAGAAACCGTTCTTCCACTGCCTGCCCAGCAGCGACACCCTGACCTTCGGCATGCTCGGCTGCGATTTCCATTGCGGCTATTGCCAGAACTGGCTCACGTCGCAGGCGCTGCGCGACGACACGGCGGGGGTCATGCCCAGCGACGTGACGCCCGACGATCTCGTCGCCCTGGCCCAACGCCAGGGCGCGCGCATGGTGGGCTCGTCGTACAACGAGCCGCTGATCACCGCTGAATGGGCGGTCGACGTCTTCAAGGCCGCCCGGCCCGCGGGCTTGAAGACCGCGTTCATCTCCAACGGCAACGCGACACCCGAGGTCCTCGACTACATCCGGCCGTGGACCGACTGCTACAAGATCGATCTCAAGGCGATGGACGACCGGCGCTATCGCGAGCTCGGGGGCGTGCTGCAGCACGTCCTGGACGCCATCCGCCTGGTGCACGAGCGCGGTTTCTGGCTCGAGATCGTGACGCTGATCGTGCCGGGATTCAATGACGACGACGTCCAGCTCACCCGCGCGGCCGACATGATCGCGGGCGTGTCGCCGGAAATCCCGTGGCACGTCACCGCATTTCACAAGGATTACAAGATGACCGACCCCGACGATACGCCGGCGGCGACGTTGCTGCGCGCCTGCGAGATCGGCGCGCGCGCCGGGCTGCGATTCGTCTACGCCGGCAACCTCCCGGGCCGAGTGGGACGCTGGGAGCACACCTATTGCCCCGACTGCGGGGATCTGCTGATCGAGCGTCACGGCTACGTCATCAAGCGGCAGCGCGTCGGGAGCGACGGGCGTTGTCCCTCCTGCAGTCGGCGGATTCCAGGCGTTTGGTCGTAGCTCTCCTCCTCCTCCTTCAGTCCGCAGCGCCGTCGTTCACCGCAGAGACGTTCGATCCGCTGGTGATGGCGGGCATTCGGCAACGCGTCTATCCGGGTGCCGCACTCGTCATCGGCACCCGCGACAGCATCCTGTTTGAAAAAGCGTACGGTCGGTTCAGCTGGAGCACGAAGAGCGTTGTGGTGAGCCTCGACAGCACGTTGTGGGATCTCGCGTCGCTCACCAAAGTCGTCGCGACGACGCCCGCGCTCATGCTGCTCGTCGAGCGCGGGCGAGTCGACTTGGACTCACCTGTCGTTCGTTACGTCCCGGAGTTCAACAGCCCGGGCACCGGCGCGATCACGGTGCGACATCTATTGACGCACACGTCGGGGTTGCGGGGGACGCTGCCGTTGAAGGACGCGCCGGACAGTGCAACGGCGTTGCGCATGGTGCTCACGACGGCGCCGCTCGTGCCGCCCGGCACGCGCATGGTGTATTCCGACCTCAATGCGATTCTGTTGGGCGAGATCGTGCGTCGAGTATCCGGTCTGCCGCTCGACGCGTTCGTGACGCGCGAAGTGTACGTACCGCTCGGTCTCGATCCACAACTGCTTTTTCGGCCGCCGCAGCGGCTCGAGCGCCGCATCGCGCCGACGGGACTGTGGCACGGACATCCGATCGCCGGCGTCGTGAACGATCCGAACGCAGCGAAGCTGGGCGGCGTGGCGGGTCACGCCGGTGTGTTTGCGACGGCGCGCGGCCTCGCCCGTTTCGCGCAATTCATGCTGGGCGAGGGTGCGCTGCCGGGTGGACCGCGCATTCTCAAACGCGAAACGGTGCACGCGTGGACCCAGATCGCCGTGCCTGCCCGTCGCGGCGCCAGCGCGCGGACGTTGGGATGGGAAGCGTTGCCGACAGGAGAGGAAGTCTCGAGCGCCGGCACGCTGTTCGGCCCGCACAGCTATGGCCACACCGGCTGGACCGGCACATCACTGTGGATCGATCCCGATCGCGGCCTGTTCGTTCTGCTGCTGACAAATCGCTCGTATGCGCAGGCCGGTGGCGTACGCGGAACGTTCACGGCGCTCAAGGAAGTTCGCGGACGCGTTGCCGATGCTGCGGCGCGGATTGTCGATGGCGGCCACTGATCCGACGCTGATCTATGACGGCGAATGCGGCATCTGCCAGCAAGCGGTGGCGCTGTTGAAGCGCTGGGACCGGGAACACGTCCTGCGCTTCGTACCGTTCCAGGACGAAGCCGCGGTTGCGCGCTTCGACATCGCGCTGCCGGCGCTGGCGGCGGCGATGCATCTGATTACGCCCGACGGTCGTGTCTATCCGGGAGCCGATGCCGTGCCGGAGCTGCTCCGGCTGTTTCCCGGAAAGCGCTGGCTGGCGCCCCTGTTTCGAATTCCGGGCGTGCGGCCGATCGCCCGTCGGGTCTATGCCCGGATCGCGGTGCGCCGGCGGTGTCTGGTGCGCGGTATCCCAGGTCGCTAGGTTCGCGAGGAGGGGGAAAGAGTTCCAGTGACGACTGCTGTGCTCAGTTCCGATGCGGTGCGCCAGGCGTTGCGCCAAGTCAAAGACCCGGAGCTCGACATGAACATCGTCGATCTCGGGTTGGTCTATGACGTGGAAGTCGACGACGGCCTGGTGCGCATCAACATGACGCTGACCTCGCCGGGATGCCCGGCGGGACCGATGATCACGAACGACATCTACAGGGTCGTGCGAGCGATGGAAGGCGTGAAAGACGTGGACATCGATATCGTGTGGGAGCCCTACTGGACGCCGGACCGGATCGACCCGAAGATCCGCGCGATGATGGGGTTCTAGCGCAGCGCCTCGAGCAGCGCGTCGCCGAGCACGTCGATTTGCCAGCGCCGCACTTCGGCGATCTGCTCGAGTTCCGCACGATTCACCGGCCGCGCCCGCACGACCGCTTCCAGCGTCGTTCTCCCGCACAACACCCCCGGCTCCAGTCCCAACTCGGCGGCGACGCGGTTGCGCACCGCTTTGACCTTCTCGAGACGCGCATCAAAGCCGGCATCTTTTTGCGGCCGGGGGCGACGCTCGAGGCGCGGGAGCTCGCTCTCGTGCAGCGCTTTGGCCCGCGCGACGGCGTCGAGCAAGGCATCGCCGTGACGGCGCGCCAGCGAGCTGGGGAGCTCGCGAACGTGTGACAGGTCGGCGCGCGTCGCGGGAAGCGCCCGGCTGACTCCCAACAAGGAGTCGTTCCCGATGATCCGGAACGGCGCCTTGTCCTCCCGCTCGGCGACAGTATCTCGCCAGCGATGCAACAGTCGTAGCGCCGCCAGACTACGCGGCGTCAGTCCTTTCGCGCCTTTGAGCTTGAGGTAGCCCTCGTCCTCCCCGCCGGATGACGGACTCCCAGTCCAGCGGAGCGCCTCGAGCTGCTTGAACTCTTCCATCGCCCAGGCGAGCCGTCCCAGCGCCGTGAGTCGCTGCTCCAGCGCATCGCGCAGCGCGAGCAGGTACTGCGTGTCGGCAGCGGCGTACGCCAGCATCGGCGGGGTGAGCGGCCGCAGCGACCAGTCCGCTTTCTGGTGCTCCTTGTCGAGCTTCACGCCGGCGTATTTCTCGAGCAGCGCCGCCAGCCCGATCGCCGGCTCGCCCGCCAGCTGCGCCGCGATCCGCGTGTCGAACAGCCGCACCGCGCGGAAGCTGTAGTCGCGGTCCAGCACGCGCAGATCGTAATCGGCGTCATGAAAGACCTTCTCGACGTGTGGGTCGGTGAGCAGGCCGCCGAACGGCGCCAGGTCGGCGATGGCGAGCGGGTCGATCAGCGCGGTCTGGGTCGGGCTCGAGACCTGGAGGAGGTAGATGCGGTCGCGGTAGCGGTGGAAGCTCGCCGCCTCGGTGTCGACCGCGACCCGCGACTCCTTGCGCACGGCGGCGATGAGGGCCGCCAGGGCCTGAGGCGTGTCGACGTAGCCGGGCGGCGCCGTCACTCCTGCTTCCCTAGCGCCTCCATCCCGGCGGCGATTTGTTCCAGCGCCTTGGCCAACGTCTTGTAGAATTCCGGATCGGGAGCCTGAGGGGCTCCGCCCAGCGGATCGCCCGCGCATTTGCGGGCTGCTCGCGCCGCATGACGGATGTAATCGGTGGTCACTTGCATGGATCGCTCCGCAGTGTTGGCCACAAAGATACGCGCCGCCTTCGCGCCGTGCAGTCTCGCTGCATGGCCGACGCCGCTCGAAGCCCAGCCCGCCCTGGCGCGGGCGCTCGGGCTGCGGGCCCTGTGGCTCAAGCGAGAGGATCGAGCCGGCGGCAACAAGGTTCGAGGTCTCGAGTTTCTGCTCGCCGGCGCGGCGCCCGGATCCGTGTTCGTGACGATCGGCGGCGCGGGGTCGAGTCATTGCCTGGCGACGGCGACGCATGCCCAGGCGCAAGGTCACCGCACCGCCGTCGCGCTATTTCCACAACCGGAGACGGAGGCGAGCCGAGCCGTCGCCGCGGCGACTGCGGCGGTCGCCAATCCGGTCGTGCGCGCGTCGTCGCTCGTGACGCTGCCGTGGGCGCTGCTGCGCGCGTGGCGGGCGGCGCATCATTTGGGACGGGGAACGCCGCGCTGGATTCCGGGAGGCGGTGCGGATCCGCGCGCCGTGATCGGACACGTCCTCGCGGCGCTCGAGCTCGGTGCGCAGCTTGACGCGCCACCCGACATGATCGTCGTGCCGTTAGGTACGGGAGGGACCGCGGCCGGCATTGCGCTCGGCGTCGCGTGGCTGGGGTGGTCGACCGAAGTCGTCGCGGTGCGAGTCGCGCCGCGTGTGGTCGCGAACCGCTGGCGCACACTGCGTCTGGCACGGCACGCCGCCGTGCTACTGCGGCGCCGCGGCGTCCAGTTCACTATCCCACGCTCAGGCATTCGCGTCCGCGTCGAAGACGCGATGGGTAAGGGCTACGGTCATCCCACGCCAGAAGGAGAGAAGGCGCGCGAGCTGGCAGCGGCGTACGGCGTCCGCCTCGACCCAACCTACGGAGCGAAGGCATTCAGTTTGATGTTGTCACCCACGTACCACGCACCACGCACGATCTTTTGGCATACATTCGCCTGGCCATGACGGCCGTTCTTTTCATTCATGGATTTCCCTTCGATCATTTCCTGTGGCGACATCAACTCGCCGCGCTGTCGCGCTGGCGCTGCATCGCGCCGGACCTGCCGGGGGCCGGCACGTCGGGCGGGTTCGCTTCGCCCGATGAATACTCGATGTCGAGCTACGCGACGTATCTCGTTGGGATCCTCGATCAAAAGAAGCTTCGCGAAGCGGTGATCTGTGGTCTCTCGATGGGTGGCTACATCGCGTTCGAGTTGCTGCGTCGTTTTCCCGACCGGGTGCGCGCGGCGATTTTGTGTAACACGAAGGCCGCGGCGGATACGCCGGAGGCCAAACGTGGCCGGGATGCGGTCGCAGCGAAAGCTCAGCAGGAGGGTGCACACGCCGTCGCCGCCGACCTCGTCCCGAAAGTCATCGCCCGTGCGACACGCGAGCGGCAGCCCGAGGTCGTGCGAGAGGTGACCGAGATGATCGAGCGCCAGCCGGTGTCCGGAATTGTCGGCGCGTTGCGAGCGCTACGCGAGCGGCCCGATGCGACGCCGCTCCTCGCGGCAATTCGCGTTCCGGTTCTGGTTGTCGCTGGAGACGATGATCAGATCGCGCCGGCGGCGGGAATGCAGGAGATGGCGCGTGCTATTCCGGGTGCCAGGTTCGCGCTTGTGCCCGACGCAGGTCACGTCGCGCCGCTCGAGCAGCCCATCACGGTGAGCTCGGCGCTGGCCGATTTCCTGGCGAAGCTCTAGTCTAGGAGCCCTTCCGCTGCGGCTTACCGGGCGGGTTTTCGCTCTGAAAGACGTCGCGGTTCTTGGCGATGTAATCCTTCCATTGCGGCGGAGTATCCTCTTCGGGAAAGATCGCCGTCACCGGGCACTCGGGCTCGCACGCGCCGCAATCGATGCACTCGTCCGGATGGATGTAGAGCATGTCCGGGCCTTCGTAGATGCAATCCACCGGGCAGACATCGACGCAGGACCGGTCTTTGACGTTGATGCACGGCTCGGCGATGATGTACGTCATTCCATCTCCCAAGTGCTCAATCGAGGGCGTTCAGGACGGCGAATGGCAAACCTAGACTGGCGGTTAGCTCAGTCAAGGGACCCACTGGTATCTTAGATACTAATAGGTATCTAGTCGAGGGCGGTCACGGGGACCGGAAGCGTGGCCAGGGCGGTCAGCGCGCCGATTAATACGACATACTCGAGCAGCGTTCGCCGGTCCGGCTCCTCGGGCGCTTCGCGGCCCAGCGCAGCCCACAGCGCGGTGACGAGGAGCAGCAAGAGCAACCCTTTGCTGCTCAGCACCCACGCCACGCCGATCGCGGCGGTAGCGATCAAGCGCTGCTGTTTGGTGAGGGCTTTGAAGCCGTGGGCCCCGTCCAGCTGCCAGATCGGAGTGAGGTTGAAGAGGTTGATCCACGCCCCGATCTCGGCGAGCGCACCCCACGCCGCGAGATCCGTCGCCCGGTAGATGAGAAAACAGGTGAATGCCGCACCAAGTCCCCAGATCGGCCCAGCGAGCCCGACGCGTGCTTCTGCCACTACGTCGGTGGGATAGAAGCGGCTGCGAATGACCGCGCCGATGCCTGGCAGGAACATCGGCGCCGTGGCCGGGATGCCGTAACGACGCAGCATGGCGACATGTCCCATCTCGTGCACGTAGATCGAGGCCACGACTCCCAGGGCCCACTTCCACCCGAACACCTGCCAGTAGACCCCCAGCGACAGGATCATCGAGAACAGTGTGCTGGCCTTGGTGAGCCCAAGCAGCAACAGCTTTCCCTTGGTCAACAGAAAGATGATCGCGATCTTGAATTTCCAGAGAAACAACGCGATGACGCCAAGTATGCCGGCGCGCTTTGTCCAAGGCGGGCGAGCTGCTTCTTGTTTGGTGGGACCGTGGCGGCCGATCTCCGCGATCTGTTCGGCGACCACTGCGTACTGCCGGGTCTGGGGTGGCAAGAGGTCGAGCGCCGTGCGCCACGCGACCAACGCGTCAGTGAAGCGGCCCTGCCGTTGATGCTCCTCGGCTGCTCCTGCCAAACGCTTCAACTCATCCGAATAGCGTAGCCACCCACAGGAAGGGCAGGCGAGGAGCGCCGCGGCGACTTCCGTCCCGCAGCTCGGGCACGCTACCGCTACAGCTGACGCGTCTATGCGGGCGCGCCCGACATCGAGACCCGGTGCGGTCCCGACACTTTAAGCTCCGCTCGGCGATTCAGTTTCCAGGCCTCATACAGCGCAAACCCAATGATCAGCACGCCAATCAGGTTCTGGATACCGGCCAGGAACGGCGTGGCGTACAGGACCGCGAGCAACACCACAATCCCGATGACAAAACCCAGCGGGCCGATTTTGGAAGCGGTGGTGGAGCCCGTCGAGGTCGAGGCCGTGGTGGTTGGCGGCGTTGCCTTTGTGACTTGAGCGCTATGCTCGCGCACCTCTTGAATAATGAACGGCACGTAAGAGGAGACGATCGCTGTGTAGGTGAGAAAGATCGCCAGTGTCTGATAACGCCAGCCGCCACGGCCGTTGGAGCCCTTGCGCACCGCGCCACCGATCACGAATCCGACGACGACGGCCAGGATTCCCCACTGGCTGTCCGTCGCTTTGAGGACCAGGTACCAGACGATCGAGCAGGCTATCATCGCCAAAACCCCGAGGGCGAGCGCCTTGCCGAAGCGACCGGCGGACCCGCCGCGATTCCACTCGGTCTCGACGGAGCGCCGGCATTTCTCGCATACGATGTGGCCGTTGACGACGTAGTATGTGTCCGACAACACGCTACCGCAGGCCTTGCACGTCATCGTCCCGCTCAGTCCAGCTGCCCCAGGAGTTGGCTCGGCACGGTCGAATTGGAGATTGTCCGGCATGATTCGGCTCCGTAGGAGTGGCCGTCGCACTATTGTACGCGACCAAATCTTGCGCAATAGGTGCCGATGAGTATCCTAGATACCCGTGGGAATCATTCACCAGCGACGCAAGGCGGAAACGCGGGCCCTGCTGGTTGCGGCCGGTCTGGAATTGTTCGCCGAGCGCGGCTTCGAATTGGCGACGCTCGACGAGGTCGCCCTCGCCGCAGGCTTCACCAAAGGGGCCATCTACCGGCACTTTCCTTCCAAAGGGGCCTTCCTGCTGGCGCTGTTTGAGCAGTACGCGGCGGTAGCCCGTGCGGGCTCCGGGGCGCGTCAGGCTCCCTGGTTCGTTCCGCTCACCGTCCAATTTGCCGCCCAGGCCACGCGCGATCCACTACTGCGGCGCCGGCTGGCGATCGTCCTCTCCGAAGCGCCCGACGGCGCGACGGCCGAAGGTCAACTGCTCAAGGCATTGGCACGCATATGGCCCACCTGATCGACCTGAGTCACGAGATCGAGCACGGGATGGTGACCTACCGCGGTCTTCCCGCACCGGCGATCAGCGACTGGCTGTCGCGTGACGCCTCGAGTGCCCGCTACGCGCCGGGCACGACCTTTCAGATCGGCAAGATCGACCTGCTCGCGAACACCGGGACGTACATCGACGCGCCCTTCCATCGTTATGACGGCGGCCACGACGTGGCCGGCTATGCGCTGCAGGATGTCGCGGATCTGCCTGGCGTCGTGGTTCGGGCAACCGCACTGCACGCTCGAGCGATCGACGCGTCGCGATTTGCCCGGCTGGAGGTGAAGGGGAGGGCGGTACTGGTACATACAGGGTGGGATGCGCACTGGCGCACCGACACGTATTCCGCCGGCCAGCATCCATTCCTCACTCGTGATGCCGCCGAGCATCTCGTGAAGGCGGGCGCGGCACTCGTGGGCATCGATTCCCTCAACATCGACGACGATAAGGACGGAGCCCGTCCCGCCCACACGATTCTCCTGGGCGGTGGCGTGGCGATCGTGGAGCACATGACCAACCTGGCCGCCTTGCCCGACAGCGGCTTTCATTTCTTTGCCGTGCCGCCAAAGGTGAAAGGGATCGGGAGTTTTCCGGTGCGCGCCTTCGCGCGCGTCGATCGTTAGGACCGGCTAGTTCGCGATCGCCCGCACCACGTGCGTGAGCCCGTGTACCACGCGCGCCATGCGGTCGTAGTCCAGCTTGTCGGGAGTGTCCTGCGGAGTATGGTAGAACGGATTCCGATACGGCGCGGTGTCGGTGATCATGATCGCGTGATAGCCCTCCCTCCAGAACGACCAATGATCCGACCACCACACGCCCGGCACCCACGAGGGCGCGGCGGCGCCTTGCGTCGGCAGCGTGGCGTGCGCGCGGAACGTCGCGATCGCGCGATGCAGCAGCGAACGCGATTTGAGGTTCGAGACGAAGCCGATGAAATCGCCGACGTCGGGATACGCGAGATTCAGCGGGAACGGATAGCGCTGGCTGCCTTTCTCCGTGTCGTAGTAGCCAATCGATTCAATCGACAGCATCGCCACGATCTGATCGTTGCGCTCGCGCGCCGCGGTGGCGTAGTGCCGGCTTCCCATGTCCGCGGTCGGAAACGACGGCGGCTCTTCGTTGGGAAAGAACACGAACCGCACGGTGCGCGACTGCCGCTCCTGCGCGAAGACCCGCGCCAGCTCGAGTACACCCGCCACGCCGCTCGCGTTGTCGTCCGCGCCGGGGGCCTGTTCGGCGGTGTCGTAATGCGCGCCGAGGACCACGACCTCCTGCGGCCTGCTGGTGCCGCGCAGCGTCGCCTCGAGGTTGCGATACTCGCGATTGTCCGCCGAGAACTCCTGCGAGACCACCTCGTAGCCCAGGCCTCGCAGCGTCCGCTCGATGTACGCTCCGGCGCGCTGCACGTTTGCGTACGTCTCGTCGCTGCGCACGCCGATGTCGTGCGCGAGCGCCCGGACGTGACCCGCGAGAGCGGTGCGCAGCTGCTCCTGGTTAGGCGTGAGCGGGGGCAGCGGTCCACTGAATGGCGGCCCGGGCATACGTACCGTGAACAGCCAGATGATAAGGAACAGGAGCGGCAGAATGCCGGCGAGCGCGATCATCCGGATCAGCCCCCTGCGCATTGACACAGTTTCATCACTGCGCTATATCACGGTCAATGCAGCGTAATGCTTTGCACCACCGGCATCACCACGGTCACTCGGTCCACGGGGGATAGCCGGAGGCGTGTAGGATAGTCAGTCATCAACCGACGCCGGCCCCCCAGGGCCGGCGTCGTGCGTTTGGGGCGGCGTCGCGTGACCTGGGGGACTCCGGTTCGGCCAACACGGAGCCGATAGATGTCGATATTCCGCCTGGGCCTTCCCAAAGGCCGCATGGAGCAGGGGGTACTCACCCTCCTCGCCGACGCAGGAATTCGGGTGCGCCCGAGTGCCCGCGGTTATCGCCCCGACGTGTCCCTGCCGGGCGTCGAGGCGAAGCTGCTGAAGCCCCAGAACATCGTGGAGATGCTGGCCCTCGGTAGCCGGGACATCGGCTTCGCCGGGGCCGACTGGGTGGCCGAGCTCGAAGCTGACGTCGTCGAATTGCTCGACACGGGGCTCGATCCCGTGCAGCTCGTGGCGGCCGCTCCGCTCGGACTACTCGAGGCTGGCCGGCTCCCCTCACGGCGTCTGATCGTCGCGTCCGAGTACGAGCGGCTTACCCTGGGCTGGATCCGCAAGAGCGGTGTCTGCGCGGAGTACGTCCGGTCGTATGGCGCCACGGAAGTCTTCCCGCCGGAGGACGCGGACGTGATCGTCGACAACACCGCGACCGGGGCAACGCTGGAGGCAAACGGCCTCGGCATAGTCGATGTGTTGATGCGCTCATCCACGCGCCTGTACGCGCACCGCGCTGCGCTCGACGATCCCAGCCGGCGCCGCCGCATCGACGATCTCGTCCTGCTGATCAACTCCGTCCTCGAGGCGCGGCGCCGCGTGATGCTCGAAGTGAACGCCTCGGCGGCCTGTCTCGACGCGGTAGTGGGTGTTTTGCCGTCGATGCGACAAGCGACAGTATCTCGGCTATTTGGCGACAGTGGATATGCAGTAAAGGCCGCCGTGCCGCGAGAGCTCCTCCCGCAAGTGATCCCCGCGGTGAAAGCAGCCGGTGGCACCGATGTCGTCGTGTCCGCCCTTTCGCAGATCGTGCCATGACTGCGTTGCTGCGCCTCGACAGCAATGAGGGCCCTCCGCCCCCGGCTGCTTTGCTCGCGGAGCTGGCGGCCCTGGACCCGGAGCTACTGCGCCGCTACCCCGATGCCACCGCGGTCGAGGCGACGCTCGCTGCCCGGCTGGGCGTGAGCCCGGAGCGCGTAGTCGTCACCGCTGGCGCGGACGAGGCGCTCGACCGCATCTGCCGGGCATATGCGGGTCCCGATCGCGCGGTGCTGCTCCCCGAGCCGACCTTCGACATGCTGGAGCGCTTCGCTCGACTCGCGGGTGCTCCGCTGGTGCGCGTGCCGTGGATCACCGCTGCGTTCCCGGTCGACGAGCTTCTTGCCCGCGTCGACAACCGCCTGGGTGTCGTGGTGATCGTGTCGCCCAACAATCCGACCGGCGGTGTGGCATCGCGGGATGAGGTGCGACGAATCGCCGCCGCAGCCCCTGAGCCCATCGTCCTCATCGATCAGGCCTACGTCGAGTACGCCGACGAGGACATCAGCCGGGCGGTACTCGACCTCGCGAATGTGGTCGTCGTCCGTACGATGTCGAAGGCCTGGGGCCTGGCAGGGTGCCGCGTCGGCTACGCCGTCGGCAGCCCGCGTGTGATCGCGGTGCTGCGCGCCGCGGGCGGGCCATATCCCGTTGCGGGGCCGTCGCTCGCTCTCGCGCTGTCACAATTGCGTCGTGGCGACACGGCGGTGCGCGCGCACGTGACCCAGGTTCGCGGGGAGCGAGCCGTGCTGCGTGAGCTACTCTGCGCGCGTGGCGTGGATGCACGTCCCTCGCAGGCAAACTTTGTCCTCGCCGATTTTGGACAGCGGGAGGCGTTCGTCCGTGAGGGGCTCAGCGCAGCGGGAATTCTCGTGCGTCACTTTCCCGGTCGTGCGGGACTCGAGACGAGCCTGCGGATTACGCTGCCCGGCGATCCCGCCGACTTCGCGCGACTCACCGCGGCGCTGGAGGCCCTCCTTGACTAACCGCACTGCAATCGTCGAGCGCGCCACGCGGGAGACATCGATTCGCGCGCAGCTCGTCGTCGACGGGTCGGGCCAGGCGGAGGTGCGCACCGGCATCGGCTTCCTCGATCATTTGCTGGAATCGCTGGTGCGGCATGCGCGGTTCGATCTCACGCTCCAGACGAACGGCGACCTGCACGTCGACGATCATCACACGGCGGAGGATTCCGCGCTCGCGTTGGGCGAGGCGCTCGATCGCGCGCTGGGCGAGCGGCGTGGGATCGCGCGCTTCGGCTGGGCCTACGCTCCGCTCGATGAATCGCTGGCCCGGGCGGTCGTGGATCTGTCGGGCCGCGCATTTGCCGACGTGTCGCTCGGTCTGCGCCGAGAATCGATCGGCGGGCTCTCGTGTGAGAATGTCCCTCATGTCTTGCGCTCGCTTGCTGCCGCGGGTCGGCTCACTCTCCATGTCGAAGTGCTCAAGGGAGAGAACGACCATCATCGCGCGGAAGCGGCGTTCAAGGCCGTCGCCCTGGCCCTGCGACAGGCTGTAGCGCGTACGCCGTTCGACGACGTGCCGTCCACCAAGGGAACGCTAGGGGCGCCGCGTGAGTGATGTGGTGATCGTAGACTCGGGCGTCGCAAACCTCGCGTCGATCGCCGGCGCGTTCCGCCGGCTCGGCGCAGCGGTCGACGTTACCGCCGATCCCGCGGTCGCCCGCGGCGCTGGGCGTCTGGTTCTCCCCGGGGTAGGCGCGTTTGGCGCGGGGATGGCGGCGCTGCGAGCCCGCGGCCTCGACACTGCGATTCGTGATGTCGCAGCGCGTGGAACGCCGCTGCTCGGCGTCTGTCTCGGCATGCAGATGCTGTGCGAGGCGAGTGAGGAGACGCCGGGTGTCGAGGGGCTCGGTGTCGTCGCTGGAACGTGTCGCCGGTTGCCATCGCATGTGCGAATCCCTCACCTCGGCTGGAACAGCGTGGCGTCCGGACCAGACGCGCGCTTCGTAACGGCCGGCGTCGCGGCGTTCGCGAACTCGTACGCGTTGCGCGAGAGCCCGGCCGGCTGGACGCCGGCCCGGTCCACGCACGGCGTTCCGTTCATCGCCGCCCTCGAGCGCGGTTCGCTGCTCGTGTGCCAATTCCACCCCGAGCTGTCTGGCGACTACGGCGCCGCGCTGCTGGAACGCTGGCTGTCGGGTCGCAGCGCTCCCCCCCCCCGCGCTCCCGCTCCCTCGGGGCCGGCGGCGAACGGATCGGCGGGCCTGCTCCGGCGCATCATTCCGTGCCTCGACGTAAAGGACGGCCGTGTGGTGAAAGGCATCCGGTTCCAGAACCTGCGCGACGCGGGCGATCCTGCCGAGCAGGCCGCGCTGTACGAAGCGCAGGGCGCCGACGAGATCGTGATCCTCGACGTCGCGGCCTCCGCGGCCGGGCGCGGCACGCAGGTCGAGACGGTGCGGCGAGTGCGTGCGGCGATCCGTATTCCGCTGACCGTGGGCGGCGGAGTCCGCACAGTGGACGATGCGCGCCGCCTCCTCTCGGCTGGCGCCGACAAGGTGAGCGTCAATACGGCCGCGGTGCGACGGCCCGCGCTGTTGACCGAGCTGGCGCAGGCGTTCGGGTGCCAGTGTGTGGTCCTCGCGATCGACGCGCGGCGCGCAGCCGAGCGCTGGGAAGTCCTGGTGGTGGGCGGCCGCGAGCCCGCGCGACCCGACGCAGTGGCGTGGGCCCTCGAGGGGGAGCGCCTCGGCGCGGGGGAGATCCTGCTCACGAGCTGGGATCGCGACGGGACGCGGGCGGGGCACGATATCGAACTGCTGCGCGCCGTTGCAGACGCGGTCCGTGTTCCCGTGATCGCCTCGGGCGGCGTCGGAACGCGCGACCACGTCGCGAGCGCGTTCGCGGCCGGCGCCGATGCCGTGCTTGCCGCGTCCGTCTTCCACGACGGCGACGACACGGTGGGTGGCATCAAGGCAGACCTTGCGGTCCGCGGGATCCGGGTGCGCCAATGATCGTCCCGAGCATCGACATCGCGAAGGGTCGCGCCGTGCAGCTACGGCGCGGGAAAGAGTTCGTGCTCGACGGTGGCGATCCGATCGAGCGCCTCGAGGAGTTTGCGATCGCGGGCGACGTGGCCGTCGTGGACCTGGACGCCGCACTGGGACGGGGGTCGAACGCGGCGTTAATCCAGGATCTCGTCCGCCGCGCGCCGTGCCGCGTCGGTGGCGGAATTCGCGATCTCGACACGGCCCGCCGCTGGCTCGACGCCGGCGCGACGCAGGTGATGATCGGCACTGCCGCGACGCCGGAGTTCTGTGGCGCCCTGCCGCGTAAGCGTGTCATCGCCGCGGTGGACGCGGAGCGCGGCGAGATCGTCGTGGACGGTTGGCGCACGAAGACAGGTGTCCCCGTGCTGGAGCGCGTGGGTGAGCTCGCGCCCGTCGTCGGCGGTTTCCTCTTCACGCAGGTCGAAAAGGAAGGAGCAATGGGCGGGTTTGACGGCGCCGCGGTCGAAGCGGTCGTGCGCGCGGCGGCCGGAGCACGCGTAACCGCCGCGGGTGGAATCACGACGGCGACGGATGTCGCGGAGCTCGATCGCATGGGAGCTGATGCGCAGGTCGGCATGGCGTTGTATACCGGCAGGCTGTCGCTGGGCGAGGCCGTCGCCGCGCCGCTCGTGAAGCCGTTGCCGGGCGAGGTGTGGCCCACGGTGGTCGCCGATGAAGCGGGCCGCACGCTCGGCCTCGTCTGGAGCACGCGGGAGTCGCTGGCGCGCGCCGTGGCCGAGCGACGCGGGATCTATTGGTCACGGTCGCGCCAATCGATTTGGGTGAAAGGAGAGACGTCGGGAAACTCCCAGCAGCTGGTGCGAGTGGATCTCGATTGCGACCGCGACGCGTTGCGCTTTACGGTGCGTCAGGCGGGCGCCGGGTTCTGTCATCTGAATCGCCCGTCGTGCTGGAACTCCGAGTTCGATCTCGCCGATCTCGAGCGCACGCTCGCCGACCGAATGGCGGGGCCCGTAAATGGATCGGGAACCTCGCAATTGCTGGCCGACCCCGCGCTGCTGGCGGCGAAGCTGCGCGAAGAAGCGGACGAGTTGGCGCAGGCGCAGTCGTCCGAGGATGTCGTGCGGGAGACGGCGGACGTGTTCTACATGGCGCTGGTGGCGTTGGTGCGTGGAGGCGGCACGTTGGAGGGTGTGCGCGCCGAGTTGGCGCGCCGTCATGGCGCAGTCAGCAGGCGGCCGATGGCCAGGAAGACTCCCGCGTGCTGAGTCGTCGCTCCGTCGCCGAACTGGTGCGTCGTCGCGCTGCCGCCGTGCCTGCCGAGGCCTTCACTGTTGCCGCGCCGATCGTGGAAGCGGTGCGAGCCGGCGGTGAAGCCGCGCTGCGGCAGTACGCTGAGCGGTTCGCAGAGGTCGCGCCGGGCGGGGGGGGCCCGTTGTTCCTGGACCGGGCCGCTCTCGATCGCGCACTCGCGGGCCTGCCCGCGGGCGACCGCGCGCGCCTGGAGCGCGTTGCGGAGCGGATTCGGGCGTTCGCCGAGGCCCAGAAGCGCGCGCTGAGTGATGTGACGGTCACAGTGCCGGGCGGGACGGCCGGGCACTGGATCGCGCCGCTCGAGCGCGCCGGATGCTACGCGCCCGGCGGCCGCTATGCGCTGCCGTCGTCTGTCCTGATGACCGCGGTGACGGCGCGAACGGCCGGTGTGAAGGAGATCTGGGTCGCGAGCCCGAAGCCCGGACCGATGACGCTCGCCGCTGCCGCCATCGCCGGCGCCGCGGGCGTGCTGGCGGCGGGTGGAGCCCATGCGATCGCGGCGCTCGCATTCGGCGCCCCCCCCGGCCCCCTGTCTCCCTGCGACGTGATCGTCGGCCCCGGAAACCGCTACGTCACGGCGGCGAAGCAGCTCGTTGCCGGACACGTCGCGATCGATATGCTCGCGGGCCCATCGGAGCTCGTTGTCTTCGCCGACGCCACCGCTTCGCCGGCAGTCATCGCGGCCGATCTGCTCGCGCAGGCCGAGCATGATCCCGACGCGATGCCGGTGCTCGTCGCGGTCGATTCCACTCTTCCCGATCGCGTCGACACGGAGCTGGGGCGCCAGCTCGCCGATCTGCCAACTGCAGAAACTGCACGTGCCGCGCTCCGAAACGGCGGCGTGATTGTGGTTGCGAACGTCGAGGAAGGCATCGCCGCGTGCGACGCGCTCGCGCCGGAGCACATAGAGCTGCTGCTGGATAGGGCGGCCGCAGTCGCGCCGCGGCTCGCGCATTTCGGCGCGCTCTTCATCGGCGCCGGGTCGGCCGAGGTGCTGGGGGACTACGGGGCGGGCCCCAATCACGTGCTCCCGACGGCGGGCACCGCACGGTCGAAGGGCGGCCTGTCGGTGTATACGTTCCTGCGGGTGCGCAGCTGGCTGCGGATCGATGACGTCGTGGGGGCGCGCCCGCTCATCGAGGACGCCGCGTGGTTCGGCCGGGTCGAAGGTCTGGAAGGGCACGCCCGCTCGGCTGAGCGGCGCTTGGATTGAGCAAGCGACCCCATTTCGGTACGTTCCACTCGAACACCTCTCGGAGCACTGATGGCCGTCCGTCGCTGCCTACTTCTCGCTCTCCTGGTTCTTCCCACAACCCTCGCGGCACAGCGCACCCAGAAGCCGGCACTGCACGGCCGCCATTGGGTCGCGATCACCGGCAAACCGCTCGGCGCCGAAGCCGGCGCCATGATGTTCCAGAAGGGCGGCAACGCCGTGGACGCCGCGTGCGCCATGCTCGCGGCCGTGACGACGATGTGGGACGTCCTCTCATGGGGCGGAGAAACGCAGGCCCTGATCTACAATCCGCGAACGAAGCACGTGATTGCGCTCAACGCACTCGGCGTTGCACCGACGGGAGCGACCGCCGACTTCTATCGGTCCAAGGGGCTGCGCTTTCCGCCCGAGTATGGGCCACTCGCCGCGATCACGCCCGGTACACCCGGCGGACTGATGGTCATGCTGGCCGAGTACGGCAAGCTGAGTCTCAGTGAAGTGCTGGAGCCGGCAATCCGCATGGCGGACGGCTATCCCATCGAAGCGGAGACCGCGAATTCGATCGAACGCAACAAACGCTGGCTCAAACAGTGGCAGTATGCGCGCGGGGTCATGCTGCCACACGCGGGGGAGGCGCGCGAAGCACCGGAAGCGGGTGAAATCTTCCGCCAACCCGACCTCGCGGCGACCCTGCGGAAGCTGGTGGACGCGGAGCAGCAGGCGCTGCGTCGCGGCAAGAACCGGCACGACGCGATCATGGCCGCCTACGACCGTTTCTATCGTGGCGACATCGCGCAGGAGTTCGTGCGTGGCGTGCAGGAAGAGGGTGGCCTGATTACGCTGACCGATCTTGCGAACTGGCGCGTCAAAATAGAAGAGCCAGTAATGACACAGTATCGCGGCATCGACGTCTACAAGCTCCAGCAATGGTCGCAGGGACCCGCCATGCTGCAGGCGCTCAACATCCTCGAAGGGTTCGATCTCAAGGCGATGGGCTACAACAGCACGCGCTATATCCACACGCTCTATCAGACGATGAGCCTGGCGTTCGCCGACCGCGACTTCTACTACGGTGACCCGGCGTTTCCGCCGGAGGAGCCGATGCGCGGCCTACTCTCCAAGCAGTACGCGCGCCAGCGCGCGCAGTCGATCAATCCGGATCGCAACGATCCCGACATCAAGCCCGGCGATCCGTATCCCTTTCAGGGCGGCACCAACCCGTACCTGCCACTGCTCCAACGTTGGTCCCCTCAGCCGGTGACGACGTCCGAAGGTGGTGATGAAGCGGCGCTCTCGGCGTTCGACGAGGCGTTTCGCCGCGGCACGACATCGATCGAAGCGGCCGACACCTCCGGATGGGTCGTGTCGGTCACGCCTTCGGGCGGCTGGATTCCGGCGGTGATTGCGGGCCACACGGGCATCGGCGTAAGTCAGCGCGCGCAGCAATTCGTCGTCGACAGCACGGATAATCCGTTCAACGTGATCGTGCCGGGGAAGCGGCCGCGTGTGACGTTGACGCCGAGTCTTGCGATGAAAGACGGAAAGCCGTTTCTCGCGTTCGCGGTGCAGGGCGGCGATACGCAGGATCAAAACCTGCTGCAGTTCTTCCTGAACGTGGTCGAATTCGGGATGGATGTGCAGGAGGCGGTCGAGGCCGCGAACATCACGAGCTACCAGATGCGCAACTCTTTCGGCGAGCATAAAACCGAGCCGGGCCGGCTGACGCTGCGCGACGACACGCCGTCGTGGGTGCGGCACGAGCTTCGCGCCATGGGCTACCGGCTCGACTTCGACGATCGGACGTCAGGGCCGATCAACGCGATCTTCTTCGACTGGAAGCACGGCTCCTTCTGGGGCGGGTCGTCCAATCACGGTGAGGATTACGGGATTGCGTGGTAGGTTATGACTTATTGTGCGGTTGGTCTTCCTGCGCGCTGACCTGCCAGGCAGTTTCCACCGTTATGAAACGAAGCGCTGCTGCGGTCCTTGTTGTGACGGCATTCGCCGCCTGCGACTCTCCCACCGAGCCCAATCATCGCGCCGTGCAACGCGTGGCGCTCGAGCAGGTCGTCACGGATGAAGTCGCCGCCGACGACTCGCTTCGACGGTACTCGTTCGTCGCGAGCGAAACGGGCTTCCATGGCGTCTTCGTGCAGGTGCTGGAGGGTTATGCGACCCTGATCGTGCGCGACTCGGCGACGCCGGGTGTGAGGACGTCCGAGTTTTTCGACCCCCGGACCGGTGATCTCCATTCCGAAGCGACCGTTCCGTTTGTGCTGACGAGCGGTACGACCTACTTCGTGGACGTCATCGCGCAGCCGTTCGGGTCAACGGCAAAGTTTCGCTTTCAAGTTCACCAGATCGATCCCGACCCCGAGCATCAGCTCATCTCCGTCACCTATGGAATTGGCGACACCATCAGCAACGAGTCCATCGACGACATTCTCGATTTCGATGACTTCACGACGACCGCGACCGCCGGACAGGAGATCGTCGCGGCCATCAAGGCGACTGGAGTTCCCGGGCCCGAAGGGATCACGCTTGCGATTTTCGACGCGGCGGGATTTTTCCAGACCTACACGTTCACATCCGCGGGTCAGCCGGGATCGGTGACCAGCGCGTTCACGTTTCCAACAACAGGCACATACCGCTTTCGGGTGCAAGGTGTCTACGGCGCCCAGGGACGCTACACGGGGCCGTACCGTTTCTGGACCTACTTCGTCAACCGCGCTCCCGAACGCCGTTCCGCGACGGTCGCTGCCAACACGGAAATCGCGGGCGAGGACCTCGCGCCCGCCGGCGATATCGATGAGTTCACCTTCCAGGCGAGCGCGGGTGACGAGTACAATGTGTTTCTCCAGTCGAGTCGCGCGGCTCTCGTGCGAATGCAGGCCTTCGATGAAGGGGGCAACTATGTGGCATTCGTCGACGCGGTGCCGGCCGACACGGGGTTGTTCGCTCACGCCACAGGGCGGTTTCAACGCGTCGCCGCGGGTCCGGTCAAGCTCAGGGTCTTCGGAGAATCCGATCATTCCGTCACCGACACGGGTGCGTACCGGTTCTACGTCTACAAAGTGAATCCGGCGCCCGAGCACGTCCCCGCCGCGATCGCGCTCGGTGACACCGTTGCTGGGGAATCGATCGACAGACCCGGCGATGTGGACGAGTTCACGTTCTCGGGCAACGCCGGAGACGAGATGAACCTCGCGTTCCAGTCGCTGCCCTCGAGTGACGTGCTGCGCGCGGACATTGTCAGCCCGGGTAACCAGTCAATCGCAAATGCGCAGACGTTTTCCTCCGATACCACCCTCTACCAAAGCGTCACCGGCACATTCACGCTCCCGGCGACCGGGACATACCGCGTGCGTGTGGCGAGCCCGAACTCGAGGAGTAGCAACGACGTTGGGCCGTACCGCTTCTTTCTGTATCGAATCAACCGCCAACCGGAAACTCGGCCCGCGACGCTAGCGTTGGGCGACAGCGTGAGCGGGGAGGCGATCGACGTGGCGGGAGACATCGACGAATTCCGCGTGGCGGTCCCCGATTCGACGGGCGCGCTTCTCGTGGTCGAACTCGCAGCCGCCCCGCAGGGCTCCAGCGTGGTCACGGCCGAGCTCGTCGATTCCGTCACGGGCCAGGTACAGGGCTCCGCGTCGATTGGGACCGCCGGCACCCGAAGCCCGAGCGGCCGGCTCAGACTCGGCCCGGGCACGCACATCGTGCGGGTTTCGACCGGCTATTACCTCCCGACTCTGCGCGGGCCTTACCGGATCTGGCTGTACGCTTTCAGCTGGGGGCCGGAGACCGTCTCGAATATGTTCGCGATCGGCGATACCGTCTCGGGCGAATCGATCGAGCCCTGGGGTGACTCGGACTTATTCCACTTCTATGGAGTGCGTGGTCAGCACGTCAATCTAAAGTTCCAGGGACTGGACCCCGCCGGTGGGATCAACGGGCTGGTGGCCTCGGTGAGGCCGCCCGGGCAGAGCTACGGGCTCACGGCGGCAGTATTCACCCAGATGTCGGCGCCATCGCTCGAGAGTTTTCAGAGCATGCGCCTGGACCTGCCCGCCACCGGCTGGTATGACCTCACGATCGCTGATCCGGTCCTTGGCCTTGAGGCGCGCGGTCCTTATCGCTTCGCGCTCGTGCCTGAGGACAGTCTCCCTGAACACGTTTCGCCGGCGCTCGTGCCCGGCGACTCGGTAGGCGCCGAGCGAATCGACACTCCGGGGGACTGGGACCAGTTCTCGGTCACGGCGGCGCCCGGGCAGGAGTTGGGTCTCATCTTCGACGGCAAAGACGGGGATGCGGAGCCGTTCCCGTACGTGCGCGCCCGGAATCCCGCCAACGACGACAGTTTGGCCGGCACCGTCGGTCAATCCGAACGATTCACGGGGCCTTTCACGGTGCCGCCAGGCGGTCAGGTGAAGATCACCGTGTACGAGCCGGCCAGTTTCTTCCGCTTGTGCTCCGACGCGACGTGTGGCTCCGCGTTCAGGTTCGTCGGTCCCTACGGGCTGAAAGTCGTCAGCGTGAATCGAGCGCCGGAATCCGCTGCGGCCGCCTACACCGTGGGCGATACGCTCCGCGGCGAAGCCATCGAAACGATCGGCGACTTCGACGAGTTCACGTCCCCCGGCACGCCGGGCGAGCCGCTCGCCGTGTTCTTCCGCATGACGGCGCCTCCCGTGGGACCCGCGGGCTACGGTCTCACGATCGAAATCATCAATCCCGCCACGGGCGACACGCTGGCGGGCCGCGGCGCGCAGACCTTCGGCCAGCAGTTCTGGCAGGTGGGTTCGTTCAATGTCCCCGCCGGCGGCAGTTTCGTGATCCGCGTGCGGGGCACCGGCACCTTTGGGGAGGGCCTGATGACCGGGCCTTACGAATTCGTCATCAAGCCCTAACGCAACGAAAGGCCGACGTCGAGCGCGACCGAAACTAGTCCGCCCCCACGGCCTCCCGCTTCTCTTTCTTCAGCGACTCGCGCAGGCCGAGCGAGCGCTCGATCTCGCGCGTGATGTGCATCGAGCAGAACTTCGGCCCGCACATCGCGCAGAACTCAGCGCTCTTGAAGTACTCGGCGGGCAGCGCCTCGTCGTGCAGCTCGCGCGCGCGCGCCGGATCGAGCGCCAGCCGGAACTGCTCGTTCCAGTCGAAGGCGTAGCGCGCGCGTGACAGCGCATCGTCCCGCTCCGTAGCACCGGGACGGCGGCGCGCGATGTTCGCGGCGTGGGCCGCGATCTTGTACGCGATGACTCCCTCGCGCACTTCCTCGGCATTCGGCAATCCGAGGTGCTCTTTGCGCGTGACGTAGCAGAGCATGTCCGCG
Source organism: Gemmatimonadales bacterium (assembly GCA_035637435.1). Lineage (GTDB taxonomy): Bacteria > Gemmatimonadota > Gemmatimonadetes > Gemmatimonadales > GWC2-71-9 > 20CM-2-65-7. Next base: position 51,701 of record DASPXD010000231.1, read on the forward strand.
CCGAACCAGCCGATCATCGCGGCCCCGATCGCCGACGTGATGTGATCATAACCGGGTGCGACGTCCGTGACGAGCGGTCCCAGCGTATAAAACGGCGCCTCGTGGCACAGCTCTTTCTCGAGCCGCACGTTCACTTCGATCTGATGCATCGGGATGTGTCCCGGCCCTTCGATCATCACCTGCACGTCCCGCTTCCAGGCGCGCTCCGTCAACTCGCCGAGCACCGTCAACTCCGCGAGCTGCGCCTTGTCCGTCGCATCCGCGATCGATCCCGGCCGCAGCCCGTCGCCCAGCGAGAGAGTGACGTCGTACTCGCGCGCGATGTCGAGCAGCCGGTCATAGTGCTCGTACAGCGGATTCTGCTTGCCGTGCTGCGTCATCCAATACGCCATCAACGATCCGCCACGGCTGACGATTCCCGTCACGCGGCCCAGGGCGAGACCAACGTGCTCGCGCAGAATGCCGGCATGGACGGTGACGTAGTCCACGCCCTGTTTCGCCTGGTGCTCGATGTTGTCGAGGATGTCGTTGGACGTGAGCTTCGTGATGTCACCGGCAACTTCGATCGCCTGGTAGATCGGGACGGTGCCGATCGGTACCGGCGCAGCGGCGATGATCGCTTCCCGGATCGCGTCGATATTGCCGCCGGTCGAGAGATCCATCACCGTGTCGGCGCCGTAGTGCACCGCGTGGTGCAGCTTCTCGAGCTCGCCATCGATGTCCGACTCGACAGCCGAGTTGCCGATATTGGCGTTGATCTTGACGCTGGCGACTTTGCCGATCGCCATCGGATCGAGTTGTTGCGCGAGGTGGTTGACGTTGGCGGGAATGATGAGCCGGCCGATTGCGATTTCGTCGCGGATCGTCTCGAGGGGCAACGTCTCCCGCTCGGCGACGCGCTGCATCTCCCGAGTGATTGTGCCCTGACGGGCGAAGAACATCTGTGTGCGGCAGGTCACGCTGAGCTCCCTTCGCCGGTACGAACCGGATCAGGTTATGAGGGTGTGATCTCAGCCCGCCCAACTCGGCGGGCACCCCTGTCGATGAGTAGTGGAATGTAGCGGGTTCTAAATTTCGCGCGGGCGTGGTGGCCCGTAGCGCTCCGTCGGCTTGTGATGCTTTTCCCATTCCGCTTTGTAGGCGAAGGGATCGAGGCCACTGGGCTGGTCGAGGGCGAGGATGCCGTCCAGATGGTCGAGCTCATGTTGCAACAGCTCCGCCATCGGGCCCTCGAGGTCCATTGTGACCGCCTTGCCCTTCATGTCGGTGTAGCGGAGCGTGGCGCGGTAGGCGCGGGTTACGCGCACCAGCAGGTTGGGAAACGAAAAGCAGTCGTCCCAGACGTGGAAGTCCTCGGCCCCGACGTCGGTAATCTCGGGGTTCACCATCGTCGCCCGAAACTTCCCGACCTCCACCAGGACAACACGCACGGGCGCGCCGATCTGCGGTGCGGCCAGCGCACGCCCCATGTCGTACTTCTTGCGGCCGGCATGCAGGGTATCGCGCAAATCGTCGGAAAGCAGCCGCACCGCCGGCGACTTGGGGTCTTCGACCGGGGTGCAGCGGACCCTGAGGATCGGGTCGCCGAGCTGGCGAATGCGTCGGACTGCCATGTGGGCGCGCCAAATGTGGGGGATTTGGCCGCGCATGCAACCCTCTAGCGGGGATGTGCCGTAGCGACGTAGTGTCTTTCCACGTATGTCGTTAGCAGGCGTCGTCCTGGCAGCCGGCCGGTCGGCCCGAATGGGCTCTCCCAAGGCCCTGTTGGACTTCCTCGGCTTGCCGTTCGCGGTGCGGATCCTGGAGGCGCTCGAAGCGCTGGAGGTGAAGACCCGCGTCATCGTCTTGGGACCCGACGCGCCCCGGATACAGCCCGTTTTAGCAGGCCACGACTGCATGATCGTAGAGAACCTGGAACCGGAGACCGGCCCAATCGCGTCACTACGGGTTGCTTTGCGCGCGCTGCAACCCTTGCAGCCCAGCGCCGTTCTCGTCTGGCCGGTCGATCTGCCGCACGTCCGCGTGACTACCGTGGAACGCCTGCTCGAGACGCACCGCCGCACGGATACGCCGGCTGTCGTTCCGACTTTCGGCGAACGGCGCGGACACCCCGTGATCTGGGGATCGGCGCTGTTCAGCGAGCTCCTGGAGAGCCCGGCTGCCACTCGTGAGGGTGCGCGGGCCGTGTTGCACCGGCACGAAAAGGACGTCGTCAGCGTGCCGGTCGACGATCCAGCCGTAATCGACGAGTTGAACACGCCGGAGGACTACGAACGGCTGGTGAGGGAGTGGAATCGGGACATTTATTGAGTTCATTGACAATCCCGACAAAACCATTAGGATTCCGAGCTAGGCCGTCGTTTTGATTGCCAAGCGTATGTCCGGTAACGACTTCCGGGAGCATCATGACCAGTATTGAAGCGCACGTCCAGCAACCGTACAAGTACGGCTTCGTCACCGACATCGAATCCGAGGTCGTGCCGGCCGGCTTGAACGAGGACGTGATCCGGCTGATTTCCGCCAAGAAGAGCGAGCCGGCGTGGATGCTGGAGTGGCGGCTCAAGGCGTATCGCAACTGGCTCAAGATGTCCGAGCCGCATTGGCCGAACGTGAAGTACGGGCCGATCGACTATCAGGCGATCAGCTACTACGCCGCGCCCAAACAGCGGGCCAAACTGGACTCGCTCGATCAGGTCGATCCGAAGCTCGTCGCGACCTTCGAGAAGCTCGGGATTCCGATCGAGGAGCAGAAGCGGCTCAGCGGGGTCGCCGTCGATGCCGTGTTCGACAGTGTCTCGGTGGCGACGACGTTCCAGGCGGAGCTCGCCAAGTACGGCGTGATCTTCTGTCCGATCTCGCAGGCGATTCGCGAGCACGCCGACCTCGTGCAGCAGTACCTCGGCACCGTTGTCCCGTACAACGACAACTTCTTTGCGGCGCTCAACTCGGCCGTCTTCACCGACGGTTCGTTCGTGTACGTGCCGAAGGGCGTGCGCTGCCCGCTGGAGCTATCGACCTACTTCCGGATCAATGCATCGTCCACGGGCCAGTTCGAGCGCACGCTCATCATCGCCGACGAGGGCAGCTACGTCAGCTACCTCGAAGGCTGCTCGGCGCCGATGCGCGACGAGAATCAGCTGCATGCCGCGGTCGTCGAGCTGGTCGCGCTCGATCGCGCGACGATCAAGTACTCGACGATCCAGAACTGGTATCCGGGGGACGAGGAGGGCCGAGGCGGCATCTACAACTTCGTCACGAAGCGCGGCAAGTGCGCCGGCGCGAATTCCAAAATCTCGTGGACGCAGGTCGAAACCGGCTCGGCGATCACCTGGAAGTATCCCGGCTGCATTCTCCAGGGCGACAACTCGATCGGCGAATTCTATTCGGTCGCCGTCACGAGCCATCGCCAGCAGGCCGACACCGGAACCAAGATGATTCACCTCGGCAAGAACACGCGCTCGACGATCGTGTCGAAAGGCATTTCGGCGGGCCGCGGGCAGAACACCTATCGAGGGTTAGTGAAGATCATGAAGGGCGCCGAGGGCGCGCGGAATTATTCGCAGTGCGACTCGATGTTGATAGGTGATAAATGTGGAGCGCACACCTTCCCGTACATCGACGTGCGCAACAGCACGGCGATCATGGAGCACGAGGCGTCCACGTCCAAGATCGGTGAGGATCAGATCTTTTATCTGCGCCAGCGCGGTCTGTCGTCGGAGGACGCGGTGTCGATGATCGTGAACGGCTTTTGCAAGGAAGTCTTCAAGGAGCTGCCGATGGAGTTCGCGGTCGAAGCGACGCGGTTGCTCGGCATAAGCTTGGAGGGGAGCGTTGGCTAAGAGCAAAGTGGTGCTCGACGTGAAAGGGCTGCGCGTCGCCGTTGCGGGCAACGAAATCCTGAAGGGCGTCGATCTCACGATTCGCGACGGCGAAGTGCACGCGCTCATGGGGCCGAACGGCTCGGGCAAGAGCACGCTGGCGCAGGTGCTCGCCGGGCATCCGGCCTACACGGTGCTCGCCGGGGCCGCGAAGTACGAAGGCAAGGATTTATTCGACTTGAAACCGGAGGAGCGTGCCCGGGCAGGTGTGTTTCTCGCGTTCCAGTATCCGGTCGAGATCCGCGGCATCACGAATTCCTATTTCCTGCGCTCGGCGCTGAACGCGCTGCGCAGGGAGCGGGGGGAACCGGAGCTCGATCCGATCGACTTCCTGCAGTTTCTGGAACAGAAGCTCAAGGCGATCGGCTGGGATGACGCGATGATGAACCGTCCCGTGAACGAGGGTTTCTCCGGCGGCGAAAAGAAGCGCAACGAGATTCTCCAGCTCGCCGTGCTCGAGCCCCGGCTCGCGATTCTCGATGAGACGGACTCGGGACTCGACATCGACGCGCTGAAAACCGTCGCGGAGACCGTGAACACCCTGCGGCGCCCCGATCGCGCCTTCCTGATCGTGACGCACTACCAGCGGCTCTTGAACTACATCACGCCCGACGTCGTCCACGTCCTCGCCGACGGCCGGATCGTTAAATCGGGCGGGCCCGAATTGGCGCAGGAGCTCGAGGCTCGCGGCTACGACTGGCTGCGTGATGGCGTAATGGTGTCGTGACGATGGCAGTGAAAACAGGCTCGGTAGAACGGCTGGTGGGCTCCTATCATGCGTGGGCAGCGAATGGCGCGTCCCGCGCTCCCGCCTGGCTCAAGGATCTCCGCGCAGGCGGCATCGCCCGCTTCAGTGAGCTCGGCTTCCCGAACATGAAGCAGGAGGCGTGGCGCTTCACGAGCGTCGCGCCGATTGCTGATGGCACCTTCGCGCTCGCCCATCCGCCCGCTCGCCTTCCGAGTCTCGTAGAGATCCAGCCGTTTCTGCTGGGCGACACCGGGCATCGTTTGGTCTTCGTCAATGGCTTCTATCAGCGCTCTCTGTCGACGGCCGTTGCCGACACGCTGCGTGTCCAGAGCCTGGCGGATGCGCTCGCCGAAGACCCGGATGCTGTCCGTGCGCATTTGTGCAGGTATGCCGCGACGCAGGACCGGCCGTTCTGCGCGCTGAACACGGCATTCGTCGGTGAGGGCGCATTCGTCCACATACCGGCCAAGGTGTCGCTCGCGGATCCGATCCAGCTGCTGTTCCTCGTCACCGACGAGAACCTCGTCATGCATCCCCGCAATCTCGTCGTGCTCGAGCGCGAAGCGCGCGCGAGCATCGTCGAGACGTACGCGTCGCTGAACCACGCTCGCTACTGGACGAATACGGTCACCGAAGTGGTGGCCGGCGACGCCGCCCGGGTCGACTACCATCGCGTCCAGCGGGAGAGCCCGCGCGCCTATCACGTCGCCGCGACCGAGACGCATCAGGGGCGGGACAGCACCGTCAATCTGCACACGGTCGCGTTCGGCGCCGCACTCGCGCGGCACGACCTCGGCAGCGTCATGGCGCGTCCGGGCGGCACGCTGATTCTCAACGGGTTGTATCTGCTCGCCGGCGAGCAGCACGCCGACCATCACACGACGATCGATCATGCCGCCGACCACTGCGCAAGCCATGAGTACTTCAACGGCGTGCTCGACGAAAAGTCGCGCGGCGTGTTCACCGGGCGGATCATCGTGCGGCCCGGTGCGCAAAAGACGGACTCGAAGCAGACCAACAACAATCTCCTGCTGTCGGCCGACGCGCATGCCGACAGCCAGCCGCAGCTCGAGATCTATGCCGACGACGTGAAGTGCACGCACGGCTCCACGGTGGGGCCGCTCGACCCGCGCGCGCTGTTCTATCTGCGCAGCCGCGGCGTGGGCGAGGATGAAGCGCGCCGGCTGCTCACCTACGGGTTCGCCGCCGAGATCCTCGGCCGGATGGAAGTCGCTCCGCTGCGCGCGCAGCTCGACGCCGTCGTGCGCGGCCGCCTGGCGGGACAATGAGCTCCGCCCCTCCCGATCTTGGCGAGCTGTATCAGCAGGTCATCCTCGACCACAACCGCAATCCGCGGAACTTCAAGCGCCTGGACGCGGCGAACCGCAAGGCGGAGGGCAACAACCCGCTGTGCGGCGACCGCATTCAACTGTTCGTGCAGGTCGACGGTGACACGATCAGCGACATCGGGTTCCAGATGCCGCAGGGTGCGGGTTGCGCGATCTCGAAAGCGTCGGCGTCGCTCATGACCGAGGCGGTGAAGGGTCAGAAGGTGGGTGATGCCGAAACGATGTTTCAGGCGGTTCGCGATATGCTCGCCGGCGGCGCGAATGCGCCGGGCAAGCTGGCGGCGTTTTCGGGCGTGCGGGCATTCCCGAGCCGCATCAAATGCGCGAATCTCGCGTGGCACGCGCTGCACGCCGCGTTGCAGAACAGCGCGGAGCCGGTGACGACCGAATCGGCGCGGGACTTCTGATGCTCGATACCGCCCGGATTCGTCCTGACTTCCCCATTCTCGCGCAGCAGGAGAACGGTCACCGTCTCGTCTATCTCGACAACGCGGCAACCAGTCAGAAGCCGCGCAAAGTCATCGATGCGATCGTCCACTACTACAACTTCCATAACGCGAACGTCCACCGCGGTGCCTACGCGCTCGCGGTCGAGGCGACAGAGGCGTACGAAGCGGCCCGTACCGCCGTAGCCCGCTTCGTCAACGCGTGGGCCCGCGAAGGGGTCGTGTTCACGCGGGGGACGACCGAATCGATCAATCTGGTCGCCGCTGCGTACGGCAGGACCAACGTGCGGCGCGGCGATACCGTGGTGGTGACGGCGATGGACCACCACTCCAACATCGTCCCGTGGCAGATCCTGTGTCAGGAAAAGGGCGCCACGCTCCGCATGGTCGAGATCACGGAAGACGGGCGGATCGATCTGTCCGACTTCGGCCGGGCGCTCGAATCGAAGCCCAAGATCGTCGCGTTTCCCTCCGTCTCGAACTCGCTCGGCACCGTCAACCCGGCCGCCCAGCTGAGCAAGCTGGCCCATGCGGCCGGCGCGGTGACCGTCGTGGACGGGGCGCAATCCACTCCACACCTTCGCGTGGACGTGCAGAGCCTGGATTGCGATTTCTACGCGCTGTCCGGTCACAAGATGCTCGGGCCGATGGGCAGCGGTGCGCTGATCGCGAAGCCGGCGCTGCTCGATGCGATGCCGCCCTACCACGGCGGCGGAGAGATGATCGAACGGGTGTGGGACGACCGTTCCACCTGGAACAAGATTCCCCACAAGTTCGAAGGTGGCACGCCCAACGTCGAAGCCGCGGTCGGACTCGGCGCCGCGATCGCCTACCTCGAGCAGCTGGGAATGGAGCGCGTGTCGGAGCACGAGCAGGAGCTCGCGCGTCTCGCGATCGAGCGCCTGACGCAGATCGACGGCGTCACGGTCTACGGGCCGAAGGGCCACCGGGCGGGCGTGGTGCCGTTCACCTACGGCGACATTCACCCGCACGATCTGGCGACCATCCTGGACCGGGACGGCGTCTGTATCCGCGCCGGTCATCACTGCACGCAGCCGCTCATGCGCCGGCTGGGCGTTGCCGCGACCGCGCGCGCGTCGTTCTACATCTATAACGATGTCGACGACATCGACGCGCTTGTCACGGCCGTTCGCAAAGCCGGCGAGCTGTTCGGGGTCCTAGCGTCGTAGGCTCCTCTTCGTAGCTTCGGGGCATGACCGAACCGGTCGTTGTCGATCGCGTCACAAAGAGATTCGCGGGCCACACCGCGGTCGATGCGCTTTCGTTGAGCGTCCCGGCCGGCCAGATCTATGGCCTGCTCGGCCCCAACGGCGCCGGCAAGACGACCACGCTGCGCATGATCATGGATATCTACGAGCCCGATGCGGGCGCCGTGCGGCTGTTCAACGACGTCGGCGGCGGGCGCACGCACTCGGCGCGCATCGGCTATCTGCCCGAAGAGCGCGGCCTCTACCCGCGCATGCGCGTCATCGACGTGCTCGTCTTCCTGGCGGAGGCGAAGGGCGTCGCGCGCCGTGCGGCGCGCACGCGCGCGCTCGAATGGCTGGACCGGCTGGGCCTCGCCGACTGGCGCCTGCGCAAGGTGTCGGACTTATCGAAAGGCATGCAGCAGAAGGTGCAGTTCATTTCCACGATTCTGCACGACCCCGAGCTGGTGATTCTCGACGAGCCGTTCTCCGGTCTCGATCCCGTGAACTCGCAGGTGCTGCGCGACACCGTCGTCGATTATCGGCGGCGGGGCAAGACCGTCCTCTTTTCCACGCACATCATGGAGCACGCCGAGAAGCTATGCGACCGGCTGTGCATCATCGCGCGCGGCAAGAAGCTGATCGACGGCACGTTGGCGGAAGTGAAGCGGACCCATGGCGGCAAGCACGTCATCGTCGCGTTCGACGGCAGCCAGGGCGGCGCGCAGCAGATCTTCGCCGACCGCCGGCTCGTCGCCAGGATCCAGGACTTTGGCCAGCAGGCGGAGCTGGAGCTGGCGCCGGGCGCGGACGCTCAGGAGATCCTGCGGGCGCTGGTGCAGTCCGGCGCCCGGCTTGCGCATTTCGAGCTCGCCAGCCCATCGCTGCATAAGATCTTTGTCGATCTCGTTGGTCCGGAGGCCGCGACGGCGGCGGCCGTGCCGGGGACGCCGCAAGCGATCACTGCCAGTGCATAAAGTCTGGGCCGTGATCCGGCGCGAGTTCGTGGAACGCGTGCGCACCAGGTGGTTTTGGATCTCCGCGATCTTGGGGCCGGTCCTCTTCGGTGGTGTGATCGTCTACCAGATCATGCAGTCTCTTGGTGGCGCCGTGCGGGATATCGCCGTCGTGGACAGCACCACATCGGCGTTCGGGCAACGGGTCACCGAGGCCGTGGCGGCGAACCCCAGCTTCCGAGTGACGCGCGTGCCTGCCGCGCCCGGTGTCGTCGACTCCCTGACCCGTCTCGTGGAATCCAAGCAGCTGAACGGTTTCCTGATCATTTCGAACGAGCTGAGCGAGACCGGCAAGGCTGAATACCGAGCTTCCAACCTGTCGCTTCAGACGGTTGAAGGCCTCGAGCGGTTGCTGAACAAGGTGGTGGTGAAAGTGAGGCTGGAGACACGGGGCGTGAATCCGGAAGTCGTGGATTGGGCGCAGGGAATCAGGATTACGCTCGATCAGAAGAAGATCGCACGGGGGCGGACGACCACCGAGAGCGCGGGCGAGTCGTTCGTCCTCGCCTATGTAATGGCCGTGCTGCTATTCATGGCGATCCTGCTCTACGGTGTGAACGTCATGAGCTCGGTTCTGGAAGAAAAGACCACGCGCATCGTCGAGGTGCTCGTATCGTCGCTGCGGCCGTTTCAACTGATGCTGGGGAAAGTGGCCGGGGCGGGCGCGGTGTCCTTCTTCCAGTTCCTCATCTGGGGCGTCTCCGCACGGCTGCTCATCAGCCTGCGGGTACCCATTGCCCGTCTCCTGGGCGCGGATGCTTCCGCGGCTCAAGGCATCAAGCTGCCGCACATCCCCTTCGCGACGCTCTCTATCTTCATGGCGTTCTTCCTCGGCGGATTCCTGCTCTACTCGGCGATGTTCGCAGCGGTGGGGGCGATGTCCAGCAACGAGCAAGAGGCGCGCCAGGCGCAGCAGCCCGTGACCTACTTGCTGATGATCTCGTATCTCTCGATCATCGGACTCACGAACGATCCGAGCTCGGCATTCGCCCGCACACTATCGATTGTGCCGTTTACGTCACCGATCGCGACGCCGGTCAGATGGACAGCCGGCAGCATGGGCGCCGGCGAATTGGCAGGATCGCTGGCGATGCTGGCGATTGGGATTGTCGCAGTTACGTGGATCGCAGCGCGGATCTACAGAGTGGGGATTCTGATGACGGGCAAGCGCCCGACGATGAAAGAGCTCGTGCGGTGGGTTAGGGCCTAACTGCTTAGGACATGCAAAAACCTAGACGCACCGACGCACCGCGGGGTCGAGTAAACGGGATACGGGACGAGATAAAATGATTCGGTGATTGGCCGTCCACCGGTTATCCTGGCGTCATGCCTATCCATCACACCCTCAAAGCTTGGCAATTCGCCGAAAGATTGGCCGTCGAGTGCTCGAAAGCTGCTCAACGGTTCCCGGATTTCGAGCAGGAGAGACTCGCGGATCAACTTCGAAGAGCATCGTACAGCGTACCACTCAATATTGCCGAGGGGGCGACGAAAAAGGGGACGAGGGATTACCGCAAGTATCTCGATATAGCGTGGGGTTCACTCGCCGAAGTACAAACCGGACTCACCCTGGCTCGTGACATCGGCTATCTCCGGCCGGCGGAGTACGGACGCTTAGAGGCCCTAGCAACGGAAACCAGCAAGACATTGTTTGGTTTGCTTCGAAAAATCAGTCAGGCGGCCGATCGTCCCAAACCCCGTTGACTGTGACCCGCGGCTGCGTCTGTAGCCTAGCCTTTGCAGGTCCTGAGTTAGTAGTTTCTCGCCATGCCTGACTATGACGTAATCGTCGTTGGCGGCGGCCACGCCGGCACCGAAGCCGCTGCCATGTCGGCTCGCCTCGGCGCACGGACTCTGCTGCTCACTTCGGTCCTGGATACGATCGGGCAGATGTCCTGCAATCCCGCCATCGGCGGCATTGCCAAGGGTACCGTCGTCCGCGAGGTCGATGCTCTCGGTGGCCTCATGGGCCGTGCCGCCGATCGGGCCACCATTCAATTCCGCATGCTCAATCGCTCCAAGGGCCCCGCCGTCTGGGCTCCGCGCGCCCAGGCCGATCGGACGCTCTACCGTCGCGCCGTGCGCGCATTGCTCGAGCAATTCCCTTCCCTCGAGCTGACGCAGGGCATGGTCACAAATCTGCTCCTCGACGAGCGAGGGACTCAGATCACCGGCGTCGAAACGGGAGACGGCCGTCGCTTCGACGCGCGCGCCGTCATCATCACGGCCGGCACCTTCCTGCGCGGTCGCATCCACCTTGGCACCGATACCCAAATCCCCGCGGGTCGGGCGGGCGACGCGCCCTCCGTTCAGATGGCGCAAGTCATTGCGAATATTGGACTTACAGTCGCGCGCTTCAAGACCGGCACGCCGCCGCGCATCGATGGCCGCTCCGTCAACTGGAGTAAGGTCGAGCGTCAGGACGGCGACGGCGACGAGTTTCGATTCTCCTTCCATGAGCGAGTGGAGCGGCCACGGCAGGTGCCCTGCTGGATCACGTGGGCTGGCGAAGAGGTGAAGGAAATCATCCAGCAGCATCTGAAGGAATCTGCGTTGTACGGCGGCGCGATCAGCGGGCGCGGGCCGCGCTATTGTCCCTCGGTCGAAGACAAGATCGTGAAGTTCCCGGCGGCCAAGCGCCACCAGATCTTTCTCGAGCCGGAGGGGCTCGACACGACGGAGTTGTACGTGAACGGGCTCTCCACTTCCCTGCCCGTAGCCGTCCAGCTCGAGTTCCTGCACGCCGTCCCCGGCCTCGAGCGCGCGAAGATGACGCGCCCCGGGTATGCGATCGAGTACGACTACTATCCCCCCACCCAGCTCACGCCGTGGCTCGAGGTGAAGACGGTCGAGCACCTGTTCTTCGCGGGACAGATCAACGGGACGACGGGTTACGAGGAAGCGGCGGGACAAGGCGTCATCGCCGGCATCAATGCGGTGCGGCGGATCCGCGGCGCCGAGCCGGTCGTGCTCGGTCGGGACGACGCCTACATCGGTGTGCTGGTCGACGACCTCGTGACCCGCGGCGTTGACGAGCCATACCGGCTCTTCACGTCGCGCTCCGAGTTCCGGCTGCTGCTGCGCCAGGACAATGCGCTGCGCCGGCTGCTGCCGCTCGCCGATCGCCTTGGCCTGCTGTCTGATGGCGAGCTCCGAGCGGCGGAATGCCGGCTCGAGGCGGAGGAGTCGGTATTGCACCTGGCGCGTGAGACGACTATCACGCCGGCTCAGGCCGGCGCGGCGCTCGCGGCAAGCGGCACTGGTTTGACGGAGACCGACCGCATCGCCGTCGTCGCGAAGCGACCGGGTGTCTCACTCGGCGCGTTGCTCACGGCGGCTGGGGTCGGGGGTGGCGCGCCCGCGGATGCCGTTCTCGCCGCGGAGATCGAGATCAAGTATGACGGGTACCTGGCACGCGAGCGCGACGCTGCGGCGCGACTGGCCGAGCTGGCGTCGTTCACCCTGCCGGCTGACATGCCCTACCTCGAGCTGCGCACCTTGGCCACGGAAGCTCGGCAAAAGCTCGATCGCGTGCGTCCCACATCACTCGCGCAAGCGGCGCGGGTTCCTGGCGTCACGCCCAGCGATCTTCACAACCTCGTGTTGGAGGCGACGCGCTGGCGTCGCCGAGTGGCTTAGGGCGCGCATCGTTGCAGTTTCACGTGAAACTTACGCTCTTCCGTTTCACGTGAAACGAACGTATATTGGACGCGCCATAATTATTTAGCTGCATAAATCATTATAAATCAACGAGTTATAATGTCGCGTGTAATCGCTATCGCGAACCAGAAAGGCGGCGTCGGTAAAACGACGACGGCCGTGAACCTCGCGGCCTCTCTGGCGATCGCCGAGCGCAAGACGCTGCTCATTGATGCGGATCCGCAGGGCAACTCGACGAGCGGCGTCGGGATCGAGCGCGACCGCATCCGTCATTCGCTCTATGACGCGCTCATCGACGGCGCTGCGTTGACCCAGTCGCGTTTCCCGCACGTGCACTTTCCTTATCTCGACGTCGTTCCCGCGACTCAGGACCTGGTCGGCGCCGAGCTGGAGCTCGTCAACCAGCGCTCGCGCGAGACCCGCATGCGCGATGCGCTGCAGGATGTCCGCGGCGAGTACACCTACGTCATCATCGATTGCCCGCCGTCGCTTGGCCTCATCACGCTGAACATGCTGACCGCGGCCGACAGCGTCGTCATCCCGATCCAGTGCGAGTACTACGCGCTCGAAGGACTCTCGCAGCTCCTCAACACCGTAAAGTTGGTGCAGCGCAATTTCAATCCCACGCTCGCCATCGAAGGCGTGTTGCTGACGATGTACGACGCCCGCCTCAATCTCTGCAAGCAGGTCGCTGAGGAAGCGAAGGAGTATTTCGGCGGCCGGATGTTCGCCGTGACCATTCCGCGGAACGTGCGCCTAGCGGAAGCGCCAAGCTTTGGAAAGCCGATCGTGCTGTATGACGTGCAGTCGGTGGGAGCGAAGAGCTACCTGGCGGTCGCACAGGAGCTGATTCGCCGGGTCGAGCAGGACGCTCCACCGTCCCCAAGCCTCCCCGCAATTGAACAGGTGCCGGAGGTACCCGCATGAGACAAACTGCGGCAGGAGGACGCCGCCTCGGGCGGGGGCTCGAAGCGCTGCTCGGGCCGACCCGGGAGGAAGCAGAACGGGAAGGGAGTTTGGTCGAGCTGCCCATCAAGGACATCCGGCCCAACCCGTTCCAACCCCGGAAGACCGTCGACCCCACCGCGCTGGAGGAGCTGGTCTCATCGATCAAGCAGGCGGGATTGCTGCAACCGATCGTGGTGCGCCGCGCGAATGGTGGGGCGACGGGATTCGAGCTGATCGCCGGCGAGCGGCGGCTGCGGGCCTGCCAGCAGCTGGGATGGGAACGCATCCCTGCCGTACAGCGTGACGCTGATGACCGTACGCTCCTCACGCTGGCGCTGATCGAGAACCTGCAGCGCGACGACCTGTCGCCCGTAGACGAAGCGCGCGGGTACGAGCGGCTCATTGCGGAGTTCAAGCTGGCCCAGCAGGATGTCGCCGACGCCGTGGGCCGCGACCGCTCGACCGTCGCCAACGCGCTGCGTCTCCTGAAGCTTCCCGAAGACGTGTTGCAGCTGCTGCACGAAGGCCAGCTGTCGGTTGGTCACGCACGCGCGCTGCTCGCGATCGAGGATTCGCGCGTCGTCACGAACCTCGCGCGCGAGGCGGTTGCCCAAGGCCTGTCGGTGCGCGAAGTGGAGGATCGGGTGCGCGGCGGGCGCGCACCCGAGCGCCGTCCGCGCATGAAGCGCGGCATGGGCGCCGCCCCCGAAGTCCGCAGGGTCGAGGACGCACTGCGTCGCCGTCTCGGGACCGATGTACGCGTTAGCTTGCGCGCGAAGGGCAAAGGGCAGATTCACGTGTCGTTCTACTCGAACGACGATCTCGCGCGGTTGCTCGAGCTGATCCTCGGCGCGCCATTCGACGGATGACGAGGGACACGAAGAAGACCAAAGGGACTCGCGGCGTCACGATCGTCGTCCATGCCGACGGCGATCTCGAGTCCAAGCAGTACCGTTTCCCACGCTGGGCGGTGATGGCGGGGAAGTGGGGCGCCGGCGCGATTGCCGTGTCGATCGTGTTGTTCTTCGCGTTCGCAGGGCCGATCACGCGCAACGCGTTACGTGTGCCAGGACTCGAGCGCGAAGTCTCCCGGCTTCGCGTCGAGAACAGTCGTGTACAGCAACTCGCGTCGGCGTTGAATCGCGCCGAAGCGAACTACCAGGAGCTGCGCCAAATGCTCGGCGTGAAAGCTCCTCCCGTCTCCCGCACCGCTGGCGGCGGGGGGGGCGGGGGAGGGACCGTGGCTCGCAGCACCGATTTCACGACGACCATGCGCGCCGTGCCGATTCGGGCGGTGTTGCCGGGTGCTGCCACTCGCTATGAAACGGGCCCGTCGGCACCATCGCACTGGCCCCTCGATGTCCAGGGGTTTGTCACTCGCGGCCAGGTTCGGCCCGGAGTGGTCGACGAATCCCACCCCGGTATCGATATCGCTGTCCCGCTCGGGACGCCGGTCCGGGCATCGGGGGGAGGCTCGGTGACGGCGGCAGGGTACGATGTCGATTACGGCTTGTTCGTCCTCTTGCGGCATCCGTCCGGGTATGAGACGATGTATGGTCACATGTCACGGCTCATTGCAGCCGAGGGCGACGATGTTCAGGCCGGTGAAGTCATTGGGCTATCAGGAAACTCGGGGCGGTCAACGGCACCGCACCTGCACTTTGAGATTCGAAGGGACAACAAGACAGTCGATCCGCTGGACCTCGTGAAGGAGGGACGCTGATGGCGGTGTTTTCAGATAAAAACGCAACACCCGGCGGCGGGCGTGAGGGCGTTCCCGGACTATCGATCATCGGCGCCGGAATGCGCGTCGTCGGTGACATCTCGGCCGACGGCGTCGTGAAGATCGAGGGATCCGTGAACGGCACGGTCCGCGCCGCCAAGCAGGTCCTCGTCGCGAGGGGCGGGGAAGTCGAAGGCGACGTCGTCAGCCGCGAGGCCATCATCGGCGGGGAAGTGCGTGGCGCCATCTACGCGGAAGAACGCGTCGAGCTGCAGGCCACGAGCGTCGTCCACGGTGATGTGCATACCAAACGTCTCTTGATTCAAGAAGGCGGAGAGATCAACGGCGTACTTCGAATGGGAGAAGACGCTGGTCAGCCGCCGCAGGTTGCTCAGCGCACTGGCCAAGCCTTGGCTCGAGTATAAGAGATATCCACACGGCGGCTGGGACTCCGTGTGGATTGTCTAACTAGTTATGTTATAACGCGTTATCTAACAACCCAATGTGGAAAGTTGTCCGGCTGCTGCGATACTGTGCTTACGGTGTCTTAAGTGCGCCTAGACAGTTTGGTCCGTTTTCTCGACGACTACCTTCGGATCGCCGAGGAGGTCGCTGACGCGCCCGAGGCCCTGAACGGCTTGCAGGTCAGCAACTCGGGCGACGTGAGCCGGCTGGCCGCTGCAGTCGACGTCTGCGAGGCGACCGTCCGGCAAGCCACGGAGCAGCACGCCGACTGCCTGCTGGTCCATCACGGAATGTTTTGGGGTGGTCTCAGGCCGCTTGTTGGTCCCGCCTATCGTCGCCTTGCAGGACTGATCAAAGGAAACATCGCGCTCTACGCTGCGCACCTGCCGCTCGATCGTCATCCCGTCGTCGGCAACAACACCGTGCTGGCACGCCTGCTCGGAATCACGGTGCGCGGCGAGTTCGGGTCGTATCACGGAGCGCCCATCGGCGTCTGGGGTGAATACGCCGGTAAACGGGAGGAGCTGAGTTGGGCGCTGACGAAGGCACTCGGAACGGCGCCGCGGTTATTCCCGTTCGGGCCCGAGCGCGTGCAGCGCGTCGGCATCGTGACCGGGGCGGGAGGCGCGCTGATCCCACAGGCCGCGGCTGCGGGACTCGATAGCTACGTCACCGGAGAAGGGCAGCACTGGACGTTTTTCGACGGCGAGGAGCTCGGCGTCAACGTGTTCTATGCGGGCCATTACGCAACCGAGACCGTCGGCGTCAAGGCGTTAGCCGAGCACGTTGCCAAGACGTTCGATTTACCCTGGGTGTTTCTGGATCATCCCACGGGGTTGTGAGCCCGCGGCGCGTGTTGGCGGTCCTGGCCGCCGCCGAGTTGCTCGCGATGGCTCCGTGGTTCAGTGCTTCCGCCGTTGCTCCCACCCTGGTGCGCGTTTGGCAGCTCTCACCCACCACCACTGCGTGGCTCACGATCTCAGTGCAGCTGGGGTTCGTCGCCGGCGCGTTGGTGAGCGCTGTTCTCACGCTCGCCGATCGTTTGTCCGCCCGGCGTCTGGTCGCCGGCTCCGCTGGGCTCGCCGCAGTCGCCACAATCGGCGTGGCGGCCGCGCCGAGTATCACACTGGGAATCGCCTGCCGGCTGCTCACCGGCGCTGCACTCGCGGGCGTGTATCCGCCTGGGATGAAGATCGCGGCCGGCTGGTTTAAAGAAGGAAGAGGGCTCGCCATCGGGATTCTGGTCGGCGCGCTTACGCTGGGGTCGGCGAGTCCACATCTGGTTCGCTGGGCGGTATCGCCGGCCGCGTGGCGCTGGGTTTTGGTCGTCGCCGCGGTGAGCGCGGTCGCAGGAGGCCTCCTGGTCCTCCTCGTTCCTAATGACGGTCCATACGCCGCCCCATCGCCACCGTTTTCCCTCGCCGCCGCTCCGCGGATTCTAAAAGACCGCGCGGTCACGCTCGCGAACCTCGGCTATCTCGGTCACATGTGGGAGCTGTATGCGATGTGGACGTGGATGGCCGTCTTCGTCGCTGCCAGCGAGCGCGCGCGGCGCGGCGCCGACGCCGATGTCACCGGGCTCGCCGCGCTCGTCACGTTCGCCGTCGTCGGCAGCGGCGCGATCGGATGCTGGCTGGGCGGCAAGTACGGAGACCGCTGGGGACGCTCGGTCGTGACCAGCGTTGCGATGGCGGTGTCGGGAAGCTGTTCTCTCGCTGTCGGCCTGCTGTACGGAGCGCCTCTGCTTCTGCTGTTTCCCCTGCTCCTATTGTGGGGCATCACGGTCGTCGCCGACTCGGCGCAGTTTTCCGCCGCGGTCACTGAGCTCGCGCCGCGCGACTACGTCGGCACTGCGCTCACCCTGCAAACGAGCCTCGGCTTTCTGCTGACGTGCGCGACGATCTATCTGCTCCCGATCGTCGCCGCCACGATCGGTTGGCGATGGAGCATGAGCGTGTTGGCGATCGGACCGGCACTCGGGATTTGGGCGATGCTCACTCTGAGACAGCGCACCGGCCTGTAGCGGGAGTGTTATGGCAGGACAAAGACACCGACTTCGCCGTCGTAATCGTCGTTACTGCGTGTCGTGCCGGCCGGCGCCATCCAGCGGCCGCCGTCCCGCCGCACGTTGATACGATGGACCCCGCGGGAAATCCGGAACGTTCCCGTCCAGACGTCGCCTGCCGAGCGGCTGAGGGGCACCGGCTGCCAATCGGTGAAGTCGCCACTCACTTCGACCGTGGTCGCGCCCGCGGCGTAGAGCGTGATCCGCACGTCGTCATCGGTGTCGGCCGTCGGTTGGATCTCCAGTCGTGTTTCTTCGCTGCTCGAGCCGCTCGCGTGAGTAGCGACCGGCAGGATGGGAGTGGGCCGCCGGACGGCCAGCGTCCCAAATCGGAGGGCGACGGTGATGTAGCGGCCGGCGATGCTCCCGCTGACGACGTCGGTCGGATAGCGCCCGGCGGACACTACGAAGGCCGCCTGCGGGGTCAGCGTGAGCGCCGCGCTGCCCTCACCGAACACACCCCGCCCCCCGCCGCGACTCCACATTCGCGCCCCGACAATCCCTTCCAGCGCGAGGTTGCCGCGCCGCCAGCGTCCGGACGAGCGGAGATCGGTATAGGCCGTGTCGCCCACGAACGAGCGGTCCAGCGACACGAAAATGGTGCGGTCGGTGTGCACCAGCCACAGTCCGGTTGCAACGACGAGGACGCGGCGTGGGCCGCCCCCGAATGACGAGCGTCCGATGGTGGCCCCGACCCAACCGCCGCGGCTCCCGCCCATCAGATGAAGCCGGGCTTCCGCTTCGGTATGGCTGAAGCTCGCGATGGTGGCGTATTGGCTCGAGCCTCCTGACAGACCGAACTGCCCGCGCCACCGCCCCCCGAGCGGCGCGAACCAGGAGCCGCTCGCCGAGCCGTCGAGACTATGGCGCCCGCTTTCGAATCGCAGATAGGTGCCGCGGGCGCTCACGAACGCGCGTCCCCGCGACTGCTCCCACCACACCGTCGGAGAAATGGATGCGGCAGCGGACGCCAGGAAGCCGTCGTAGCGGACGTCTGACAGACCGGCTTCGACGTTGGCCACGACTTGCGCGCTGGCAGAATGGACGTCGGCCTCCACCGCACACGCCAATGCGATGAGGGCGAGCGTCCGCATGGCGATGCGACGCGACTACGGCCGACGGGGACGAGGGACGGTGCCGGGGGAGCCGGATGAATTGCCGAAGTCCGCACCCGCATTCACGCGCACCGACGTCGCGGCGCCAGGCGGCGCGCCGAGGGCGATGTCGTGCTCCACGGCGCGACGAAACTCCACGAGATCGGCGTCGCGCGCCTTCGGCGCGAGCGCGAGCACGGCCGTCGCGGCACTGTCCGCGGGGACGCCGCTCGCGACGAGGTCGGCCAGCACGGACAGCGCGATGGTGAGCGGGGGGCGACGCACGTCGCGCAGATGGGCGATCACTTGCGGCGTCGCGCCGGCGCGCAGCGCCGCGACGCCGGCCTCGAGCTCCGGCGTCGATGCGCCGGTGCCGAGTGCCACCCGCGCAGCGCCGAGGTCGACGGCGAGCCGGCGAACGGCGGCGACGATGCGGGCTCCGGCCGCTCCCTTGCTCGTGCCTTCGAGCGCGCGCTGGATCAGTGGCTCGACCGGCAGGCCCGCGCCCCGCGCCGAGTCGACGACGATGGTCACGGCGGAGCGCGTGTCCGGATCGAGCCGCTCGAGTCGCGGGTTCTGGGCGGTGACCTGCACGGCCAGTAGCAGCGCAGCGACGATCATGATCCTCTCCCTCCGACGGTCACCACCGAGCTCGGCGTGTCGAACTCGTCGTCTTTCGCGGCCGGCGCGCCGGGGTCGGCACGCCATTCGACGCCGTTCACGAGAAACGCGTAGCGGTAGCGGCCGGGCGCGAGGCGCACCGCGGTTGCCCAGACACCCTGCGCCGTCTGCATCGGCGAACGCGCGGGATCCCAGTCGTTGAAGTCGCCGACGAGGGACACCGATGCGGCCTGCGGCGCCACCAGGACGAACTGGAATGCGTCCGTGCTCGTGCCGGAACCCCGCGTCCAGGGGTGCGCGATGACGACCGCGCCCAGGACGGCGGCGGCGCCCGCGGCGAGCCAGGGCCAGGTGCGTTTTCTTCCTGGGTGAGCCGGCGCGGCGATTTCGCCCATCACGCGCGCGGCCAAACCGGGATCCAGCGACACCGGCCGGCGCAGCTGGCGAATCATCCGCTCTACGATGTCGTCGTCGTGCTCAAACATGCTCCGCCTCTCGCAAGAACTTCTGCAACTGCTCGCGCGCGCGCTTCACGCGCATCTTCAGAGCCGATATGCCGTTGCCCGTCAACTGCGCGATCTGCTCGTACTCGAGCTCCTCGACATGCTTGAGGAGAAAGACCTCGCGATACTCGGGCGCGAGCCGCGCCAGCGCGCGTTCGACGGCGTCGGTCCATTCCAGCCGCTCCATCGCGTCCGGATGCGAGGCATCATTCAAAGCCTCGGCGTCGTAAACGAACAAGCGGCGTCGACGCGCGGCCCGTGCGCCGGTGGTGCGACAGCGGTTGACCAGAATCCCGTAGAGCCATGCGCCGAACCGCGCGGGATCGTAGCATCGCTCCAGTGAGCGGTAGGCACGCACGAAGCTGTCCTGCAGAGCTTCCTCGGCGTCTTCGCGGTCGCCGATCATGTGGACGGCGTAGCGACCCAGGCGATCACGATAGCGCGCGACGAGCGCGCCGTACGCGCCGATGTCGCCGGCCCGGACCCGGCGCACCAGCTCTGCGTCGCCTGTCTCCACTCTGTCTATACCCATCCGGCCGACCACCGCGTCACAAGGTCAGAACAACGCGGCGTTTGTGACGCCACGTGAGGCGATACGGGTATTCAATGCAACGAACCGGACTGCGCAACACCCTCGGGAGGAATTTGACGATGTCCAGACTGAATCTCACGCTGCTCACCATGGTTGTCCTCGCCGCCGCCTGCTACAAGGATGACGCCAGCGGACCCGCCAGTCGCAAACCGATGGCCAAGGTGCTGCTCACGGACGATCCATTTCCCTTCGACACGGTCCAGAGCGTCAACGTCTACATCGTGAGCATCGCCGCCTCGACCGCCGCCGACACGAGCGACCCGGGCTTACAGTGGGTCACCATCACCGCACCGCGTAAGCGGTTCGACCTGCTCGCGTTGCAGCAGGGGACCACGGCTTTGTTGGGCGAAGGGGAGATCCCAGCGGACCAGTATCGCTCGGTACGCCTGATCATCGATGCGGATTCCTCCAACGTTCGGTTCGCGGACGGCACGCCGGCGGTCGTGCAGAACTGGAATGGGTCGGGCGAGTGGTCGATCTACGCCTTCGTAGAGGCGGCGCTTCAGGTCCCCGACTCGGGGGCCGAAATCGTGATCGATTTCGACGTGGGGCGCAGCTTCCAATACAACGTCGCGGGGGACGGCACGTTCACATTCATCCCCTGGATCCGCGCCGTCAACAAGGCAGCCACCGGATCCATCGCCGGCACCGTGCTGGGCGCGGCCGACTCGGGGTCGGCAACTCCGATCGCAAACGCGACGGTCAGCGGCTACGGTGCGGACCAGGGGACATGGCGGATCTTCTCGACCGCCCGCACCGATGGCGTCGGGCACTATCGGCTGGCCTACCTGCTGCCCGGCACCTACATCGTCGGCGTGGATCCGCCATCGGGGAGCAGCGTGGGATCGGCCCTCGATTCCAACGTCGTTGTGACTCGCGGGGCTGAGACGACGCACGACGTGACGTTGTCGGCGTTGCGTGGCTCATTATTGATCAACGGTGCCAGCTCGATGCTGGTGAATCACACCAATCGACTCGAAGCATTCGTTGTGAACGCGCACCACCAGCAGGACACGACCGCGGCGGTCGTCTGGCAGAACCTCGATACGGCCGTGCTGGGCCTCGCCATGTACGTGGACAGCACACGGGTTGCACGAGTAACATCGAAGGCAGTCGGCAGCGGCCGCATCATCGCGACGAGCGGCTCATTGGCCGACACGCTCACGATCTTCGTGGCGCCCGACAGTTCATCGCATTAAGCGGGGCGTCACGGCGCGGCTATATTGCGCGCCGTGACGCCCTCTGCACTTCCCTCGCATCATCGCCTCGGCGGCGGGTTTCGTAATCCGTGGGTTGACCAGGCCGTGCCGGGGTTCGGCAGTCTCCTCAAGTGGATGCTCGTCCATCGCACGACGCGGCCGCGGCCCAAGGATCCCGATCCAGCGGTTTTCGCGCGCGTGCGTCCGGCGTTCGTAGCGCCGCACGCGTCGGCATCACAGCTGACGGTAACGTGGGTCGGACATGCCAGCCTGTTGGTGCAAATGAGCGGGCTCAACATTCTTACCGACCCGATGTGGAGCGAGCGGGCCTCACCCGTCGGATTCGCCGGCCCGCGACGCTGGGTGCCGCCGGGAATCGCTCTCGACGATCTCCCGCCGCTCGATGTCGTGCTGCAGTCGCACAACCATTACGACCATCTCGACGACCACACGGTGCGGTCGCTGGCGCAGCGTCACCCGCACGCGTCGTGGGTCGTGCCACTTGGCCTGGGATCGTTCGTCCAAAAGCGCGGCGCGCGTGCTGCGGTAGTCGAGCTGGACTGGTGGCAGGAGCACACCATCGACTCGCTGCGCATCGCGGCCACTCCGGCGATGCACTTCAGCAGCCGGGGCATCGGCGATCGCGGCGACACGCTGTGGTGCGGGTTTGCGCTGACCGCGGCGCACAGGTGGCGCGTGTTCTTTGCGGGCGACACGGGATACCATCCGGACTTCGGAGCGATCGGCGCACGCTACGGTCCCTTCGATGTCGCCTTGCTTCCGATCGGCGCCTATGAGCCGCGCTGGTTCATGCGCTATGTCCACATGAATCCGGAAGAAGCGGTGGACGCGTTTCGTTCGCTCGACGCCCGCATGATGGTGCCCATTCACTGGGGCACGTTCAAGTTGACCGATGAGGCGATGGACGAGCCGCCGATCCGCGCGCGCGCGGCGTGGCAAGCGGCGGGGCTGGCACCCGATCGATACCGTCAACTTGCGCACGGCGAGACTCTGACGCTCTAGGAAGGATGGTGGAGGATGGTGAACGTTCGTGGAGGTTGGTGGAGGATTTTGTTCGTGCTGTCGCTCGCAGCATGCGCGCGACGGGCACCTCCGCTAGCTGGACCGTCGAATGCTCCCGTCCTGGTGACGCCCACACGCGTCACACTCCGCACGGCGCCGGGCGACGCGGAATGGAAGGCACTGGGCGACGAAGCGACGGCGCTGCTGTCGCAGTACGTCCGCATCAACACGACCAACCCGCCGGGCAACGAAATCGCCGCGGCGCGCTGGATTGCGGAGGTGCTGCGGCGCGACGGCATCGAAGCCCGGATCTTTGAGCCGGCGCCCGGCAAGGCGAACCTGTACGCCCGCCTGCCCGGCGACGGCAGCGCACGGCCGCTGATTCTCCTGAATCACATGGACGTGGTCCTGGCGTCCCCCGAATACTGGACCGTCGATCCGTTCAGCGGCGTGATCAAGGACGGCTACGTCTGGGGACGGGGCACGCTGGACATGAAAGGCGAGGCGATCGCGCAGCTGATGACGATGCTGGTGCTGAAACGCGCCCACGTCCCCTTGAAGCGCGACATCATCTTTTTGGCGACGGCGGACGAGGAGATCGGCGCCGGGGTGGGAGCGGCATGGATCAGCGAGCAGCGGCCGGATCTGGTGCGGGACGCCGAGTTTCTGTTGACCGAAGGCGGCTTGACGCGGGCCGATGCACGAGGCGGCGTCGAGTTCTATGGGGTGGGTACGACCGAGAAGTCCCCTTTCTGGCTGGACGTCAGCGCGCGGGGGACGGCCGGCCACGGCTCGCGGCCGACACCGGACAACCCCGTCCACCGCCTGATCCGCGCGCTCAATCGCATCGCCGCCTGGCAAACGCCACTGATCGTCACGCCGCCCGTCGAGCGCTCATTCCGCGATCTGGCGACGATCGAGCCCGATTCCACGGTCCGCCGCTGGCTCAGCGACATCCGTACCGCGCTGCGCGATTCCGTCGCGGTCCGGGCGATCACCGCGGATCTCACCTACAACGCGTTGCTGCGCAATACGGTCTCCATTACCGGCTTGAAGGGCAGCGACAAGACGAACGTGATTCCGCCGATTGCGACGGCGGCGATCGACGTCAGACTGTTGCCGGGTCAGGACCCGGCGGCGTTTCTCGCGGAGTTGACGCGGGTAGTCGGCGACAGCGCCGTGACGTTCCGGCCGCAGAGCCAGACCTGGCCGGCGACGGAAAGCTCAACGGACACCGAGCTGTTCCGCGCGATTACCGCGGTCGCGCACGCGCGCCATCCCAACGCCCTCGTCACGACCATGATGCTGCCCGGATTCACCGACAGCCACTACTTTCGGCGCCTCGGCATCGCGAGCTACGGGGTGGGGCCGTTTCCGCTGACGCAGGGCGACTCACGCGGCGTGCACGGCAACGACGAGCGCGTCAGCGTCGCGGCGCTGCGGTTCGGCGTGCGGTTCTACTACGACATCGTCGAGCGCGTCGCCGCAAAATAGGGCGTCAAGCACCGCCTACTTCAGGCGAACGACAAACCTGACGGTCAGTTGCTCAGCGGTCTGCGGGCTCACGCTGCAGAAGCAATCGCCGATGATCTGCTTGACGCCGAGGACTTCCGCCTCGGCGATCCCCGCCACGTCGCGATAGGTGATCTCGAGCGTCTGGCCGTCGACGAGCCGGTAGCTGACGGGACGTCCCAGCAGCCGGTGGTGCGGATCGATTCTGGCGAGCCCCTCGGCGAGCTTGCGCTGCAGCTCGTTGATCGCTTCAGTCGACGAGAGCATTGCGCCGCATCCCCTCGAGGCCCGGCCGCGTGAACGGCGTGTCGCCGTAGCGGCGATCGAACTCGGCTTCGGTCATTGTCGCGAACGCCGATCCGTCCGGCGCGGCGACGTCGGCGCGCGGCGCGAAACCGGGATCGCGCGTCTCGGCTGCGAAGCTCACGTTCCACGGACACACGTCCTGGCAGACGTCGCAGCCAAACAGCCAATCGCCCACCTGGGTGCGCTGCGTGCCGGTGAACGCGCCGCGATGCTCGATCGTGAGGTACGAGATACAGGCGCGCGCATCGAGATCGCGCGGTCCCACGAACGCCTGCGTGGGGCACGCCTCGAGGCAACGGGTGCACGTGCCGCAGCGATCGGCTTCGAAGGGCAGGTCCGGGGCCAGCTCCGCATCGGTCAGGACGACACCGATGAACGTGAACGAGCCGATTTCCGGATGGATGAGCATCATGTTCTTGCCGATCCATCCCAGCCCCGCCAGCTGGGCGAGCTCGCGCTCGGGCACCGGTCCCGCGTCGACGTAGCAGCGCGTCGTCGCGCCGGGCACGAGCTCGCGGATTGCGGTGGCCAGCTGCTCGAGTCGCTCGCCGAGGACGTCGTGGTAGTCGGGAGACCACGCGTACTGGGCGACCCGGCGCCGGGGCGCGGCCCCGGGGCTCGCTACCCTGGCGCCATGGTAGTAGTTCGTCAATGTCACCACGGCCGTCCGCGCCCCTGGCATGATCCGCCGCGGATCCTTCCGCTTCTCCGCCTGGCGATTGAGGTACGTCATCGTCCCCGCGTGTCCGTCGGCGAGCCAGCGGTCCAGCTCTTGGGCGTGGGGGTTGTGATCGAGCCGCGCGATGCCGGTGGCGGCGAAGCCGAGCGCCGCGGCGCGGCGTTTGATCTCGATCACAGGCCCATCGTTTCGCGGCGCCAGCGCGCGAAGTTCACGACATCGTCGACGGGCGGGATCGCCTGCTCGTCGCCATACGCCGTGAACATCCGCCACTGCATGTAGTCGCGGGGTGGGACCGGCAAAAAAGGCGGGCGCCGGTACCAGTCGCGCGCGCGGAAACTCCACGCGAGTCGCAACAGGTCGACAGCGAGTCGCGGGCGCACGAGCGACCTCAGCGCTAAACGTAGATAAAGTGCGGGCCAACTCGCTATACGCCGTATTCCTTCTGTATATTGACCGGCCTATGACGCTCGCCAGCAGCGTGAAGCCGCGCGCGCTTGGGCTCGCCAGATACCGCGGCGAGTTCCCGATTTTCAAGGACCGCATCTACTTGAACACCTGCTCGCTGGGCGCGCTGGGCGAGCGGTCTCGCCGCAAGGTAGCCGAATTCCTGGACCAGTGGCAGAGCCGCGGCGCCGCCGCGTGGTACGACGTCTGGTGGGAGGCCCTGGGCGATCTGCGGGCGCGGTACGGCCGCATCGTCAATGCCCGGCCCGGTGAGGTCGCGCTGGCGCCGAGCATTTCCGTCGCGCTGAGCACGGTGGCGGAGTCGCTCGACTACACGCGCCGGCCCAGAGTGGTCATCACGTCGCTCGATTTCCCGACCGTTGCGTACCAGTGGCTCGCGAAAGCCCCGCGGGGTGTCGAGCTCGTGGTCGTCGAAAGCCCCGACAAGATCAGTGTGCCGGTCGAGGCGATTGCGCGCGCCGTCGACGATCGCACGGCCCTGGTCGCGACCTCTCACGTGTATTTCACGAGCGGAGCGATTCAGGACATCAAGCGCGTCGCGGAGGTCGCGCACGCGCGCGGCGCGCTGTGTCTCATCGATGCCTACCAATCGGTCGGCCAGATTCCCGTCGACGTGCAGGACGCCGGTGTGGACGCCCTCGTCGCCGGCGGCCTCAAGTGGCTGCTGGGCGGGCCGGGGATCGTCTTCCTGTATATGCAGCAGGCGCTGGCACGGCGGCTCGAGCCGGGCATTGCCGGGTGGTTCGGGCAGCGCGAGCAATTCAGCTTCGACCCCAGAGCGTTGACGTTCCACGACGACACGCGCCGCTTCGAGCTGGGCACGCCGCCGCTCGCCGCGGTCTACGCGCAGCTCGGCGGTCTCGAGTACATCGAGGAGATCGGCGTTCCCGCGATCCGCGAGGCGACCGCCGCGCTGACCGAGGATCTGATCGCCACGGCGCGCGCCGCCGGATTCACGCCCAAGGTCGCCGCCGAGCCGGAGCGCCGCTCGGCAATCGTAATGATTCCCATGCCGGATCCCGCGGCGAGTGTGCGGCACCTGGCGGCGGGCGGTGTGATCGCCGACAGCCGGCCGGGACACGTCCGGTTCTCGCCCTTCTTCTATAACGTGCAGGATGACCATGTCAGAGCAACCGAGCGCCTCGCCACGCAGCCCGCTCACTGAGGACGAGCAACTTCTCATCCCGCCGCAGGTCGTTCCGATCGAGCGGCGGGCCTCCTTCACGAGCACCGATCCGTGGCGCGTGCTGCGCATCATGGGGGAGTTCGTCGAGGGGTTCGACACGCTGTCCGACGTGCGCAACGCGGTCACGATCTTCGGCTCGGCGCGCACGCCGGAGAGTGATCCCTACTACGAGGCGGCACATAAAACCGCCCGCATGCTCGCGAAAGAGGGGTTCGCGATCATCACCGGTGGTGGGCCGGGCATCATGGAAGCGGCGAATCGCGGCGCCAAGGAAGGAGGCGGCCTGTCGATCGGCTGTAACATCGAGCTGCCCTTCGAGCAGGGCACGAACCAGTGGGTCGAGCGGTCGATCAATTTCCGCTACTTCTTCGTCCGCAAGACGATGTTCGTGAAGTACTCGACCGCGTTCATCACCTTCCCCGGAGGCTATGGCACGATGGACGAGCTGTTCGAGGCGCTGACCCTCGTGCAAACGGGCAAGGTGAAGCAATTCCCCGTCGTGCTGTTTGGCCGCGCCTACTGGGGCGGGCTCGCCGACTGGCTGAAGCAGCGCGTGGCCGGCGAAGGAAAGATCTCGCCGGAGGACTTGAACCTCTTCCTCGTGACGGACGATCCCAAGGAAGCGCTCGGCTGGATCGTCGACGCGCGCGAGCGCCGCACGCGGGCGTTCCGCGCGATGAGCCAGATCGCCCAGGCCACGCGATGACGCAAAACGAATTCCTGCGCGGGCAGCGTATCAATCCGAAGCCGGTGAGCGGGAAGGAAACCGTCGCCGATCTCGTCGATAATGCGTTTCTCGCGTACAACGCGGGCCGCCTGGCGGAGGGCTGCCGGCTGTTTGCCGAGCGCATGCTGGAAGACGAGGTGACCGTGGGGATGAGCCTCACCGGCGCGATGACGCCGGCGGGGCTCGGGATGTCGACGATCATCCCGCTCATCGAAGCGGGGTTCGTCGACTGGATCGTGTCGACGGGCGCCAACCTCTACCACGACGCCCACTTTGGGCTCGGCATGGCGATGCACCGCGGCACGCCGTTCGCCGACGACGTCGTGCTGCGCGAGGAAGGCGTCGTACGGATCTACGACATCTTCTTCGATTACGACGTCCTGCTCTCCACCGATCGCTTCGTGCGCGAAGTCTCCGCCCGGGCGGAATTTCAGCGTCCGATGAGCACGGCGGAGTATCACTTCATGCTCGGCGGCTACGTGCTGGAGCGCGAAAAGGCGCTCGGGTTGTCGCGTAAGTCGGTGCTCGGCGCCGCGCACGCCGCCGCCGTCCCGATTTACACGTCCTCTCCCGGCGATTCGTCCATCGGCATGAACGTGGCCGAGCAGGCGCTCTCGGGCAGCCAGCTCCGGTTCGACGTCAGCGCGGACGTGAACGAGACCTCTTCCATCGTTTTCTCGGCGAAGGTGCACGGCGGCAAGAGCGGCGTGCTGATCATCGGCGGCGGCAGTCCCAAGAACTTCGTGCTCCAGACGGAGCCGCAGATTCAGGAAGTGCTCGGGATCAGCGAGAAAGGCCACGATTACTACCTGCAGCTCACGGACGCACGCCCCGACACCGGCGGACTTTCCGGTGCGACGCCATCGGAGGCGGTGAGCTGGGGCAAGGTCGATCCCGACAAGCTTCCCGGCACCGTCGTGGCGTACCTCGACAACACCGTGGCCTTCCCGATTCTCGCGGCGTACGCGTTGGCGCGGCGCAAGCCCCGCAAGTTGAAGCGTCTCTATGACAAGCGCGCGGAGATGATGCGCGAGCTGACCGACTCCTATCTCGAGGCAAAGGCGGATCGCGACGCGCGCGCCGAGGCAGCAACTGGCGGCCGCGCGACCTGACAGGTTGCAGTCCCCCCCCCTCCCCCCTCCCGCTACCGCGACCAGGGCATACGCCGCCTACGTCCTGGGGTTGCTCACCGTGGTCAACCTTCTCAACTACCTCGACCGCAACGTCGTCTACGCGGTGTTCGAGCCGATCAAGCGCGATCTCCAGCTTTCGGACGCGCAGCTGGGCTGGCTCGGCTCGGCCTACATCGTCGTGCTGTCGCTCGCCGCATTGCCGCTCGGAGTGATCGGAGACCTGCGCTCGCGGCGCAGCGTCATTACGCTGGGCGTTGCGGTGTGGAGTGCATCCACCGCGGCGGGCGGCTTCGTCAGAAAGTTCTGGCAGCTGTTCACGTGCCGCGCGCTGGTGGGCTTCGGCGAGGCGGGCTATGCACCCGCCTCGCAGGCGATCATCGCCCAGTACTATCGTGGCAAGCGGCGCGCGTTCGCGATCGGCGTCTACTCGGTGGGGATGGCGCTCGGCGGCGTGCTCGGCATCTGGTTCGGCGGCGTGATTGCCGAGCGCTACGGCTGGCGCTGGGCGTTCATCTGGATGGGGTTCCCCGGCCTCGTGCTCGCTTTGCTCGCGTCACGGTTGCGCGAGCTCGATCGCAAGCCGCCACCGCCGGTCCGCGACATTCTGCGCAGCTGGTGGCAACATGGCATGCACGGCGTCACGCGCTATGTCGCGCCGCTGGCCATCTGCGCCGGCGTCGGCGCCGGGCTCGCGGGTATCCTGGCGTTGTTCGAAGGCATTCCATCGCAGATCGGCACGGCGCTGTTCGGTGTCGGTGTCAGCATCGGGATCGCCTGGACCGTGTACCGGCTGGTGCCGCTCGCCGTGAGGCGAACGACCGAAGCGGGCGCGGTCGCGGCGGGCGCGTTCGACGACTTCCAGGACGCCGCCATCCTCGTGCTGCGTACGCCGACGCTGATCTGGATATTTCTGGGCGGAGCGATGGTCACGTTCGCCGTGAATGGGCTGGTCGCCTGGGCGGCGGCATTCATGCAGCGCACGCACGGGATGTCGATCGCCAACGTCGGCGCGCAATTCGGGCTCTGGGCGCTCGGCGGCGGAGTGCTGGGCGCCCTGAGCGGCGGAAGGCTCGGAGACCGCGTGCAACAGTATTGGCATGGGGGCCGCGTGCTCGTCTCGGGCGCCGGTTTCGTACTCGGTGGGCCGGTCTGCGCGGCCTTGTTGTTGGTCGAGGATCTGCGCTGGTTCGCGCCGCTGATTATGGCGACGTATTTCCTGTACACCTGGTACAACGGGCCCCTGGCCGCCGTGATCCTCGACGTCGTACCGCCGGCGGTCCAGGCATCGGTGCTGGGCGCGTTCGTGTTGTTCTCGCACCTGGCCGGGGACGCCCTCGCGCCGCCGCTGATCGGCTATCTGTCGGACCGGACCGGCAATCTACGGACGGCGATGCTGCTGCTGCCCGCCGTCGGCCTGCTCGGCGGCCTGGTGATTCTCATCGCGTTACGGACGGTGGCGCGCGACATGCGGCGCGTGACCGCGCTCGACATCCATGTGTCCGGCTGAGATTGAGGTGGGGTCATGAAGATCGCGGTGATCTTCGATTCGCTGCATCCCGAGTGGGAAGACGCGGCCTTCAAGCGTGAAGTCGAGGAGAAAGCCGAAGAGGCGGAGTACGATGTCGCGCGCGCGCTGCTGGCGGGCGGCCACGACGTCCTCATGATCGGCATCGGCGACGACGTCGCGCCATTACTCGCCAAACTGGCGGATTTCCAGCCCAAGCTGGTGTTCAACGGCTGCGAGGGCTTTCGCAAGAACGCGCGCCACGAATACGCGGTCGCGGCGCTGCTCGACATGTACGGCTATCGCTACACCGGATCGTCGCCGACCGCGTTGCTCGTCGCCCGCAACAAGTCGCTCACCAAAAAGATCCTGGCCTACCATGGCATCCGGGTGCCGGCGTTTGCGGAATTCCACGACGGCGACGAGCTGGTGCGGCCGTCGGAGCTGCGCTTTCCCCTGATCGTGAAGCCGCTGCTCGAGGACGCGTCGATCGGCATCGCCCAGGCGTCGGTTGTCGAGGACGACGCGTCCCTGAAGCAGCGCGTCGAGTTCATCCACACGAAATACCATCAGGCCGCGATCGTGGAAGAGCTGGTCGAAGGGCGCGAGGTCTACGTCGGGCTGATCGGCAACGACGAGCTCGAAGTGCTGCCGCTGACGGAGATGACCTTCGGCGAGCCGGAGACCGCCGAGCACCGCATCGCGACGTACAAGGCGAAATGGGACGAGGATTACCGCAAGAAGAAGAAGATCAAGAACGTGTTCGCCAAGGGTGTGTCGGAGCCGTTGACGCGCCGCATCGGCGAGATCTGCAGCACCGCGTTCCACGCGCTGTGGCTGCAGGACTATGGCCGCGTCGACGTCCGGCTGGCGCATGACGACGAGGTCTACGTGCTCGAGGTGAACCCCAACCCGTTCATCGCCGCCGAGCATGAACTGGCGGAGGCCGCCGAGAAAGCGGGCCTCAAGTACAACGCCTTCATTCAGCGGATCGTGGACGAGGCCATGGCCCGGTGAGCCGCCGCGAGGTCCCCACCCCGGAGCTGCGCTGCCCCACGTGCCACACCGAGCTGGAGCGGTTCTGGAGTTACTGCCCGAGCTGCAGCCGGCGGCTGGAATGGCCCGACACCCAGCGCGAGACCGGCGCCGAGTGCGCGTACTGCGGGTGGATGGTATCGGACGCGTCGTCGTTCTGTCCCTGGTGCGGGCGCAACATCAAGGACGAGGATTCCAGCGAGGAGCCGCTCAAGGCGCCGAAGGGATTCAAATTCCACGCCCGCTGCGATTGGGGTTGCGGCGGCGGCGTCATGTACCCGATGCGCTTCTGCCCCTGGTGCGGGCGCGCGCAATCGTGGCGCTACGATCACTTCCAGAACGCCTGCCCGCATTGCGACCGGGGCGTGGACGACTGGATGGCGACGTGCCCGTGGTGCGGCGAGGACGCGACCGGCCGCGATCTGATCCCGCGTGCCCTGCGCCGGGCGCGGCGCTTGCTCATTGTGGCGCGCCTGCGCGACTGGCATTACCGCGTGGTATTGCGGCCGGGCGTATCGGGCGTCGCGCCGCGGGCGCCGAAGGTGATCGAGCTGGACCGCCGCTTCGTGACCGGCAAGCGCCGCCGCGATGAGATCTCGTGGAGCATGCTCACCGGCCTGTTGCTGCACGAGCTCGGCCACTCATTCCTCTATCATCACTGGGCGTGGACGCGCACCGGCCGGTTTCGCCGCGCCTTCGGCGAGGTGCGCAAAGCCTATCGCGTCGCCGACGAGCACTGGGTGGATTTCGAGCGGCGCCGCATTGCGACGACACTGACCGACTACGTCAGTGCCTATGCGGCGACCCACCCGCAGGAGGATTTTGCGGAGACGTTCCGGTTTTACGTCGCGCGGCGCGGGCGGCTGCGGGAGCTGTTCGCGGAGTTCGGCCGCAAGCGCAAGGGCGTGAGGGTGTATGAGAAATTTTTGGTCTTGCATGACTTCGTGCGAAGTTTGAGAGGCTGGAAGTAGAAGCGGCGAGGGTTTGCCGCCCCCTCGCCGCCCCTTCGCCGCCCTTAGTACAAGGTCACATTCAGGCCCGCGACCAGCTGCACTGACGAGTTGTCGTGGAATATCCCGCGCAGCTCGAGATACGGATGTGTGCGGCCATAGCGCGTTTCCAGGCCGCCAAATAAATCGAAGCCCGTGTCCGAGTTCCCACTCGTCTTGAGGATGTTCAAGCCGCCGCCGAGGTACAGCGGCGCGCCTGGTGTCCGAAATTGCAGATCGGCGTTGAGGCCGAACAACGAGCCGGGGTCGACGAAGTAATAATCGAACGACGGATACAGTTCGATCGAGCGCGAGAGTGGCAGATGAACTTGCGCGCCGATCAGCCAGTCATCGCCGTCGACGTTGTAGCCAGTATGCACGCCAAAGTGCGAGCGCTGGGCAGCCGCGCGGGAAACGCCGGCTGCGCCGAGCAGCAGGACGAGCATTGCGAAAATGCGTCGCATCATCCGGTCCTCCGGTTATGGTGCGGCCTCCTCTACCCGGGGACCGGACACGGGTTCGCGGGTTCCTGCGCGCGCCCGATGGACCGGTGAGCCGTGTCACACGGCGTGAATGGGACCGCGCGCGCGTTAGCCCGCGAAACAGTACCCGCAGCCCTTCTCCTGCGCACGGCTCACTGCCAGCACGCCCGACGGCACGACTTGCGAGCCCGGAATGAGACCGGCTATCCACTCGGCCTTCACGGCTGCCGGGTCCATTCCCATCTTCTGCGCGACCGCGCCGCTGTAAATCGTCAGCGCGACGTTGCAGACGCCGAACTGCACGCCGCTGGCGAGCAGCGCTTCGACGCCCGTGCCCGGCAGCGGCAGCGGCATCACCTTCGCGAACGTGTTGCGGACCGCCGGCGCGTCGCCGTCCTTCAGATTGAACACCTCACCCAGCTTGTACTTCGCCCACAGCTCATCCTTCATCGCGAGCGGAATCGCCGCATGCCGCAGAATCACGACCGCGGAGTTGTCCGCGTCCTTGGTGCCGTAATTGTCGTTGTAGCTGTTGAGCCAGACGCGCGGCCAGACCACCGGCATGCCGCCGTTCACCTCGGGCGCGTCGAACACCATCTTGTGCTTCCCGGTGATGCGGTTGAGCCATGCCTCGAACGACGGGTCGATCGCTTTGCTCGCGCTCGTGCGGGGATTCGCCTCGAGACGCAGCGGCGTCAGGCTCGCGAAACCGGCAGCGGCAGCGGCGGCGAGAGTGCCCAAAAAGCCGCGCCGTGGAGTGGTGGCATCGTTGAATTCGAACATCGACAGCCTCCTAGTGGTGAGTCCGTGTTGGATATGCGACATCGGGTGGTGAATCGCCATTCGGCCAATCATTCTCTTTCCCCCGGAAATCGGGGCGCGGACGCGCGTTGATATACGCGGCGGCGTCGAACGCCTGCTGGTCGGCGAGCGTGGCGGGCGCATCGAACGGCATGTTGCGGCTGATGAACTCGGCGGCGGTGCGGACCCGCGCCATGCCGGCGCCGATATTGTAGGACGCGGCGCCCCACAGCGGTGGCGCGCCCGCGGTTCCCTCGCCCGCCGCCCCGTGGCATTTCGCGCAGGAACCCGTGAACACACGCGCGCCGGCCGCCGTGTCCGCCTTGAACGCGGCCCATTTCTGCAACCGTGTGCTCGGCGCCGGGGGTGATACGGACGCGCCGCGAGACAGAAACGCGAAATAGGTGACGATGTCTCGCATATCGGCGCCCGCCGGATCGATTGCCGTGCCGTTCATGCTACGGCGAAAGCAATCGTTGACGCGGTACTCGATCGTCTCGATCATGCCGCTGCGCGAGCGATACTGCGGATAGCGCGCGAATACACCCATCCACGTCCCGCTCTCACGCCGTCCTTCGTCGAGGTGGCAGCTGGTGCAGCGCAGCCGGTTGCCGACGTGGCTGGGCAGGCTGTCACGCGTCGCCGTGAGGAGCGCCCGGCCGCGCCGCACTGCGTCGCCATACGGACCCGCGGGAATGATCGCGTCGGCCGCCGCCGTGGCGCTCGCGGCCGCCGGCAGGCGAGCGGAATCGGCTCGAGAGCAACCGGTAATGCAGACGGTGCAGAAAAGGACAACCCACATACTGGAACGCACGGGGCGAGATAATACAACCTTCCGGGCAGGCGGGCTATCCAACGGGGAGCCTCCACCCGGGATTTCCCATGATTGCACCGTTGATCGCGTCGCTGCTGCTCGGCCTCCAAAACCAAGCGCCGCTCGACTCCGCCACGATTACGCGTGTGCTCGGTCAGTTGCGCACCAGCGACTCCGTCGTCTGCGCGCTCGCCGGTCAGGCGCTGACCAACTACGGCGGTTGGTGGGGCTGGAGCCATTCAGATCCAGGCATGCCGATGCCCCGTCCCATGCCCACGCCCATGCCGATGCCGGGTGGCGGTGGGGGCGGTGGGGGAGGCGTGCATGTGGACTTTCATGAGCGCAATCACGACCTGGATCCCGCCGTCCTGCGGGCGTTCCGCGCGGTCGTAAGAGACGAGAACCGTTGCATCCGCAACATCGCCGTGCGCCTGCTCGGCGGGCATGGCGGCTCGGGGACGTATGACCTCTTCCTGTCACTGCTGCGCGACTCACGGTCCGATCTGCGCGAAAGCGGCGCCCTCGGCCTCGGCGAGCTCGAAGATTCGCGCGCGATCAGCCCGCTGAGCGACGCGCTCGGCGGTGACGCCAGCCCGCAGGTGCGCGCGACCGCGGCGTGGGCCCTTGGGGAAATCGAAGAGAAGGTCGCGATCGACGCTCTGGCGCGCGCGCTCGGCGATCGTGCACCGGAAGTCCGACGCACGGCCGCCTGGGCGCTGGGAGCAATCGAGGATCAGCGGGCAGTCCGGCCGCTGAGCGGCGCGCTCAATGACGCCGTGCTCGACGTGCGCCTCGCGGCGGTGTGGGCGCTCGGCGAAATCGAAGACGCGTCCGCGGTGCCGCTGCTGGTGATCGCGACGAAAGATCGCGAGCCGCGCGTGCGCCAGGCCGCGGCATGGGCGCTCGGCGAAATCGAAAGCCGGCAAGGCGTCGGCCCGCTCGAAGCGTTGGTGCGCGATCCGGTCGTCGACGTGCGCAAGACCGCCATCTGGGCCCTCGGCGAAATCGAGGACGGCAGCGGCGTCGCTCCCGCCGCGACCGCACTCAAGGACGCCGATCCCGAGGTGCGCGTGCTGGCGGCCTGGGCACTCGGCGAGATCGAAGGCGACGCGGCGGTTGAGCCGCTGGTCGCGGCGCTCAAGGACAGCGACATCGACGTTCGGGCGACCGCCGCGTGGGCGTTAGGCGAGATCGAGAGCCCGCGGGCGCGCGATGGGCTCACCGCGGCGCAGCGCGATGAAGCCGGCTCGGTCCGCCATGCGGCCACGTGGGCGCTGCGGCAGATCGACGACGAAGACGATCCCCACGTGCGCGTGCACGTGCGCCCGCGCGTGAAGGTCAAGCCTTGAAGTAGTCGCGCAGCTCCTCGGCTTCACGGGTCCCGTCCCAGCCGAGCAGCTTGCGCATCCGGGCGGCCACAGGGGCGACGACCCCCTGGGCGTGGTCGCGAAACTCATAGAAGAGATGCAGCCGCCGGATCAAGACGTCTCGCACGCGCACCGCCAGTTCGCGCTCGACGGCATAGTCGACCTCGGCCCAGATCTCCGGCCGGCCCGCGATCAGCGGGTCGCCAAGACGGCGGTCGCGATCGACGAGGTTCAGGACCGCGGCCGCCTCACTGCCGTAGTTGGCGACGAGATGTCGCGCCGTCGCCTCGGACGCGCCTCGCGCCCGCGCCGCTTCCACGAGCACCTCCAGCTCGGCGGCCTCGCCACCGGGCAGGGGCAGCCGATCGGTCGCTACGCGACGCGCGGTGGGACGGCCATCGAGCTCGTGCAAGCGCGCCGCGACGCGGTCGACCACGTCACGCGCCATGACGCGATAGGTCGTCAGCTTGCCGCCGGCGATCGTGATCATCCCATGCGCGCTTTCCTCGATCCGATGCTCGCGCGACAGCTGTGACGGGTTCGCGTGATCCTGCCGCAACAGCGGCCGCAGCCCCGCCCAGGCCGACACCACGTCGTTCGACGTCAGGTGCGCGTCCGGGAACGCGGCGTTGGCGGAGCGGAGCAGATACGTGACGTCGCTGGCGGTCACGCGGAGGGCATCGGGAGACGAGTCGGCGTCCGTGTCGGTCGTTCCGATGTACGCAAAGTCGCTCCAGGGAAGAACGAACATCACCCGGCCATCGATTTGCGACAGCAGCGTCACCGCGTGCTCGTTCCCCATGCGGCGGCGCGGCACGATGACGTGAGCCCCTTTGGTCAGCCGCAGTAGCGGCGCGGCTCGAGGATCGTCGAGCCGCCGCAGCATGTCGGCCCACGGTCCCGTCGCGTTCACGACGACGTGCGCGCGAATACTCGCCGTCTGGCCGGTGAGCACGTCGCGCACGACCGCTCCGCGCACCCGCCCATCGGGCGTCAGCAGCGCCGTGGTCTCGACGTAATTGGCCACCAGCGCGCCCGCGCGCGCGGCGCTGCGGATGGTCGCGATGACCAGGCGCGCATCGTCCGTCTGCGCGTCGTAGTAGAGCGCGGCGCCGATGAGCCCGCGATCCCGCAGGCCCGGCTCCACGCGCCGTACTTTCTTGGCGCGGAGCCAGCGATGCCGCCGCACGTTGCGGAAGGCGGACAGGATGTCGTAGAGCCACATGCCGGCGCGCAGCTTCCACGCCGGGATGCGCCCGCCCCGATAGACAGGAAAGAGGAAAGCGAGCGGCCGGACGAGATGCGGGGCGATCCTGAGGAGCACGCGGCGCTCGCGGCTCGCCTCGAACACCAGCCGCAGCGCTCCCTGCTCGAGATAGCGGATGCCGCCGTGAATGAGTCGCGACGAGTGCGACGACGTGCCTGCCCCGAAGTCCGCTTTGTCCACGAGCGCCACGCGGAACCCGCGCAATGCCGCATCCCGCGCGATCCCCGCACCCGTGATGCCGCCACCGATGATCAGCACATCCACGGGCGCCTCGAACATTGCGGCCAGGGATTGGGCGCGGGTTGGCTCCAACTCCCCTCCACTTGGGGCTGGTGGTAGGTTTCGATTCCCAGGAAGAGGGAAAGAATCTAATGCCGAGTCTCAACGGTCGTCGCGTGGCTGTCATCGCCGGCGTCCGGACGCCATTTGCCAAAGCCGGCACGCTGCTGAAGGACGTGCGGGCCGTTGATCTTGCGCGGTACGCCGCGCGCGAGCTGCTCGAGCGCACGAATCTGGACGGCGATGAGGTCGACGAAGTCATCTTCGGCCAGGTCGTGCCCTCCGCGCTCGTGCCGAACATCGGGCGCGAAGTGAGCCTGCTGCCGCAGCTCCCCAAGGAAATCCCCGCATACTCGTTGAACCGTGCCTGCGCCTCCGCGAATCAGGCGATCACCGCCGGGCAGGATCAGATCGCGCTCGGCAATGCGAACGTGATCATCGCGGGCGGCGCCGAGGCGCTGTCCGACATTCCCATCCTCGCCTCGCGCCGGCTCGCCGATATCCTGGTCGAGGCGAGCAAGGCGAAGTCGCTCGGCGCGCGCATCAGAACCTTCGCGAAGATCCGACCGCGCGACCTCGTGCCGGTCGCGCCCGCGATCGCCGAGCCGTCGACCGGTGAGTCGATGGGCCAGTCGGCGGAGAAGATGGCGAAGGAAAACCACATCCCGCGCGAGGAGCAGGACCGCTGGGCGCTGCGCAGCCATACGCTGGCGGCGCAAGGCACGGCCGACGGCCGGCTCACGGCGGAGATCGTGCCCTGGCTTCCCACCCGTCCCGGCCAGGCGATCGTCGCGCAGGACAACGGCATCAGAAGCGACACGTCGCTCGAGCAGATGGCGAAGCTCAAGCCCGTCTTCGATCGCCGCTACGGCAGTGTGACCGCCGCGAACTCCTCGCCCCTCACCGACGGCGCCTCCGCGGTCCTGCTGATGAGCGACGAAGCGGCGCGGGCGCTCGGATATGAGCCCCTCACCTTCATCCGGTCGTACGCGGTTGCCGCGGTCGATCCCGGCTGGCAGCTGCTCCAGGCGCCGATCTTTGCGGTACCCAAGGCGCTGGAGCGCGCCGGAATCCAATGGAAGGACCTCGGCCTGATCGAGATTCACGAGGCATTCGCGTCGCAAGTGCTGTCGAATCTCCAGGGTTTCGCCGCCAAGGGGTGGGAGATCAACGAGGACATCATCAACGTGATGGGGGGCTCGATCGCGATCGGGCATCCGTTCGGCGCGACCGGGGGCCGTCTCGTGACGACGCTCTCGAACGAGATGCGCCGCCGCGACGTCCAGTACGGTCTCATCTCGGTATGTGCGCAGGGCGGCATGGGGTTCGCCATGGTACTGGAGCGCCGCTAGTGGCGACGATCGCTCCACCGCGCGCTGCGCCCACCGTCACCTGGGATGTGGACGACGGGATCGCGACCGTCGTGCTCGACCTGAAGAGCCAGCCGGTCAACGTCATTTCCCGCGCGGTGAAAGACGAGTTTCTGGCCTGCTTTGCGGCATTGGCCGACGACGCCCGCGTCCGTGCCGTCGCCTTCTTCTCCGGGAAAGCGGACAACTTCATCGCCGGCGCCGACATCGAGGAGTTCGTCGCGCTCAGCTCGGCCGCCGAAGCTGAACGCCTGTCGGCGGACGGTCAGGACATGTTGGACCGCGTGGCCCGCTTTCCCAAGCCGATCGCCGTCGGAATCCACGGCGCCTGCCTCGGCGGCGGATTCGAGTTCGCCCTCGCGTGCCACTATCGCGTTGCCACGGACCACCCCAAGACGCAAATCGGGCTGCCCGAGGTTCAGCTCGGCATTTTGCCGGCGGCCGGCGGCTGCCAGCGGCTGCCGCGGCTGGTGGGTGCGCGGGCGGCGCTCGACATGATTCTCGCCGGGAAGACCGAGCGCGCCGCGAAAGCCTTCCGCCTGGGGATGATCGACGAGCTGGTGCCTCCCGCGATCCTCGGCGAGATCACGCTCGCGGCGGCGCGCCGCATGGCCGGCGGGTGGCGACCCAGGCGCCGGCGCCAGGGTGGCTTCGTGGGCTTTTTGTTGGATGGGAATCCGCTCGGACGCCGGCTCGTCTTTCGTATGGCCCGCAAGCAGGTGCTCGAGCGCACCGGCGGGAATTATCCGGCCCCGCCCGCCGCCCTCGAAGCGGTTGAGTACGGCTTGCGGCACGGCATGGCGGAAGGATTGCGGCGCGAGGCGCAGCTGTTCGGCCAGCTCGCGGTGACCGACGTGTCCCGCAAGCTCGTCCAGATCTTCTTCGCGACCAATCAGCTCAAGAAGGATCCGGGAGTCGCGAACGCGCCGCCGGCCGTGCGTGTGCACCGGCTCGGCATCATCGGCTCAGGGTTCATGGGCTCCGGCATCGCGGGCACCGCCGTGGCCCAGGCGGAGGTCGACGTGCGGATGAAGGACGCCGACCTCGGCCGCGTCGCCCAGGGAACTCTCGCAGCCCGCGCCATCCTCGACGATCGGCTGAAACGGCGTCGCATCACGAAGTACGAATACGCGCGGCTCGTCGCCTTGCTCTCCGGCAGCGATACCTACGCCGGGTTCGGTCGCGCCGAGCTGACGATCGAGGCGGTGTTCGAGGACCTCGCCGTCAAGCAGGAGGTGCTGCGGGAAGTCGAGCAGGTGCTCCCCCAAGACGGCGCGTTCGCATCCAACACCTCCACGATTCCGATCACGCGCATCGCCGAGGCGGCGCACGACCCGGAGCGCGTCATCGGGATGCATTTTTTCTCGCCCGTCGCGAAGATGCCGCTGCTCGAGGTGATCCCCGGCGCCCGCACGTCGCCGCAGACGATCAGCACGGCGGTTGCGTTTGGGCGGCGGCTGGGCAAGACCGTGATTGTCGTGCAGGACAGCCCCGGCTTCTGGGTGAACCGGATCCTGGCGCCCTACGCCAACGAAGTCGGTCACCTCCTGGCCGAGGGGGCGTCGATCGAGGAGATCGACAGCATGGCGGTGCGTTTCGGGTTCCCCGTCGGGCCGGTGACGCTGCTCGATGAGGTGGGCCTCGACGTCGCGATCAAAGTCGCGGGTGTGATGCAGGAAGCCTATGGCGATCACATCAAGCCGGCGCCGGGACCGGGCATCGCGGCGTTGGTGAAAGCCGGCCGCCTGGGGCGCAAATCCGGCGGCGGCTTTTACATCTACAAGGGCGGCAAGAAGCGTGGCGTGGACGAGAGCGTCTACGGATTGCTCGGCGTCCATCCCAACGGCGGGCCACGCCCGGCGGAGATTCTCCAGCGCCTGCTGCTCGGCATGGTGAATGAAGCCGCGCGCGCGCTGGGCGAAGGGGTAGTGAGAAACCCCCGCGACGGCGACATCGGCGCGATCTTCGGGTTCGGCTTTCCGCCGTTCCGCGGCGGACCGCTGCGCTACGCCGATGACCTGGGCGCCGAGCGCGTGGTGACTGATCTCGAGCGTCTCGCCGAGCGCTACGGGGTACGCTTCGCGCCGTGCGAAGTGTTGCAGGAGCATGCTCGCCAAGGGACCAAGTTCTACTCCTGATGCTGCGCGCCGCTTTTCTCTGGTTGAGCGAGCAGCCGCGCATCTTTCGTTTCGTCCGGAAGAACCGCGTCGCCCGCAAGCTGGCGTCGCGCTTCGTCGCGGGCGAGACGGTGGACGAGGCAATCACCACGCTGCGCGACCTGAATGCCCTCTCGGCGTCCCTCGATCTGCTCGGCGAGTCCGTCCTGCACGCCGAGGAAGCACAACGCGCCTGTAAGACGTATCTCGACGTCCTCGAGCGGATTCACCGCGCGAACGCCAACGCCAACGTCTCCGTCAAGCTGACGCAGATGGGGCTCGACATCGACGAGCAGCTGTGCCTGGGCAACACGCGGTCCATCATCCGCAAGGCGAAGCAGTACGACTCGTTCGTGCGCATCGACATGGAGCAGTCCAGCTACACCGCGCGGACACTCCAGCTCTTTACGGACGTGTTCTATCCCGAATTCGGGAACGCCGTAGGGGTGGTGCTGCAGTCCTATCTGCGGCGGACCGGCGCCGACGTGGATGCGATGATCGGGTTGGGCGCCCGCGTGCGGCTCTGCAAGGGTGCGTACCAGGAACCCGAGGACGTCGCATTCCCGGACAAGCGCGACGTGGACGCGAATTACATCGCCTGCATGGAGCGGCTCCTCGAAGACGGCAACTATCCCGGCATTGCGACGCATGACGTGGCCATCATCGACCACGCCAAGGCATTTACGAAGCAGCGCAGGATTCCCGCCGAGCGATTCGAGTTCCAAATGCTGTACGGGGTGCGACGCGACCTTCAGTATCGGCTGCGGCGCGAGGGGTACAACATGCGCGTGTACGTCCCGTTCGGGACGCACTGGTATCCGTATCTGATGCGCCGCCTCGCCGAACGCCCCGCCAACGTCGCCTTTATCGCCACGAACATCCTCAAAGAATGGACGACACGACGTTAGGCGGTTACCAACACGTGCATGGCCGCCCCCCCGCCTTTGGGGCGGCGGACGGCCAGGCCTACTCGGTCGCCACATTCGCCGACGATGCGGCTGAAGCGGGGCGGTACGGCGCCGCCCTCCTGTTCGTGCGCTGGGGTGAAGGCGAGCGCCCGGTCGGACATCTCGAGACCGATTACCTGGCGTTCGGTTCGACACCCGATGAAGCGCTCGCGCCGGTGCTGGCGCTGACGCTCGAGCAAGTGAAGGCTCACCTCGATGCATGCGTGATCCGTGCAGCTCACTAACGGCGTGGTGCTGGCGCGCACCGCGGGCGGTTATCGGGTGCACACCGATGCCGGTGAAATCACGGCCTCGCTGCGCGGCAAACTCAAGCACCAGGACGACGATCGGGTCGTGCCGGGGGACGTTGTGGTGCTCGAGGGCTCGACCATCGCCGAAATCCGTCCGCGCCGCTCCGTGCTTGCGCGTCGGGCGGCGCAGGGCAGCAGCGGGGCCGGTCCACGGCGCGCACAGCTGGTCGCGGCCAACGTGGATCAGGTGATCGTCGTGACCTCCGCCCGTGATCCGGAGCCGAGTCCCCGGATGATCGACCGGTTCCTCGTGATCGCGGAAGCGAACGGTCTTCCCGCTGCCGTTGTCCTGAACAAGATCGAGCTCGACCGCGCGATCGAGGAGACTCTGGCGCGGCGCTTCAAGCCGGCCGGCTATCAGCTGCTGGCGACGTCCGTCAAGGCGGACGAAGGCCTGTCCGCATTGCGCGACCTGCTGCGAGGCCGGCACTCGGTCTTTACCGGGGCGTCAGGAGCAGGGAAATCGAGCCTGCTCAACGCGCTCGAGCCCGGCCTCAAGCTGCGCGTCGGGGCGATCAGCGAGAAATGGCGGACCGGCAAGCACACGACCACCGTGGCGGAGCTCGTGCCCGTTGCCGGCGTCGGGTATGTCGTCGATACGCCTGGCCTGCGGGAAGTCGGTGCCTGGGGCATCGATCCCAACGAACTGGGCGCCTGCTTTCCGGAATTCCGGCCCTATCTCGATCAATGCCGGTTCGACAACTGCCGGCACCTGGCGGAGCCGGGCTGCGCCGTCCGCAGCGCGCCCGCGGGCGCGATCGATCCGGACCGTCTAGTGTCCTACGCGCGGATTTACGAGGAAGTCAGCGAGCCTTCCTGGTCCAGCGGCCGGCGTCGCGGGCGATGACTTTGGCCATCATCTGCGCGAAGGCGTCATCGAGATCGATCTGCTGCGAGTTGGCGATGCAGATCACGACGAAGAGAATGTCGGCCAGCTCCATGGCAATCGAGCCCGGCGCTTCATTGGATTTCTTCGGCTTCGGACCGAACTGGTGATTGACCTCGCGAGCCAGTTCGCCGACTTCCTCGGCGAGACGCGCGACGTTCGCGAGCGGCGGGAAATATCCCTGCTCGAATTGCCCCACCCACTGATCGACGGCCTGTTGCGCTTCTCGAAAACTCATGTCTGACCTCGTCGCGCCTTTTCGGGGTGAGCGGTATGCCGACGTTGCCCGGCTCAGCCGTCTGATCGCGCCTCCGTATGACGTGATCGATCCGGCGGAGCGCGCGCGTCTCGCGGCGCTCGACGCTGACAATATCGTCCACGTGATGCTGCCGGAAGCACCGCCCGGGCGACCCGAGGACGACCGCTATCGCGTCGCCGCGGAACGCCTCACCACTTGGCGGCGCAACGGCGTGTTGCGCCGCGAAGCGGAGCCGGTGCTGTACGTCCTGGCGCAAGACTTCACGTTGCCGACCGGCGAGCGCCGGACACGACGCGGCGTGTTCGCGGCAGTCGCCGCGGAAGGGTACGAGCCACGCCGGATTCGCCCCCACGAGCGTACGCACGCCGGACCCAAGGCGGACCGGCTGGCGCTGCTGCGCGCGACCGCGACCAACATCGAATCGATCTTTTTGCTGGCGCCCGATCACGACCGCGCCCTGGCGAACGCCGTGGCTCGGGCAACGCAGGGTACGCCGGATGCGACGGCCGAATTGAACGACGGCGGGATTCGCCTCTGGATCGTACGCGACGTTTCCCGTTTCCCGTTTCCCGCTGGGCCGTTATACATCGCCGACGGGCATCACCGTTATGAGACCGCCAGCGCGTACGCTCGGGAGAACCCGAAGGCGGATCGCGTGCTGGCGCTCATCGTATCGGCACAAGATCCCGGTCTCGCCGTGTTGCCGACGCATCGCGTGATCTTTGGTACGGGGCGGGAGCTGGAGCGGATGCTTCCGCAGTGGCGGGAGTGGTTCGATGTCCAGACGGTCCCCGCGGGACGCGATCCCGTCGCCGTCCTCACC
The DNA here is from genome assembly GCA_035637435.1 of Gemmatimonadales bacterium. Classification (GTDB taxonomy): domain Bacteria; phylum Gemmatimonadota; class Gemmatimonadetes; order Gemmatimonadales; family GWC2-71-9; genus 20CM-2-65-7. The sequence continues at coordinate 95,540 of DASPXD010000231.1, forward strand.
TCGTTGGGCCGCGACCGCACGGCCTGTCTGGTCGCGGACCGCTCGCGCGTCATCGCGTTACTGCTCCGCCTAGGCGCCTTGGCGGACCGGTTGCCGAGCCTGGCGCAGAGCGACGCCGTGCGTGACCTGGACGTCGCGCGTATCGAGTCGCTCGTCGTGAAGCAGATTCTTGGCGCCGAGACGTCGACGCCGATCGTGCGGTACGTCGCCGACGCCAGTGAAGCGCTGGCGATGGTCCAGCGTGGCGGGGCCGCGGTTGCGGTGCTGCTCAACGCAACCAGGGTCGATCAGGTTTTTGCGGTCGCCGATGCCGGCGACGTGATGCCGCCGAAGTCGACCTACTTCGTTCCCAAGGTGCCGAGCGGACTAGTCTTGAGGCCCCTGACGTAACGCGGCGATCAGCGCTTTGCAGAATTGCGGCAAATCGGCCGGCGTGCGTGAAGAGATGAGATTGCCGTCGACCACGACCGCGCTATCCTCCCACACCACGCCCGCGTTTTCCATGTCATCCTTGATCGCACGGACGCTGGTGGCGCGCTTGCCCTTCAGGATCTTGGCCGAGATCGGCACCCAGCCCGCGTGGCAAATGAACGCCACCGGTTTGCCGGCCTGGTACACCTCGCGCGTCAGCCGCAGCACCTTGTCGGAGCGGCGCAGCTGGTCGGGCGCGAACCCACCGGGGATCACCAGGGCGTCGAAGTCTGCCGCGTCGATCTGGTTGACGTCGGTATCGACGGTGACCGGATAGCCGCGCTTCCCTTGATAGGTGCGGTCGCCCATGCCGGCCACCGTCGTGGCCGCGCCTTCTTCCTCGAGCCGGATCTTGGGATACCACAGCTCCAGATCTTCGTACTGCGCGGCGGCAAAAATGAGGACACGCTTCCCTTTGAGCGTCATGCGCGGAACCTATATCTTTTTCAGTCATGAATCCACGCCTGCTATTACTTCTCGCGGTAGTCTCAGCCTGCGGCCACAAAGCTGATCTCGTCATCACGGGTGGGAGTGTATGGACTGGTCTCTCTACGGGACGCGGGCGCCCCGGCGCCGTCGCCATCGCCGACGACAAGATCCTCGCCGTAGGTGACTCGGCCGACATCGCGCGCTATGTCGGTTCCAGGACCGAAGTGCTACGCGCCCATGGCGGCCTCATTCTGCCCGGCTTTGCGGATGGGCACACCCACTTCATCGACGGCGGCTTCCAGCTCGCGTCGATAAATCTCCGCGATGCGGCGACCCCACAAGAATTCGTGCGTCGATTGAAAGAGTACGCGGCGCATCTCAAGCCGGGCGAATGGATCACGGGCGGCGACTGGGATCACACGCTGTGGCGCGGCGCACCGCTGCCCCAACACAGCTGGATCGATTCCGTAACGCCCAATAACCCCGTCTTCGTGAACCGGCTCGACGGGCATGAAGCGTTGGCGAATAGCGCGGCGATGCGTGCGGCCGGCGTCACCAAAGCCACTCCGGCTCCGCCGGGCGGCGAGATTACAAGCGGAGGAGTCTTCAAGGATCAGGCGATGGGGCTGATCTGGCGCGCCGCGCCCGATCCCTCGCCCGAGCAGCGCGATTCCGCGCTCGCGCGTGCCCTCGCGCATGCCGCGTCGCTCGGCGTCACCGCGACGGGGCACATGTCCGCGTCGTGGGCCGACCTCGCCACTTACCGGCGGCTGGAGCACGCGAACCGTCAAACCATCCGCGTGTTCCTCTATTTGCCGCTCGACGATTGGCGCACCGTCGCCGAGAGTGTCGGGCGCGCCGGCACGGCCGACGACTGGGTGCGGATCGGCGGCGTGAAGGGTTACATGGATGGCTCCGCCGGATCGCGCACCGCGTATTTCTTCGAGCCGTTCTCTGATTCGGCGAATTACCGCGGCTTGATGCAGCACCCGGAAGCCGACATGCGGAAATGGATCGGCGCGGCGGATTCAGCCGGATTGCAGATCGCGGTGCATGCGATCGGCGACCGGGCGAACGCGATTCTGCTTGCGATCTATGACAGCGTGGCCCGCGCGCATGGCGCCCGCGACCGCCGCTTCCGCGTTGAGCACGCGCAACACCTGCGCGCCGAGGACATTCCGCGCTTCGGCCGGCTGCGCGTGGTGCCGTCGATGCAGCCGTATCACGCGATCGACGATGGTCGCTGGGTCGAGCAGCGCATCGGCCCTGAACGAATCAAGACGACGTACGCGTTCCGCACCCTGCTCGACACCGAAGCGCCGCTCGCCTTCGGCTCCGATTGGACCGTCGCGCCGCTCGATCCGATGCTCGGCGTCTATGCGGCGGTGACCCGGCGGACGCTCGACGACAAGAATCCCAATGGCTGGGTGCCCGAACAGAAGATCACGGTCGGGGAAGCGCTCCGCGCGTACACCTACGGGAACGCCTGGGCGACCTTCAACGAGCAGAAGTGGGGTACCCTCGCGGCCGGCCGCTTCGCCGACGTCGTCGTCCTGGACCGGGACCCGTTTGCGATCCCGCCGGATTCCCTCGGCGCCGTCAAGCCACTCTACACGATCGTGGGGGGGAGAGTGGTCTACCGGAAGCAATTATGACGTTTGGCGCGGGCCGGGAAGCCGGGGAATAGCAACCAGGATATATTCGCTCAAACACGCCCTCTCCGGAGCGGCATGTTGCGAAGGTTCTCATTCGTTCTATTGGGGCTGTTCACCGCGGCGGGCCCGGTGCAGGGCCAGCGGCTCGCCGTCCTCGATCGCAAACTGAAGGAAGTGGAAACCTGGGCCCGCGAGGACACGAACGACGCGGAGCGCCAGTACTTTCTCGCCATCAGGCACTGGAAGGAACACCACTGGCGGGAGACGGATAGTCTCCTGCGGCTCGCGATCCAGCTCGAGCCGCGCTACGCCGAAGCATACCTCGCGTTGTATTACCTCCCCTTCGCTCGCCGGCCGTCACTGCGAGACGAGGAATTGAACGGCCGCGTCCCGGATGCCTGGAAGTCCCCGCTCGAAGAAGCGAATCGGTTCTATCAACGGGCGTTCCGCACCGACCCGATGGTCGCCTTCAACATCCTCAGCGTCGCTTACGATATCGAGGAACCGCGAGCAATCGATCTCTCTCCCAGTGAGTATCTCGCGTATCAGCGCTGCTGCGCCTGGGCTGTGGACTTCGGGCTCGGCCGCTACCGCTCCGCCTACGAGCGGCTGAAGGCGCTCGCCCAGCGGGAATACGACGAGGCGAAGCATCCTGAGCGGGTCCCCGACGGACTCTTGTGGTTTCGCGGGCTTGCCGGCGCGCACACGCTGCAGATCGACGCCGCGATCGCCGATTTTCGCGCGCTGCTCGACCGCTCGCTCAAGAAGTTACAGCGCGACGAGATCGTGCACGTGCCGTTGGGGGATAACGAATATCGCTTCATGCTCGCCGCTCTCCACCATGTTGCCGGCCATACCGACAGCGCCGTCGCGCTGTATCAGGAGGCGCTCGAGCATGATCTGGGGCTCGTGATGGCGCACACCTACCTGGCCAGTATTTACGACAAGGCCGGGAGAGCGGAGGACGCCATGTTGGAGCGGCGGCGCGCCGCCGAAGTGAGCAGCGACGATCCTACGGCGCTGTTCGATCTGGGAATGTCGCTGTTCAATTGGGGGATGACCACGCAGGCTGAAGAGCCCTTGCGCCAGGCGATCGCGCTGAACGCGCGCTACTCGCCGCCGTACTATCTGCTGGCCCGCGTGGATGAGGAGCTCGGCCGCATCGGCGACGCGCGCGCGCATTACAAGCAGTTTCTGGCGCTCGCGCCGCTGCGGCTGGATGACCTGCGTGGCAGTGCCCAGCAACGGCTGGACAACCTGAAGTGAGCTCAACCGGAGTACTTGAACCCTGCTTCTTGCAAGGTGAGCGGCTCGCCCTCGTGCTCGACGCCCGCGGCGACCACTTCGCCGAGCACGAGCGTGTGATCGCCGGAGGGCAGCGTCGCGACGACCCGGCACTCGACCCAGCCGAGGGCGTCCGTCAGCACGGGCACACCTGACACCGGCGCCGGCTTGGTCTTGATGCCCTTGAGTTTTTGTGGCGCCTGCTCAGAGCTGCGTCCCAGCTTGCCGGCGAGGTCGCGTTGCCCGGTCAGCAGGAGATTGATGGCACAATGGCGGGAATCGCGAATCAGGCCGATGGTCTTGGACGTGTTTTCGATCGCGACCACGATCATCGGCGGCTCGAAGGAGGCCTGCGTGAGCCAGTTCGCGGTCATGCCGTGCCCGTCGCCGTCGTGGGCGACGGTCACAACGTACAGGCCATAGGGAAAGTGGCGGAGAATGGCCTTCTTGGCGGCCTCGTCCATGGACGGAAGTTACTTCTATTTGCTCGACCGTGCGGTCAGATTTCCGTGACCGTGCCTCTGCTCGCGCTGTTCTCCGCCGTTGCGCTGCTGCGTGCCGATACCAGCACATCCAACGATTACATCGATCGGTATCGGGAGATCAATGGACTCGCGCCATTGCCGGAACAGATCGCGGCAGTGACCAACTTCGTGCTGCGGCGCGGTGGTGCAGAGATCGTTCTGTCGCAGGGCACCTTGTACCTGCTGTCACCCGTCGGCGGGCGCACCGTGGGCGCCGTGTTTCGCGGCGCCGGCCGCATCACGTTGCATCCCCCGCATCCCGCCGAGCAAGAGGCGCTGCGCCGGCTCGTTGGGTCGGCCGCGCTGAATGACAGCGTCGACGAAGTCATCCTGATCTTCTCCGACTCCACGGCGAATCAGCTGCGCAGTCTCACGTTCGCAGCGGGGGACGTGCCGGGGGACGTGCGGGGCGACGTCCGCGATTTCATCGGCAGCCTGCGGGGACGAAAGGACAACACCTTCAACGCCAGCGTGCTGCGCTCACTGTTGAACGATGAGTCCGACGGGTTTTTCATGGCGCACGTGCGGCGCGTGCACGGTACACCGCTGATTCTCCAGATCGATCCCGCGATCGTGGAGTCGGTGCAACTCCTCAAACCCGCGTCGGGCCTGATCCGGTTCACCAACTGGTCGCTCGTCACGCAGTTCGCGCCGACTGGCTCGCCGGGTGAGGCTCCCATGTATTTCCGCCAGCGCGTGGCGACGCCTCGCTACCAAATCGAGACCTGGCTCAAGCCGACGCCCGGGATGGATCTCGACTTCTCGGCGGTCGCCCGCGTCACACTCGCGGCGCGCGAACCCACCGGCCCATGGCTCTACTTCGGTCTGCACCCCCGGTTGCTGATCGACTCCGCGCGCTGGGGCGATGGCACTGTCGCGGCGACATTCAAAGCGAAGGACGACGATGATCTGTGGGTGCGCGCGCCTCGTCGCCTGATGCCGGGCGACACGATGGTGTTGTCCGTGTCCTATCACGGCAACCTCATCGATCGCTATGACAACTTCTTCTACATCGATCCGGGCGCGGACTGGTTCCCATCGAACCGCCAGGGTGATGACGCGGCGCTCTACGACCTATCATTCCACAGCCCCGGGTGGTATCCGATCGCCAGCGTCGGCGCGCGGACCGATTCGTCGCTCGCTGGCAAGGTTATGACCACGCGCTGGGTCACCAAGCTCCCGTCGCCGTCCGCCACGTTCAATCTGGGACTCTTCAAGGTCAGTCACGTGCAGTTCGAAGGGGCGCCCGCCCTCGACGTCATGATGTCCGAGGAAGCCCATCGGGCCTTCCGAAATCAGATGGAAGCAGCGGGCTACATCGTCACCGCGCAGCCGCGGATGTCGGAGACCGTGGCGGCCGACGTGTCCAACAGCCTCAAATGGTTCACCAACGCCTTCGGACCGCCGCTGTTCGACCACTTCTACGTTACGGAGATCCCGTATTTCGAAGGCGTTTCCTTCCCCGGACTCATCGACCTGTCCTGGACGACGTTCCAGTACACGCGGCTCGATGGCTTCGATGAGTTCTTTCGCGCCCACGAGGTCGCCCATCAATGGTGGTTCAACGGCGTGCGTCCCGCGACGTATCGCGACGTCTGGCTGAGTGAGGGCATCGCCACGTTCTGCGGTCTGTGGTATCTGCAAGGCGTCCGCAAAGGCAACAAGGAGTACTTCCGCTTCCTCGATGAGTACTTCCGTAACATCAAAGATCTCAAAGATCGCACCGGTGCGACGTGGCTCGGTTACCGCAACGCTTCGCGCGAGGCGGACTACGGATACCAGGCGCTCATCTACGAGAAGGGCGCGTGGGTGATGCACATGCTGCGCATGCTGATGCTCGATCTGAACACCGCCAAGGACGACCGCTTCAGCGCCATGATGCGGGACTTTCACGATACCTTCGCCGGCGCCAGCGCCACGACGGACGATTTTCGCGCGGTCGTCGAAAAGCACGTCGGTATGCCGATGGACTGGTTCTTCGATCAGTGGGTGAAAGGAAACGCGATCCCCACCTACCATGTCGCCTGGACCAACGAGACCACGCCGGAGGGTCGGTCACGGGTGCGCTTGCGGGTCACGCAGGAGAATGTCCCGCCCGAATTCCAAGCCTGGGTGCTGGTCTCCGCCGATCTGGGCCAGAGCCGTTTTGCCAACTTCCGGATAAAGGTCAGTGGCGCTCAGACCGAATACACGGGCCCGCTGCTTCCCAACGCCGCCAAATCGATCACGTTCAACGAGCTGCATAGCGTGCTTGCCGACGTGAAAATGGAGAGCTGGTGATGATCGGACGCTGTCTTGTCCTGCTGACTGCGAGCGTCGTTCCCATCGCCTCCGCCCAGCAGCCGCGCGCCCAGCCGCCCCGTCTCGAAGAGCTCGAGGCGCGCGCACGCCAGGATTCGCTCGACCCCGAGGCGCATTTCCGCCTCGCGGCGCGCTATTACACGCTCAAGCGCTTCGCCGATGAAGAGCGTGAGCTGCGCGCCACGATCGCGATCGATCCCCGCTACGCCCCCGCCTACCTCTGGCTCGGTTACCTGCCCTTCGACCGGCGGCCGAAGCTGTGGGCGGAGTATCGGAAGGACAAGATTCCCGCGGAATTGCAACCGGCGGTCGAGGAGTCGTTCCGCCTGTGGCAGCAGGCGGTGCTCATCGATCCCATGGTCGACTTTCGTGTCCAGGGAACGACCGCTCCGCCGGAGGACATGATGGTGATCCCCGAGTACGGCGGGATCACGACCGATTACCTCCTGTGGCTCGGCCTCGGCGCCTTCGGCGTCGCGCGCTACGAGCTCGCGTACAGCGGCCTCGATCTCTGGGCGCAGCGCACCTACGCGAACGAGCCGCAGGATTCGATTCCCGATTTCCTCTTCCTGTATCGCGGACTCGCCGCCGGTCATCTCAAGGCATACAACAAGGCGATCGCGGACATCCAGGTGCTGTATGCGAGGTCACTGCAAGCGGAGCGGACCGACTCGCTGCTCCCCTTCCCCCTCGAGACGAACGACTATCGCTACATCCTCGCCGTGCTGAACCAGTCGTGGGGCAAGTCGGCGGATGCCATTCGGCTGTTCGAAGAGGTACTCGCGAGCGATCTCGGCCTCTACATGGCGCATGTCCGCATGGCGCAGATCTATCGCGCCCACAAGATGTGGGGCCAGAGCATCGCGGAAGCGCGGCGCGCCATCGAGACGAATCCGAATGACCCCACCTCCATCAGGGAATTGGGCGTCATTCTCGACGAAGCGGGTCAGGCCGCCGAAGCGGCCACCACGCTGCGGCAGGCGGCCAATGCCAATCCGCGCGACCCGCGCACGCTGTATCACCTCGGCGTCGTCCAGCACGAGCTGGCCCAGCCCGCCGAGGCCCGCGAGACACTGGGTCGTTTCATCGCTATCGCGCCGGTGGGCCGGTACGAACAGGAGCTTGCCGACGCGAAGCAACGCCTGGCGGCGCTGCCGCAATAGCCTGCGAGGGAGGAAGGGGGGCGCGATGTATCGGTTCGTGGTTGTCGTGACTGTCCTCGGGCTCGGCATGGGAGCCGGGACCGCCCGGGCGCAATTCCGGCTGCCGATGAAGCTCGAAGAGCTCGAGCGCCGCGTGCACGCCGATTCCAATGACCCGGCCGCGCACTTCAACGTGGCGCTGGCGTACTGGAATGCGAAACGCTGGCAGGACGCGGATCACGCGTTGCGCACCGCCATCATGCTGGATCCGCGGTTCGCGCCCGCCTACGTCGCGTTGAATTACCTGCCCTTCGCGCAGCGCCCGAGCTTGTGGGATGAAGTCCGCGAGAACCGAGTTCCGGACGAGTGGAAGGCGCGCATGGAGGAGTCGGACCAGTTCTTCCGCCATGCCTACATGATCGACCCCTTCGTGGAGTTGCGCAGTGGTGACGTCGTGCAGCCGCGGTCCGCGCCGTATCTGGAAGCGCTGCAGATGATTTATGGCGAGTACGTACGTGATTACTTCGATGGGTTGGACATGTACTTCCAGGCGAAGTACCAGGATTCGTATGATCGCTTCACCCGCGTCATCAACTATCTCGACGGTGATCGCCATCCCGACCGAGTTCCGAGCAACGTCTTCTGGTGGCACGGCCTCGCGTCGGCGCGGGTGGAGAAGTGGCCCGATGCCATCGCCGATTTCGACAGGCTGGTTGATCGGTCGCTGGAGCCCACTAAGCGTGATTCGCTGGTGCATTTTCCGCTGCGCACCAACGAGTTCCGCTACATCCTGGCGTACGTCAAACAACGCTCGGGCGCCGTGAACGAAGCGATCGACCTGTATCGCGAGGCGCTGACGAACGACATCGGCTTGTACATGGCGCACGTCCGGCTCGCCGAGATTTACGAGACGGCCCAGATGTTTCCCCAGGCGATCACCTCCCGGCGGAACGCCGTGAACGCCAATCCCGACGACGAATCGCTGCTCCTCGACCTGGGGAAGACACTCGTGAATGCCGGCCAGTCACAGGAAGCCGTTACCGCGCTGCGGCAGGCGAATACGGCGAACCCCCGCGATCCCCGCCCACCGTTCTTTCTCGGTTTGGTGCTCGAGCAGCTGGGCCGGAAGGACGACGCGCGGGCCGCCTTTACGCAGTTCACCTCTCTTGCTCCGAGCCGGTATGATCGCCAGATCACGATCGCCAAGCAGCATCTCGCGGCGCTGCAGTAGCGTTCTCTGCGCACTCGCGACGGCCGCCCTGATCGCGAGTGCCCCGTGCCCGGCCGCGGCGCAGACGCGGGCCGCGTACGAGGAGCTGCAGACCTTCTCCGGCGTCCTGAACCACATCCGGCTCAATTACCCAGACTCGGTCGGCTACACGGAGCTGGTCGCGGCGGCGATCCGCGGCGTGCTGCGAGCGCTCGATCCGCACAGCCACTACGAATCGCGCCTGGAATGGCAGAGGCAAAACGCGCTGGAACGGGGCGAGTTGCTCACCGTTGGGGTCTCCCTGGAAGAGGTCGAGGGCGCCGCGACCGTCCTGGCGATCGCACCGAAGAGCCCCGCCGCCAAGGGCGGGATACTCCCGGGCGATCGGATTCTCACGATGAACGACACGTCGGTGGCCGGCCTCGACATGGCGACACTCGCCCTGCGGCTCGCCGGCGAGAAGGGCTCCAAGGTGCGGCTGCGGCTCGAGCGTGGCCCGCGCCTCGAGCCCGACACGTTCAGCGTGACGCTCAAACGCAACCCGTTCGACGTGCGTTCGGTCTCCATCGTCCGCATGGTCGATTCGGTGACCGGGTACCTGCGGCTGGAGGAGTTCGCCCCCACCGCGGCGGACGACGTGCACAACGGCATGAAGCAGCTGCGCAGCATGCATGCGCAGCGCGTGATCCTCGACTTGCGCGCCAACCCCGGCGGCATCGTCGTCTCCGCCGTGGAGATCGCGAGCGAGTTCCTGCCCAAGAACGCCGTGGTGTTTCGCACGCGCGGCCGCAAACGCGATACCGATACGACCTTCGTCACCAAGCGTGACGGCGAATTCCGCGAGATCCCGCTCGTGGTGCTGATCGATGAGCGCAGCGCGAGCGCGGCGGAAGCGCTCGCCAGCTCGCTGCAGGACCATGACCGGGCCGTGCTGGTCGGACGCCGCAGCTTCGGCAAGGCGCTGATGCAGTCGATCTTCTTTCTCCCGTCGGGCGACATCGTGTGGCTGACCGTCGGCCGGGTGATCACGCCGAGCGGGCGCGTCATTCAGCGGCGCTATCACGGCATCGGCTACGAGCAGTACCTGAGCTTTGCGGGACGATCCGGTGCCGAGGAAGACACGCTCGCCGTGTTCAAGACCGACGCGGGACGCGCCGTCCGCGGTGGCGGCGGCATCGTGCCCGACATCGTCGTGCCGATCATCGCGCCGCTGCCGGTCTGGTGGAGCGCGGCCGCCGATTCGGGATTCGACGACGCGGTGTCGGATAGCGTCGCGCAAACGCTGCCGGCGACGCCAGCCGCGCGCACCGCGTGGCTGACCGCGGAAACCGAATGGCGAGCGAAGTTACTACCACCGTTCCTGTCGCGCGTGCGCACGCGCCTCGGCGTGAGCGCAGTGACCGACAGCCTGCTGGATCAGCGCCTGGCGCGGATTCTTGCCGCCCGCGCGGCGGAGGTGCGCTGGGGTCCCGAAGCTCGCGAGGCGTTCGTGCTGCGCAACGACCGGACGATCCGCGTCGCCACCGAGCAATTCCCCCGGCTGCGCGAGTTATTGGCCGCACCGAAGGCACCGAACTAGGCTATTTTTGGGGCATGGCAACACGCTCCCGCGCGGCGACGAAGACGCGCGCGCTCCAAAAGGCCGATCTCCTCGATATGTACCGGCTGATGCTCCTGTCGCGCCGCATCGACGACAAGGAGATTCAGCTCAAGCGTCAGAACAAGATCTTCTTTCAGATCTCGGGCGCCGGCCACGAAGCAGTGCTCGTCGCCGCCGGCAAGGTGCTGCGGCCCGGCTACGATTGGTTCTATCCATACTACCGCGACCGGGCCCTGGCTCTGACCCTCGGCATGACGCCGACGGAGATGCTGCTCGCGGGGGTCGGGGCCGCGGACGACCCCAATTCGGGCGGCCGCCAGATGCCTTCCCACTGGGGCCATAAGCAGCTCAACATCGTGAGCCAGTCGAGCCCCACCGGCACGCAATTCCTCCAGTCGGTCGGCTGCGCGGAGGCGTGGCTCCGCTACGACCGGATCGACGAGATCAAGGACAAGCCGATCCACGGCGACGAGATGGTCTACTGCTCCGCCGGTGACGGCACGACCAGCGAGGGCGAGTGGTGGGAAGCGTTGAACAGCGCCACCAACCTCAAGCTGCCGGTGCTGTTCCTCATCGAGGACAACAAATACGCGATTTCGGTGCCGATCGAGGTGCAGACCGCTGGCGGCTCCGTATCCAAGCTGGTGAGCAACTTCCCCAATCTCTGCATCGAAGAGGTGGACGGCTGCGACCCGGTGGCCTCTTACGAAGCCATCACTCGCGCCGCGGAGTGGTGCCGGCAGCGCAAGGGGCCGGCGTTGGTGCACGCGCACGTAATCCGGCCGTACTCGCACTCGCTGTCCGACGATGAGATTCTCTACAAACCTCCGCGCGAGCGCGAGGAAGAAGCCAAGCGTGACCCCGTGACCGCGTTCCCCAAACGCCTGCTCGACGAGGGCGTCGCCACGGCGTCCGAGATCGCGGCCATCAAGGCTCAGGTGGAAGAAGAGATACAGGTCGCGGCGGACATGGCGCTCGCGTCGCCGCAACCCAAGCCGGAATCCGCGCTGCTCTGGGTCTATTCGCCCGACGTCGATCCGACGTCTGAGCAATTCGATACCGAAGAAGATCCGCACTTTACCGGCGAGCCCACCACGATGGTGGACTTGCTGAATGGGTGCATGAAAGACGAGATGACGCGCGACCCGCGCATCGTCGTCTTCGGCCAGGACGTCGCGGACGTCAGCCGGGAGCAATACCTGAAGGAAGTGAAGGGCAAAGGCGGCGTGTTCAAGGTGACGTGGGGCCTGCAGCGCCAGTTCGGCGGCACCCGCGTCTACAACTCGCCGCTCGCCGAAGCCAACATCATCGGACGCGCGGTCGGCCTCGCGACGCGCGGGCTGAAGCCCGTCGTCGAAATCCAGTTCTTCGATTACATCTGGCCGGCATATCACCAGCTGCGCAACGAGCTGGCGACGATCCGCTGGCGCTCGAGCAACGCATTCAGCGCGCCGGTGGTCGTGCGCGTGACGTACGGCGGCTACCTGAAGGGCGGCTCCGTGTACCACTCGCAGACCGGCGCCGTCGTCTTCACGTCCGTTCCGGGGCTGCGGGTCATCTGCCCGTCCACCGCCCTGGATGCCAACGGGCTGCTGCGCACGGCGATTCGCTGCGACGATCCCGTCCTCTTCCTCGAACACAAGCACCTCTACCGCCAGACCTACAACAAAGCCCCGAATCCCGGCCCCAACTTCATGATTCCGTTCGGGAAAGCGAAGGTGGTGCGGGAGGGGACGGCGCTGACGGTGGTCGCGTATGGAGCGGTGGTGCAGCGTGCGCTCGTCGCTGCCAAGGGGCTGGAGGAGAGCGAGGGCATCAGCGTCGAAGTCATCGACCTGCGCTCGCTGTCGCCCGTGGACTGGGGCACGATCGAAGCCTCCATCCGCAAGACCAACCGCGTGATCGTCGCCTACGAAGACGCGCAGTCGTGGGGCTACGGCGCCGAGATCGCGGCGCGTATCGCGGACCAGTGCTTCCCCTGGCTGGACGCGCCGGTCAAGCGCGTGGCGTCGACGGACACGTTCGTCGGGTACGCGCCCGACCTCGAGGACTACATTTTGCCCCAGGTGGAGGATCTCGCGCAGGCGATGCGCGAGCTGCATGCGTTCTAAGCCGGCACTCGCCTACACATTCCTATTCTTTCTGTCGGGCGCCACCGGGCTCATCTACGAGCTCCTCTGGGTCCGCGTCCTGTATCAATCCTTCGGTTCGACAATTCAATCGGTCACGACCGTCGTCGCCGCCTACATGGGCGGCCTCGGCCTGGGTGCCTGGCTGCTGGGACGCATGGCGGATCGCTCGCCGCGCCCGGCGGTGCTGTACGGCTGGCTCGAGATCGCGATCGGCGTCTTCGGCATCATCTCCCCGTTGGTGCTCGCGCTCGCGCACTGGGCCTACATCGGAATCGCGGGCGCGCTCGGCCTCGAAGGCGGCGCAGTCACCGTAGCGCTGCGCTTCGGGCTCGCCGCGCTCGTGTTGCTCATCCCCACGACACTCATGGGCGGCACCCTGCCGGTGTTGACCCGGGCGCTCATGGGCGAGGATCGGGGGCTGCTGAAGCCGTGGCTTGGCCGTCTCTATGGCCTGAATACGCTCGGTGCCATGACCGGCACGGCGCTCGCCGGATTCTTTCTGATCGAGTTTGTCGGTGTTCGGGCCTCGCTCTGGGCGACGGCCGCGGTCAACCTCGCGATTGGCGCCGCTGCGATCGCACTGGGGCGCGACCAGAGTGTCCTTGACCCCGGGCGCCAGCCCGGGGAAGAACCAATACCGACTCGTGATCACTTGAGAACTCTGGCCCTGATCCTGCTCGGCCTCACCGCCTTTGCCGCTTTGCTCAACGAGATCGCGTGGACTCGCGTCCTGGTGATGGTCGTCGGCGGATCCACCTATGCCTTCACCCTGATCCTGCTGGTCTTCCTCCTCGGCATCGGCCTCGGCAGCGTGCTGGTCGCCCGGCGCAGCTTGCCGCGCGCTGATACGGCCGCGAGCGCTGCGCTGGCGCAGGGTGTGACGGGCGTCGGCGCCGCCGCCTTGTTTCTGTTCTTTGGATTCCTGCCGTCCTACATCATTGCCGTGTTCCAGATTCCCGACCTGAGCGCGGCGTCCCGCTTGGGGCTCATGGGTGTGGCGGTCGGAGCAGTCGTCCTGATTCCGGCGATCGGCATGGGGATGACGTTCCCGCTGCTCACCGATCTCACGGCACGCACGCGCCAGGCGCGCGGCGCCGATGTCGGCGCGGCCTACGCCCTCAACACGATCGGCAGCATACTCGGCGCGGTGCTCACCGGATTCTTGCTCGTCGTGGTGCTGGGAACCCAGGTCACGCTGCGCGTCGGTCTCGTCGTCAACGGCCTTGCCGCACTCGCGCTTGCGGCAATCGCCGCGCGCGGTGTCGCCGAAGCCTCAGCCGAGCACCGGCGCCTGCGGGTGCGCGTGCTGGCGGGAGGCGCATTAGGCACCCTGGCCCTGTTGTCTGCTGCGGCGGCGCCGGGGTGGAGTACTCGCCTCATCGACCTCGGCCCCACGATCTACGCGCGCCAGCGTATGGACAAGGCGGAGCGGCAGCGGTTCCTGACGCACCGTGGCGTGCGCCAGCTGGCGTACCGAGAAGGCCCGAATGCCACCGTGAGTGTGTGGGAAGGTGAAACGGGCCGGTCGCTGCGGGTGAACGGCAAGGTCGACGGATCCGACCGCGGCGACATGGACACGCAGATCATGCTCGGCCTGGCGCCCGCGGCGGCGCGCGTCGCGCCGACGTCGGCGCTGGTGATCGGGTACGGAACGGGCGTGACCGCCCACGTGCTTGCCAGCGTGCCCGGGCTGACGCGCGTCAAGGTGGTCGAGATCGAGCCGGCCGTCGTGCAGATGGACAGCTTCTTTCTCGCCGTGAACGACTCGGTGCTTGCCCGGCGCAGAGCGTCGGTCGTCGTCGACGATGCACGCAGCGCCTTCCAACTGGATCGCGAACGCTACGACGTGATCGTTTCCGAGCCGTCCAATCCGTGGGTTGCGGGCATCGCGACGCTCTACACGCCCGAGTTCTTCCGCATCGCCAAAGCGCGGCTCGCCGATGACGGCGTCTTCTGCCAATGGATCCAGCTGTATCAGCTGCCGCTGCCGGTCGTCGCCGGGATCGTGCGCAGCCTGCACGAGGTGTTCCCCCACATCAACGTCTGGTTCGGAGGCACGGCGGACCTGATCGTGCTCGCGTCGGCGCGTCCGCTTACCTACGACCACGACTGGTTGACGCTGTTGCTGCGTCCGGGCAGTGCAGTAGGAACGCTGTCGCGCGAGTGGCTGAACGTCGAATCGCCGGACCAGTACGCCGGCCGGTTACTCCTCGGGGACTCCGGCGTCGCACGTCTCGTAACGCGCGCGACCTTTCGCCACAGCGATGACCGGCCGCGGCTCGAGTTTGTCGCGGCACGACGCTTCCTCGATCCCGACGGCGGGACCTATGCCGTTTTCGACTCGCTCGTGCAGATCGGCAACCGGGGAGACGCGACGTCGCCGTTCCAGCTGCTGCGGATCCTCGCGGCGCGGCGCAGTGACGCGAGTCTACTCCCCTACCTCGAGGCCGCCCATCGCGCGCAACCGGATGTGGCGGAGTGGAGCGTTCGCACCGCGGGCATTCGTCTCGCGCTCGGCGATACGGCACAAGCGGATTCGCTTCTCAACGTTGTCATCGCTCGCACGCCACGCCCCGACGCTTTGTTGATGCGTGCGCTGCTGGCGGCGGCGCGTAACAAGCCGTCAGCCGCGATGGCGCTCAGGGAGGCGCTGGCCGCGGGTGCGGACACCGCGCAGGCACGCGCCGCACTTTCGTTGCTCGCCGTGCGGGGCTCCCGCTGGTCGGAGGCCGCGATCCAGGCGCGTGGTGCACTCAGCGCGGCCGAAGGCACATTCCACCATCCCTTCCCCGGAGAATTCCTCTCCCAAGCGCTCGGCCAGATTGCCCTGGACGCGCCGGCGCCCCAGGCCGACAGCGTGCTCGGCTACGCGGCGGCACGTCGTCCCGGCTCGGCGCGGTACCGCGAGCTCGCCGCGGTCGCTGCCCTACGTGCGGGACGCTGCGAGGAGGCCGCCGCGAGCTTCGTCGAGTTGTTGGATTTCGCGCTACAGCGTGACAACGGTCCCGCGCTGGTACGGGAATGCTGGGCCGGTCAGGAGCCTACGGTGGGGACTGGGACCTCGGCCCGCCGGGCTGCTGCAGGGGGGAAGGCGAAGCACTGAGGACGTCGCGGATCTCGCCCGCGGCCGCAATGACGTGATCCACATCGCGCGACAGCGCGCGCGCCTGTTGCGTCGCGTGCGTCAGATCGCTCAGCACCGCCGCGACGCCGGCAGACCGCAGCCGTAGCAAGTCGAAGCGCACATTCTGCATGGCGAGGACGCACGATTCGATTTGCTCCTCGACGTTGCGCCGCCTGCTGAGCAGATCGCTCAACGCCTGACGGTTCCGCTCGAGCAATGAGAGCTGTCGTTCGCGCTCGCTCCCCTCTTCGTAGCGCTTCACCGCCTCGATCCGCACCTCGATGCGCTCCAGCGCGCCATCGTCGACGTCGGCGCTCATGCCATGCAGCATCCGCGCGAGCTCCTCGGCGCGCTTGAGCAGCCCGTCGACCGTCGCCACGACGTCGGGCAACAGCTTTCGCTCCGACGTCGGGACGCGCTCCATGATCTTGAGAATCGCTTCCCGATCGTTGCGCACCTGTCGGACCTTGTCGACGTTGTGCCCGAATTCATCGGCTTTGGGCGGAGGCAGATTGCGGCGTGGCCCTCCGCCGGAACCGCCCCCCCCCCACCCCGCCCCCCCCAGCGCCTGCTGCGCGTCGGGCGCGGCCGGACGGTTCAGCACGTCGCGCCAGGAATAACCCGTCTGCCACAGCTTCATGTACTGCGGCAGCAGGCCAAAGGCGGCCCACGGGACGGTCACGAACAACGACCACCCGAGGCCGCCGCCCTGAATCATGTCGATCAGCATCAACCCGCCACAGACCGAAGCCCAGGAGACGAACCCGTCACGGAACTTCGCGACCATCTTCGGCTCGCCGGCCGGCGTCAGGTCAGACTTCGGATCGCGCTTCGTGGGCCGGCTCGCGCGGCGCCGTTCCAGGGGGCGGCCACCGCCGGAGAGCCGCGCCGGGGGTCCACCCCCGCCACCCCCGCCACCGCCCAGGCGCGTGTTACCGCGAGCCGCGCCCGCCCCGCCGCTGGTGCGGCGCGATGGGCGGTACGGCGGCGCGGTGCGCGATTCGAGCGCGCGACGCAGCGCGTCTGCTGTCGGCCAACGCGCTTCCGGTTCTTTCTCGAGCGAGCGCATGACGCACGACGCCAGATCGTCCGGGCAGGTCGGTGTCTTGTCCTGGAGGTTGGGCGCTTGCTCGGTGATTTGTTTGAGCAGCAATCCCGGAACGGTCGGCGCCGAGAAAGGCAACTCACCGGCGAGCATCTGGTAGCCGACGACGCCCAGGCTGTAGATGTCCGAGCGTCCGTCGATCTCGCGATCGCCCGCGGCCTGCTCCGGGCTCATATAGTGCGGTGTGCCAATCGCGACACCCGTGGCCGTCAGTGTTCCGGGCCCCGTGGTCGAGGTCAGCGCCTTGGCGATTCCGAAATCGGTGAGGACGGTCCTGCCGCGGCTGCCTTCGAGCAGGATGTTGTCCGGCTTGACGTCGCGGTGGATGATGCCGAGGGCATGTCCCGCTCCCAATGCATCAGCCGTCTCCATCATGATGCGGCGGGCTTCTTCAGGCGGCAGTCGCTCGCGGCGTTTGAGGCGCGCCGCGAGCGACTCCCCATCCACGTAGGCCATCACGAAATAGACGAGGCCGTCCGGTCCTTCGCCGACGGAGTGAATCGGCACGATGTGCGGATGGGACAAGCGCGCGGCCGTTTCCGCCTCGCGCAGGAAGCGGATGCGGATTTCCTCACGGAAGGCGAGCTCCGGCGGCAGGACCTTGACCGCCACCTTCCGCTTGAGCCGCTCATCCCGCGCATGGTAGACGACCCCCATCCCGCCGCGGCCAATCTCCCCCTCCAGGGTAAAGGAGGAGCCAAGGGCCTGGCTGAGCCGCTGCGCCAGCAGGTCGGTCATGCCGTTCTACAATTCATTCGAGGTCAAAAAGATACTCTTCAAGCGTCGAGTTGGCAGCCAAGCGCCGCTTTGGCGGCGTAATCCGGAACGGACCTGCCGCAACCGGCGTTTTTTAGTGGCATGGTCGGTGCATTCCGCATACCGGAATACAAGCCACGCAACTTACAATCGGAGATGCCAATGTCAGACCGGATGACTCTGCCCGTACTGCCGCTACGCGATGCCGTGTTGTTTCCGGGCGTCGCGACGCCGATCGGTGCGGGCCGTCCCGCGACATTACGTGCCATAGAAGCCGCCCTCAAGCAAGCCGACCGCAAGGTCTTCGCCGTCGCCCAGAAGGAGAACGTCGATCAGGTATCCCCCGGTGTGCTCTATACCACCGGCACGATCGCGCGCATCAGTCAGGTCCAGCGGAATCTTGGCGGTGTCCAGCTGATCCTGCATGGCGAAGGCCGTGGTACCGCCGTCCACTATTCTGAGACCAACGGCTATCTCGAAGCCACGGTTCGCGAAACGCCCGATCTTCCTCCTCTCAATGAGAAGGATGCTGCGTTCGTAGCGTTGCACCGCGAGGTCCGCGAGCGCGCCGCCGAGCTGGGACAGAAGTCGGGCCTGCCGGCCGAGGTCGTGCAGCAGGTCCTGGAGGGCGTGAGTGACCCCGGCGCCCTCGCCGATCTCGTTGCCGGGCACCTCGATATCCAATCGGTCGAGCGCCAGCAGCTGCTGGAGACGCTGGCCGTGGAGGACCGGCTGCGCCGGGTGATAGTCCACGTCCAACGCCAGATCGCCGTGCTCGACGCGCAGGAAGACATCAAGTCGCAAGTCCAGGAGGAGTTGGGCGAGCGGCAGCGCGAAATGCTGCTGCGCGAGCAGATGAAGGCAATCCGCAAGGAGCTGGGTGAGGAAGGCGAGGCCGCTGAGGCGGATGATTTGAAGAAGCGCCTCGACGCACTCGAGCTGCCGGAGGCTGCCCGCAAGGAAGTCGATCGGGAGCTGGCACGCCTCGAGCGCGCCGGTCGCGAATCGATGGAAGCGCAGGTCATCCGGACCTATCTCGAAACCGTCGCCGAGCTGCCCTGGAGCAAGCGGGCGGATGAGTCGCTCGATCTGAAGCGAGCGGCCGAGATCCTCGAGGAGGACCACTACGGGCTTCAGGATGTCAAAGATCAGGTGCTCGAGTTCCTCGCGGTTCGCCAGCTGCGCCAGCGCCAGCCGAAGGAGGCAGCGCCGGGGAATGAGGACGACCGCGCCGCGCGCGCGCCGACGCTGCTGTTCGTCGGTCCGCCGGGCGTCGGCAAGACCTCGATCGCCAAGTCGATTGCCCGCGCGATGGGCCGGCCGTATGTCCGCATTTCCCTTGGTGGCGCGCGCGATGAGGCGGATATCCGCGGCCACCGGCGCACCTACGTCGGTGCCATGCCGGGCCGCATCATCCAGGGGATGAAGCAGGCCGGTGCGAAGAACCCGATCTTCCTGCTCGATGAGGTCGACAAGCTGGGCATTTCGTTCCAGGGAGACCCCGCGGCGGCGCTACTCGAGGTCCTGGATCCGGCGCAGAACGACTCGTTCACGGACCATTACCTCGGCGTGCCGTTCGACCTCTCCGAAGTGCTCTTCATTGCGACCGCGAACTTCTTGCAGAGCATTCCCGGACCGCTGCTCGACCGGCTCGAGACCGTCAACTTTGCGGGCTACACCGAGCGGGAAAAGCTCGAAATCGCCAAGCGCTACCTGGTGCCGCGACAGCTGCGCGAAAACGGCCTGCTGGCCGGGCAGTTGACGCTGAGTGACCGGGCGCTGAGCGAGATCATCTCGAGCTATACGCGCGAGGCCGGCGTGCGCCAGCTGGAACGCGAAATCGGCAAGCTGGGCCGCAAAGTCGCCCGCAAAATCGCCGATGGGGCGGTGGAGAACGTCACGGTCGGACCGCAGGATATTCCGGACCTGATCGGCCGGCCGAAGGTGCATCCCGAGCGCATGGCCGGCGAGGATCAGGTCGGCGTGACGACGGGCATGTACTACACCCCGGTGGGCGGCGACATCATGTTCGTCGAAGCCAGCGTCATGCGCGGCAAGGGGGAGCTGGTCCTCACCGGACAGCTCGGTGACGTCATGAAGGAATCGGCGCGCGCTGCGCTCACCTATGCGAAGTCGCATGCCGAATTACTCGGTATTCCCGAAGGCGCGTTTGTCGACACGGACATTCACGTGCACGTGCCGGCGGGTGCTATTCCGAAGGATGGCCCCTCCGCAGGCGTGACGATGGCGACCGCGCTCGTCTCGGCGCTATCGCGCCGGCCGGCGCGCCACGACATCGCGATGACGGGCGAGGTCACGCTGCGTGGCCGCGTGCTGCCGATCGGCGGCGTGAAAGAGAAGGTGCTCGGCGCAATTCGAGCGGGAATCACGTCGATCATTCTGCCGAAAGAAAACGAGCGGGATCTCGAAGATCTGCCGGAGGAGGCCCGCAAGACGCTCGATGTGCACCTGGTCGAGGAGTTGGGCGACGTACTGAGCCTCGCATTGCGCGGCGCCCGATTCGAGTCCGGCCATCTGATCTTCGAAACCGAAGCGCCACTCGGCCTAGCGCGCGCTCACACCGCCCACCACTAGCTCGACCGCTGCCTCGCGCCACCGCTCGCGCAGTGCCGGCTCATCGGCGCCGAGCGGCCGCGCGCTGGCAGCGACAACCGCTTCCAGGCTGAGGTAACCCACCATGAGGATCAGCGCCTGAGCGGCGGCGAGGTGCGGGTCGAGATCGTCCCGTACCTGGCCCAGGCCCTGACCTTCGGCGAGCAGCACGACCAGGCGATTAATAGCGGGCGCGAAGGCGGCTCCCCCTCCCCCCCCCGCCCCGGGGCGGCTTCCCTGTCCCAACAGCGCGACCATCTGCGGATGGCGCGCCAGAAACTCGAATTGGGCTTGCAGCGTGAGCCGCAGGCGTTCGAGCGGCCCACCAGCGGTGAGCGATAGACTCGTCAGAGCGGTTTCCAGCTCACCGGCGGACTCAGTTAGGACCGCTTGGAAAAGGCCGCGCTTCGAGTGGTAGTAGTAGAACAGCAGTTGCTTGTTGACGCCCGCGCGCCGCGCGATCTGTTCGACGCGCGCGCCCGCAAAGCCGCGCCGAGCAAACTCTTCTCGGGCCGCCGCGACAATTCGTAATGCCCTATCATTACCTAACTTAGGTGGCATTGGGCGATTTCATCAACCGTTCGGTTGATGAAATCTAAGGCCCGTCGTCTGGCGCCGCCACTGGCCGGGTATTCGGCTTCGGCGCCGCGGGCCAACTCACACCCAAATCGTTCCAGTTCAGGATCGTGTTGAACACGAGCGCGAAGCTCCCCTGTGTCTCCCACCGCCAGAACGGACGGATCGCGAACAGCACCACGTGCCCCTGACCGACGGGGGCGTCGAGCACCGCGGGGCGACCAGCCAGCTCCTCTCCACTGACGAGCAAACCGGACAGCCGCAGCGAGTCACGCTTCTGATGAAAGCTCAGGACGACCCGCGGCCGCGCTCGCGCTTGCTCCGCGGTCAGGCCCGCATCCTGATCTTCAGGAATGTCGGTGCTGGTGTCCAGCTGGAAGAGCGGCACCTGGTTGAAGTAGACCGCCAACGTGTCGGCATATCCGTACGCAATCGGACTGCGCCCGTCCTTTAGGACGGCACGATAGATCCCGCCCGACGCGCGCAGCTGCTTCGCCGGGGTGATGTCGACGCCCCGGGTCACGCCGTAATCCGTGAACACGGCGGAAGTGCCGCCCTCCGTGATCGCCACGCCACCCGCGTCTATCCAGTGGCTGAGCGCCGTCACGCCCTCGAGGCCGATGCCGGGGCGCACGTCGTCCGTCGAATCCATTCCGCCGAGGTTGGGGGTCTCGGCAGTGCGGCGCCACGGAATCGGCGGGCCGTTCATCGGCAACCCGTTCACGATTTGCTGCGCGTTGTTGCTGACGTACGGAAGCATGAGCACGTTGAACTGCTTCAAGATGTCTAGGGTTTTGAGCTGCTGCACGCTCAGATACGTGTACGGGATCCCCAGGACATCGAAGGCGTACCGCACCCACCCTTCATTCTGCGTGTTGAGCCAGGAGTGCACCAACGCAATGCGGGGCACGTCCAGCTCGTGCCGCGCAACCTGTGGTACCGGCCGCACGCCGGTGACGCTCAAACCGAGCGACTCCGCGGCTTGTGTGATGCGGCTGTCCGCGCCGTCGCCTGCTGAGACGATCGTTGTTCCACGCCCCCAGGTCCGTCGATCGAGCGTAAACGAGTCCTCGCTCGCCCACATCCGGACATCGCGCAAGGCGAAGCGGAATTGGATCAGCCCGCTCTCGGTCGTCGGCGCGATCAGATACGCCGCGGGAGCCCTGACGCCGGTCACCTGACCTTTCACACGCGCATCCGCGGTCATCAGCGTCGCGGGCGCGCGCAACACGCTGGTGTCGTTGATCGCATGGAGCGCGACGTTCCGCACGTACTGCAGCGTCCAGCCCGTATCATCGTACGGCCGTGGATCGTCGGGGCCGTAGTCCTGCTTGCTGAAGTAGCTCTTTGCGAGCGGGCCATAGGGCTGGTCGAGGCGCACGATGTAATCACCCGCCGCGACGTCCATGCCTGCCGCTTTGAACGGGCGATCGGCGCGTCGTACCTCGATGCCGTGAAAGCGGAGCAGGTTGACGAGATTCGCAGCCTCGACCGCACGCGCCTGGCCCGCGGGAATGTGATACGCGTTCGGTCCATCCTTCGCGCGCCCACGCTCGACGGCGCGCACGCCCTTGCGATAGAACTGATCGAGGTAGCGGCGCCCGTTGCGCGCCATGTAGTTCAATGCGATGAGGAGGGCCGACTGCTGGTAGTTGATGTTGTTGCGGATGCACCAGCGCACCCCGTTGAGCGGCGGATTGGGACGGAACCACTCGATCGAGGTCTGTCGCTCCGGGAGCTTGACGGTGTGGCAGTCGGCGCCGCGCGATGTGTACGTCTCGTAGAAGCGGCCGATGGAGTTGTGGCCGTTCGCCACCCAGAACATGTAGTTCGGCGTCCAACCGTCGTAGAAGTCGTGGGTCCAGACTCCCGGTAACCCGCGCCTGGTCAGCTCGGTGATCTCCTGGAATGCCAGCTCGTGCCATTCGCTGATGACGATCGGATCGAGCTCGCGGTTGTACGGTCCCGTTCCTGTGGAGGTATAGAGGAAGGGGACGGACTCGTGGAGATCATGCAGTACCGTCGGATGCCAGGCGAAGAACGTGTTCATCATCGTGCGCGTCAGAACCTGCGACATCACCATGCCGTCGCGATTGTTGTCGTGGGCCGTGTACTTCCCCCAATAGATGAGGCCGGGCCCGATGTTCTTGTTCGCCTTCCGGTAGCGGTAGATGTCCACCATCCGGTCACGGCCATCCACCTCGGTCACGGGCGTGATGAGTGTGATGATGCTGTCGCGAATCTGCCGGATAAGTGGCGTGTCTTCCGTCGCAAGCCGGTAGGCCAGCTCCATCAGCATTTCCGGCGAGCCTGTCTCGGGCGAATGGATGGAACCCGTCGCGTAATAGATCGGCTTCCCCGTCGCGATCAGCCGCTGCGCCGAATCGGCTGTCAGACGTCGCGGGTCGGCCAATGCCGCGGTAATGTCGCGATAGCGGTCGAGCTGGGTGATCGTCGCCGAATCCGCGATGGCGGCCACGATCATGGGCCGGCCCTCATCGCTGGTCCCCAAGTCAAAGACCTTTACCCGCGGCGATGCTTCATCGAGCGCCCGGAAATACCGCGTGATATCCGCGACGTACGACAGCCGGCCGACCGTGCCCGGCACATAGCCGAGGACTTTGAACGGGGTCGGTACCCGGGGGTCGGCGGGCAGATGGTCGGTCAGCTCCGTGTTGAATCGGGGCTCAGTCGTCAGCTCACGGATCTTGGCGGTGTAGGCGGAGTCTAGCGGTTGCTGGAGCGCGAGGAGCGCGATAACGGCGTGGACCATGCGACGTTCTCCGGAATGCGGGACAGACCTTCCTTGAGGAAATCCAGCAGCAAGCGGTTCACTTGATCGGGCGATTCCTCGGCCGCGTCATGGCCGCTGTGCGCCACAACGACGAACTCGCTGCGCGGCAACTCGCGCGCAAACCGGCTGCCGTCGCGCAGCGAAATCCACCGGTCGGCGTCGCCCCACAGGATCAGCGTCGGTGTCTGCACGGTGCCGAGGCGTCCGCCGAGGCTGTCGAACCTGAACTCCCGGAGCACACCTCGCAAGGCACGCCCATAGTCCCGATCCGGAACGGGGGCGTAGTACTGATCGACGTCGGCTTCGGTGACTTTGCGGGGATCGGCGAACGTCGATCGAAGAATCCGGCCCGTGGCCCAGCGTCCTCGAAATGTCGTGGCCATGGCTCCCAGAAACCGCCAGCGCGCGATCTTCAGGACGCCGGGCCACCGGACGCCGTAGCCGGCCGCGTCGATCAGAACCATGCCGCGCACCCGATCCGGATTCGCGAGAGCGACCTCGGCAGCGATGGCGCCACCCATCGAATGCCCCACGAGGACCGCGCTCGAGATGCCGAGCGAGTCCAGCAGCGCAACGACCAGATGCGCATACGCCCCGTTGCTGTATCCGTGCGCCGGCTTATCCGAGAATCCAAACCCGCGATTGTCGAACGCCACGCCGCGGTAGCCGGCCGCTACGACTGCCGGCAGCGCGTAGCGCCAGCCATACAACGATGCTCCGATCCCGTGAATGAACACCACGGGCGTCCCGTTGCCCGAATCGATCATTCGGAGGCGCGTGCCGTCGATCGTTCTGTATTGAGCGCGAAACGGCGTCCCGGCTGGATAGCGCTGCGCTTCAGGAATCGGGGCAGCACGGCAGGCGCTCGAAAGCAGCAGTACGCAGCCCACCATCATTTGCGCGCTCACGAGATGGTTTGCAGAGCGCGTCGCGCGAGCTGCACGACAAGGGGATGGGAAGTCCAAAGGCCGGCGATGGCCTCTGCTTCGCCCGCGGTGATCACCAGCTGTGACTCGTCGATCACGAGTATCGTCGCGTCCGGTGCATCCTCGGCGGCCGGCGTGATCCAGGAGGGCGGGTCCGGCGGCAGGTCACCGCGGATCAGCAACTGGATCTGCGCCCGCTCAGCCGCGCGGCGCCAGGCGGGTAGCGTGGGCCGCCACAACTCGCCCGCCATTATCCCTTCTACCCGGCGCTCGGCCCGGGCGACCAACTGTTGCACGAGATTCGCCACCGCCCGGCTGCCTGACACTTCTCGGGTCACCGGATCGCCGGGACGTGTTAACCCGCGCAAATCGCGGCCCAATCGATCCAACGCTTCCCCCTGGACCATGGCGAGCTGCGCGATCAGAGCCTGCGGATCGGTCGGCCGATAGCGAGCCGGGCGAGCGGGTGGCGGCGTCCGCGTTGCGGCGCCGCGAGTAACCAATCCCTCCAGCGCCGCATAGGCATTCGCCCGGGCGAGGCGCGCCCCGCGCGCGACGGCGTAGCCGGTCGTCGGGCCCAGTCGCAGCAGTGTCGTGTAGACGAGCGACTCGGTCGGCGTGAACCCGAATGGCGTCAAATCGACTGTCATTGTAGTAGCAAATACTACTACGTTGTTCCGAAACAGCTATGTCAGACGATATTCAAGGGCATCCCGAGCAGCCTGGCGATGAGCGCCAAGCGGAACGTCACGTCGGTCTGGCGCTGTGCGGGGCTCTTGCCAGGGCCTTCGAGAGGGAAGTAGTGCGATACCACAGGATTACTGGACTTGGGCATGACACGAAGTCCAGCGGGACTCCAAACCCCTTGATCGTCGGTTTCGCTGTAGAGCCGAGCCAGCACTTTCGCCGCACTTGGTACCTGGCGCACGATGCCGAGCCGTGCCAGCAACTCTAGCCAGTAAGCGGCGAATGCCACGTCCGTTACCCGCCCCTGGGCGTCCGCGTGGAGGGGGTCGCCGAGCAGCTCGAACAGCGGTGGGAACGTCTTCTTTCCCGCCAGGATCGAGAAGGCCCGACGTGGGGTGGGAATCGAGAAATAGGCCGCCAGCCGCTCGAGAAAGCCGGCGCGCTCGCGCTGGACCGCCGGCATGAAGGCGAGCATCTCGACCGAGAACACCGTCGGCGGATACACAAGCGGATCCAGCACCGTCTTGCCGTGGGCCTTCCGGAACGGCTTCTGAGCCACGTCACTTCGCAAGTACATCGAGATGTCACTCGCGATGCGATGCGCCGCGCCGCGTAGCCGCGGATCATCTTGATGGGCACCACGAGCCAGTGCTGCCGCGGCCGCCTGCGCGCCCATACTGCGGGCCCACAGGCCAAGGCCCGGGTCGGCTTTGGCGGCGCGCTGGAACTCGACCAGCAGCGCGGGATCGTCATCCCGCGAGAGCAGGCGAAACAGAAAGCGATCGGCGAAACGGAACGAGCGGCCGTCCGGGGGCCAGCCGAGCTCGAGCAGCCGGCGGTACTGAAAGATCGTTCCGACTTCTTTCCACCCCATGGCCTTCGAGGGCGCGGGCGCGAGCAGATTCCCTCCCCACAACCCCGTGTCCTTCTGTTTGCGGATGATCGCGAGCGATTCCTTGTAACGCACGATCTCCTCGCGCAGCGCCGCGACTCGTTCGATGTCGCGCGACTGCTCGGGGACGACTTCAGTCAGAGTGCGATACTGGATGGGGAGACTGGCGGCCTCGTATAGCCACGACAGAGGCACGGTATGTGTGGAGGGAATCTCCAACCGCCGCTCCAGTGGTAGGAGGTCGGACCAGCTGGTGCTGCTAGGTCAAAAGCGCGCGCAACTTATCCGTCCCCAGCACAAAGGGCAATCGCCTGTGGTTAACCCATTATCCCCCTTGATGTTCCCGTTAGGGCTCTGGGCGCTGAAACTCCGAGGCGGGCAGCCACCGTGGCAGGCCAGGGGCGTTTGCGATCGCCCGCGCGGTCCGTACGGTCACGCGAACCTCCTGCGCCATCCCCGCGTAGCGGAACGTGGGTTGATACTCGTCGCTCGGCTGATGATAGCGCTGCTCGTTGTAAATGTTCTCCTGCTCCTGGCCCCACCCCTTCGGACGTCCGACGAAATCGACGCCGGGCTTGATCGACAACGCCGGGACGCCGGAACGAGCGAATGGGAAGTGATCGGAACGGAAGAACGAGCCGCGTATGTCGGGCTGCGACTCCACCGTCAGACCCTCCGCGCGGGCGGCGGACTCAAACAGCGGACCGAGCGTCGAGCGGTCCATGCCGAGGGCGCCGATGTCGCGCGTCGCGCCGCGAACGTTCGTTACATCGAGGTTCAAGACCGCGGCGGTCTGGGCGAGCGGCAGCAGCGGCCGCTGCACGTACGCCTCGCTGCCGAGCAGGCCACTCTCCTCTGCCGTCGTTGCCACAAACAGGATCGACCGCGCCGTCCGGGGCAGCTGCGTCAGCGCCTTCGCTGCGCCGAGCATGGCCGCGATGCCGGATGCGTTGTCCTCCGCACCGTTGTAGATCGAGTCCCCACGCACGGCGGGGCCGATCCCCTTGTGGTCCCAGTGCGCGGTCAGGAGCACCGCTTGAGCGGCGAGCTGCGGGTCGCGCCCCCCCCGCCCAGGTAGCCGTGCCGCGACGTTTTCCGACTCGACGCGCCGCAGATCGCTGTGCACGCGCACCACGGCCTGCAATCCGGTCGCGACCGGACGGAAGTCTCGGCGCGCCGCCGCGCGGCTCAGCGAGTCCAGATTCAGCCCGGCCTTGGCGAGCGCAGCGCGGGCAGCGCTTTCCGTCACCCAACCGGCGAACGCGATGCTGGGAGAATAGGGTTGGTCCAACTTGAACTGCTCGACGGACCACGATCCGCGCACCACTTCCCACGGATAGGTCGCGCTTTCCGTCGTGTGCACCAGGATCGCACCGGCAGCGCCTTGGCGGGCCGCCTCCTCGAGCTTGTAGGTCCAGCGGCCGTAATAGGTGAGAATCTTTCCAAGAAATACCGTGGAGTCGACGAGACCCGGGTCGTTCACGAGCATCAGCAGCACCTTGCCGTGCAGGTCGGTGCCCTTGTAGTCGTCCCACTGCCACTCGGGCGCCCGAATGCCGTAGCCCACGAACACCAGGTCGCCGGTCGCGGCGATATCGGCTTCGGGCCGTTCGCCCCAGGCCACGAAAGCATCACGGTAGGTGAGGCTGTCTGGCGCGCTGCCCGTTTTGCCCCATGCGAATGCCGGATGCGGAGTCATCCCGACGAGGGCAACGGGCTGGAAATACGTGCCGTTTTCTCCCGCCGGCTGCAGCCCCATCGCCTGGAACTGCGCGGCAATGTACTGGGCCGCGAGCCTGCCACCGCGCGTGGCGGGAGCGCGGCCTTCGAGTAAGTCGCTCGCCAGAAACCGCAGATGGGCGTCCATCGCCGCCGTATCCACGGGGATCTGTTGCGCGACCGCGCTCGTTGCACCGACAACCAGCATCGTGACAGTGTGGAGCCATTTGATCGCCATCGACTGGTCTTCTCCCGTTAGAGACCGCAGCTGACCGTGTGAATCGTACCCGGCCCGGTCGCGCCGGCTTCGCTCGTCAAGACAAAGGTCGTGTCACCAAGAAAGTCGATCGCCTCGCCGCCGTTGTCGACCCCGGCGATGTTGCATGGACGCTCCCGCGCGAGTATCAGGCGTCCGCCGATTCCCGGATAGAAGAGGTAGAGCTCGTTGTACGTCCTGAGTGGCGACCAGACGGCCGTCCCGCCGGATGGCCCCACCCGTAACGACTCGGCCCGCCTCAGTGTTGGGACGAATGTCGAGCGTCTGCACCAGAGTGGACACCGCAACCTCACCGCTTGTATCCGGACTGCTCCAATGCCGTCGATCGACGCGGTACAGTCGAATCGCAATGGCAGCGGGCAGGGCCCCAAGGCGATGTCTTCCCCGTCGATCGCCTGTGCGCCGAGCACGAGCAACGCGCCGCAAACGCATGACTCACCGCGACGCCGGAGCTTTCGACGAGGCGCGGGCTTTGGAAAGTCGCTTGCAGGAGCAACAACGCGGTTGCGAACATGAGGCTCCAAGAAGATACTTCGCGCATGCGCGACACAAATGTTCGCCTGCAGGGCCGGATTCTTTATCTGACCGAGGATCCCGGCTTCGTGCGCGCGCAGCTCGCCGGCCATGATCCCGTCTGGACGCCAGCCAACAAGCTGCGCGACGACATCTCGACCGACGAAATCACCCCGGCGTACATCTGCTACTACTACGACGAGACGCTGGGCGAATTCCCCTACCTCGGCCTCAAGTGCCGCGACGAATTCCCGATCACCCGCGGCTCCGTGAAGCGCGGTGGCTTCGTGGCCGCCGTGAGCGGCAAGCGCCGGGGCAAGGGCTCCTCGCGCGAGCAATCGCCGTACGCGGAGATGTGCGCGGGGATAAAGCTTGTCGTCGCGGAGAGCATCGAGCGCATCTACCGCGAAAACTGCCAGAACCTCGGCGTGCTCACGACGACCGACTTCTCCATCCTCGACAAGGTGAAACGCGGCGAGGACATCCCGCTATCGGCCTTCACCGCGGGCGAGGGGGAGATCACGCGCGGCATCATCGAGCACGGCGGGCTCTTCAATTACAACATGGCCCGGTTGCAAGGTCAGGTGGTGCTGCATCCGCCGCAGACCCCGCGGCGTCCCATGACGCTGGGCGAGAAAATCCTGGCGCGGCGCTGGGTCGTAGACCCCGCGAAAGGCAAGATCGGCGTCCCCGCGGTAAAGCCGGGCGATGAGGGATTCGTCTTGACGGACATTCGCTTCAGCCACGAGTACGTCACGCCGATGGCGGCGATCTTCTTCGAGCAGCTTGTCGGCAGAGACGCCAAGGTCAACGATCCCCGCTCCATCCTGATGTTCCGCGACCACCTCACGTTCCTGCCGGAAGCGATGACGCCTGAGCGGGTGAAGGAAGGGTTGCTCGACGTCGCGTTACAGCTCGAGAAGAAACAGCGTGAGTTCGCGACAGCGCAGGGCATCAAGCTCTACGGCGAGCTGCGGCTCGGTCATCATGGCTCCGAGGCGATTTGTCATTCCAAGATTCTCGAATCGCACGCCTTACCGGGCCACGTGATCATCGGCTCCGACTCGCACACGCCCCACGCCGGCGCCGTCGGCTGCGTCGCGTTCGGCGTGGGAACGACGGCGATCTTCAATTCCTGGATCACCAAGGACGTGCGGCTGCAGGTGCCGGAGACGGTGAAAGTGGTCATCACCGGCCGAAAGCCCGATAACGTGACCGCCAAAGACTTCATGCTCGAGGTTCTGCGCCATCCGTACGTGAAAATGGGGAGGGCGATCGGCAAGCTGGTGGAGTACTGTGGCGATGCTGTCGAGTCGCTGTCGGTAGACGAGCGCGCCACGATGACGAACATGACGGCGGAAGTCGGCGGGTTTACCGGCTACGTGGCGCCCGACGACAAGACGGTCGCGTACCTGATGGACTACCGCAAGCTGTCCCGGATGGATGCCGAGCAGCTCTGCGCTGGCCTGGCAAGCGACGCGGATGCGGAGTACTGCGAGGTCATCGAGATCGACGCCTCGGGGCTTCGTCCCATGATTGCCCTGCCGGGCGATCCCGGGAACGGGCTGTACATCGATGCCGTCACCGAACGCATCAAAGTGGACATCGCCTACGCCGGCTCGTGCACCGCGGGCAAGAAAGAAGACATGGACATGTACGCCCGCGTGCTGGCGGAAGCGGCCGGACGCGGCGAACGGGTGGCGCCCTGGGTGCGCTTCTTCATTCAGTGCGGCTCTCAGGATGTGAAGCGCTATTGCGAGGAGCGAGGCTATCTGGACGTGTTCCAGCGGGTGGGCGCCACATTTCTGGAGCCGTCGTGCGGCGCGTGCATCAATGCGGGGCCGGGCGTCTCGAAGACGCGCGAGGAAGTGACGATCAGCGCGATCAATCGCAACTTCCCGGGCCGCTCAGGGCCGGGGCAACTCTATCTCGCCAATCCATACACGGTCGCCGCTTCGGCGATCAGCGGCTACATCACCGCGTGGGCGCCGGGAATGGTGCTGGAGAGCGCGAAATCAGGGTAGGGTACC